>PKCN01000087.1 GCA_002862205.1 Planctomycetaceae bacterium | reverse complement strand
TCATTTGGATGGTGAGCGACCGTATAAGCCCAGCCTTCAAACACAGGAATTGACTGAAGGACGTTTACATTTTCGGCATCGACCACGCGTGTTTGACCGTCAACGCAACTGGCAGCAATCAGTGAATCACTGATCCATGCGATATCAAGCGGTTCAGAATCGAGACGGACGTAACGCATCATTCGGCCAATCGTGGGCTGCCAAAAACGAATCGTGCGATCTTTGGCAGCTGTCGCGACCATTGGCTTGCCGGAGGATGCAGGGCAGAGCGCCATCGAGTTAACGGGCATTGAGTGTTGGTTCATACTGCGTATCAAATTTCCCGATTCGGCATGCCAGACACGAACTGATTGATCGTGTCCCGCAGTGACCATTTCACCACTGTTAAGAATGCACACTGAGCTGACTCCACGGGAGTGGCCAAGATAGGTGTTGACAGCCTTTTTTGTTCTCAAGTTCCATTGTGTCAAAGAGCGATCGAGACTTGCGGAGACCAATTGGTTGTTTCCTCGCCAGGCGATCGACGTGACAGAGTCACTGTGGTTAGACAATTGCATTTCCGATTTACACTCGGGCCAGGCAAAAACTTCAACCACACCTTCCTCCGACGGATTTCCTCCTCCGGTCGCCAGTCGCTGTCCATCAGGCGAAAATGTCATGCAGTGTATATTGGCATAGGCGACCCTGACAGTCTTTTGCAATTGCAAGTCAGGCCAGCTAAAGACTTGCAATCCTGTTTGTGAGCAGCTGACGATCGACTTGCCGTCGGGCGTGAATACAACGGCTGTGACTGGTGGGTTCTGTCCGCATAGGGTAGAGGTCCAGAGCAGCGAGGCGACCAAAATCGAAAGCAGGCCGGGAGTCGACAGTGACAAAGAATCATGGATCCATTTTTTCATCCCAATAGCTCCTCAATTACTTCTGATTCCTGTGGCGCGACACGAATGGGGCGACCGTCCGGCGTAAGCAGTTCATGTTTTGGATCAATTCCAAGGAGTGTGTAAATGGTTGATGAAAGGTCGCCTGGGGTGATGGGTCGATCTTTGACGAACTCGCCCAACGCGTCACTTGCGCCAATCACTTGCCCACCTTGAATACCAGCACCGATCATTGCAACGCTGAAACAATTAGGCCAGTGGTCTCGACCCCCTGTGCTGTTGATTTTTGGTGTCCGGCCGAAATCTGTCATCACCAAAACTAATGTTTCGTCAAGCATCCCACGATCCTTCAGATCTCCAATCAAAGCGGCAAGAGCTTTGTCCATACCCGGGATCAGAGCGTGCGATGCAGAGCGCAGATCGCCCGGATTACGGTTTGCATAGGTCGCCAAATCCAGATGGTTATCCCAGCCAGTGTTGTTTACGGTGACAAAAGGCACGCCTCGTTCAACCAGGCGGCGGGCCAGAAGACATTGTTGGCCAATGTTGTTGGAGTCGTGAACGTTAGCTCGCGGATCAAGCGTGTAATACTCACGTACCTTGCTGGGTTCCTCTTCCAGGTTGAATGCCGCTTTGGCTTCGTCGGATGCGATTACGTTGTAGGCACGTTCCAAGTCAGGATCGCTTGGACCTTTGTGTTGGGATTTCAGGTTCCCGTATTCGTTCATTGCATTGACGATCTTTCGTCGACGATCGAGTCGCGAGAGATCAAGGCCTTGATAAAAATCAAGATCCCGAACTTTATAGCTCCTCTTGCCAGGATCGCTGCCCAAGGAAAAATGCTTGGTGCTATTGGGAAGAAAACCGTTACCAAGTGTGGCAGCATCGCGTGAAATCAAGTGGGGGATGGCGATATTGGCTGGCAAAACTCCGTTTTGCCCTCGCAAATGTGCAACGACTGAAGCCATCGCGGGATATTCGAGCGCTGGCGTAGGTTTGTATCCGGTCATCAGGTATTGGGCTGCAAAGTTATGCACTCCGAACGGAGAAGTGACGCTGCGAATCAACGCCAGCTGATCCATCAGCTTGGCAGTTTGCGGCAAGTGTTCACTGATGCGGATACCAGGCAAGTTGGTGCCAATCGAATCGAATGGGCCGCGTACCTCGGATGGTGTCTTGGGCTTGGGGTCGAATGTGTCCAGATGACTTGCGCCGCCGTCGAGCCAAATCAGGATGCAAGCTTTGGCCTTGCCGGCTTTGCTCGAACTCGAGAGTGGATTGGCTGCAGTAGCACGTTGAAGCTGCAAGAAATTCCCCATGCCCAGGCCCAATGCAGTCAGGCCTCCGACACGGACAAAGTTGCGGCGAGTGACGCCGTCGCATCGTATAGAAGTGTTCATGGATCTTCTTTTGCTTGATGATTGCACTGTATTTCGGAAGTCCGTCGCTTGAAATTTCGGAAGTCCGTCGCTTAAACCCGGGATTACCATTCCTGAAAGGGACAGATCTGCTAATGGTTGGTCACAAATTCTTTGCAGGTCACGATGCTCCAGACAAAATCCTCCAAGGCAGCACGTTGCTGGATCGAAGTCTTCTTGTCATTGAACAATTGTGAGAGGAATTTGACTTCTTGCTCATTGGGTCGTCGATTCAAGGCTGTCTGGTAAAACTCGTTGACAATTTCCATTGATGTTTTTTTCGACTTGATAAGTTGGTCAAGTCGCCCACCGTCAGCGCCGATGCGACTATTCAACAACTCACCGTTGAACAGGTGAAGTTTTTGTGCCAGTGGTCCGATCGGCGAAGGGGTTCCCTCACACGATTTGGTGCGATTGCAGCGGCCAAGTATGTCCAATGCGTCTGAGCGAATGGAGCCATCTTTCAGTTCGATCGCCCGTGTGCCGGGGGTTTCTTGTCCGTAATTGCCGGCAACTCCCAGCACGTCAGAGATTGCATCGGCTAGTACCTCTGGCTCGACAGGCGACTGCACCCTGTGCGAGTAAAACCGATTGTCAGAGTAGTTTCCTTCGATTGGATTCGTACTTCGAGCGTAGGTCGAACTTAACGCGATGACTTTTAGTGTATGGCGAATGTCATAGCCATGATTGATGAAGTCATCAGCCAACTGATTCAGCAAGTCCGGATGAGTCGCAGGGTTGGTTGATCGAAAATCATCGAGTGGCTCGACAAGTCCGCGACCCATCAGCGATTTCCAGAGCCGATTGACCATCGCCTTGGCAAAGTACGGATTGTCGCGATCTGTCAGCCAATCGGAAAAGACAGCCCGTCCATCTTTCATGTCCTTTGGCAGAAAGTCGCCGCCCGGAATCTTCATCAGGGCAGCTTCCCCAGTATTGGGGTGTATGTTCTTGCCAAACGGATTGATGCGAATGACCTGACTTCGTGTCAGTTTTGCGAACATGGCTGTCAGTCCGTGGAAGTCATCTTGTGTCCACTTGTCCAATGGATGATTGTGGCAGTTGGCACACTTCATACGACTACCCATGAAAACTTCAGTGGCGAATTCTGTTTGCAGTCTGGCATCCTCCACCGTGGTATAGAAAGTTGCGGGACCATACACGGATGAATCACCTGTCGCTGTGATGATTTCCCGGACCATATGGTCGTAGCCGACTCCGTTACGCAACTGAATGGCAAGCCAATCATGAAATGCTCTAGCTGCTTGTGGTGTGGTGTTGACCCGGTTTTTGTCAACTTTGGAATGGATTCTGAGTAGTTTCGCCAACTTCAGGGCGTAGAAGTCGATAAATGCTTGGGAGGCGAGCAAGTCGTCGACGAGTGTTTCTCGATTCAACTCCCGCATTTCTCTTTCTTGTCGGTACTCGGGTAACGTTCCGGCTAGATCCAAGGTAATCCGACGCATGAATGCCCGGTCGTCGACCAGGGGTGAAACCGGAATGCGAAGCTCAGAAATTGCCGCAAGCACTTCCTTGTCCACAAAGTTGTTGCGCGGCTCGGTAGAGTGATCAATCATCTTCTCTGAGATGGGCACTACCAATTCGATCGGGATCACTTCCGTAGAGTATCTTGCGATGACGAGGTGTCGACCGGTACGCAACACCTTGGCGGTTGCAGATTTGCTGTCAACAGTAACCGCCGACGTATCATCGGCAGCAAACTGAGTCAGGTTTGTGACATCACGAGTTGATCCGTCCTGATAATGAGCGAGAACTTTTAGTGGGGTCAGTTCACCGATCTGGTTCGCAATAAACCTATTGGGAGTGACTTGCACGTGCTTGAGTTGACGCTGCTCGATGTATTTTGCACCCTGCCGAATCCAAGCGAGCAACAGTCGAGCATTTTCACCGTCATCGATAATCTCGCCGCCGCCATGCTCAACAAACTCGGCAGGTTTCATGAAAATGAGACTGGACTCCGGATCGGTCAGATTGACACGCCGTCCGCCCAGTCTTCGTACAATCTCGTCATAGTCGGCCTCGGGCAGTCCACCGTAGAGTGATAACTTGAAATCACCGCGTCCAATCGCTGATCCATGGCATTTCCCGGCGTTGCATCCCAACTTCGTGAACATGGGAATCAAGTCGTTTTTGAAGTCGACAGTATCGTCGAGTTCTTCGCTCTTGACTTCGGCAACGGGAGCAGGCGCATCCATAGAAAACCCGCTCATGGCAGTACCAAAGCAGAGCGAAGTAGCGAGAAAAACTGCGAATTTGATTTTCATGATTTCAGTGGCCCGCGCAGGGCTGCGGTTCCTTGACTTGGAAGAGAATGCAAGACCGACTCTGGTGCATTAACGATTGGGTTCGCCACGCCGACGTTTCCCGTCGACCGGTTCAGTACTCAATAGTTCCTTTGCTTCTTCTCGAGTGATTTTGTTTGCGTTAAGGAGTTCTTCCACTTTGGACTTGAGACCTGTTTCATTTCCTGAGGTCCGCAACAATTCGCCAGCGTCAGCACGAGTGATTTTGTTGTTGACGACCAGTGGAGTGATTTTTTCACGGAACCCAGATTTTTCCGGTGTTTTTGAGTCTTCTTGTTTCCGCTGCATGCCTCGTCCATAGGCTTGCGCGGCAGCATCGCCAGGCGTATCGCTAATGTATTTGCGCAGCGTATCGTGATCGACCTCCATGGCCTTGGCGATGGCGCCGAGAATGTGAGGTTGCGTATAGAAGGCATTGCCGGCATACGGCAGGTTGTGCAGGACTTTGCCTTTCTTGGCAACAATGACAGTAGCAGTCAGGTTTTTGTCCAGTCCGTACGCAGGAGGGCCAGCCGAACCATCTTGGGACAGTCCCACAACAAGACTTTTGGGATAACGCTGATCAAGCACCGCGAAACTTTTTTCAGCTTCATTCGCATCATCGGTGCAAACGATAACCGACATCGCCCAAGGCTTATTGGAGTTGTCTTCGATGGACTGTAGTTGTTTTCTTAGTTGGCCAAGGAAGCGGCCGAAGGTGCGGGATTGGCTGACAAAGAACATGAGATGCAGTTTGTCGCCAGCTAAATCAATGGGATCCAGTTGTTGACCCGCCTTGTCTCCACGGAGGTTGAGCATTGTCAAAGAGGGAACCTTTTCACCGGGTTGCGGCCCGGAGTAGATCGGTTTTTCGAGATCCTTGATCCAATCAGCCGGGTCCACAATCTTGAGTTCAGCACCGCCGTAACCAGCACGAGATTTCTGGCCACTTTTCTTTTGGTCACGCTGCATTTGTGCCATCTGAAGGACGCGGGTCTGAGAACCGCTTTGCGCAATGCGAGGGTTCAGTGCTCCTCGATAGATGGCAACTTCTTCGAGTGGGGCCTTTTCCTGATCAAAGCCTGCATAGAGTTGCTTCATGATCGAAGCGACGTCGTAGTCGTACACCTTTCCGAGTTGATTGGCAGCAACCAGTCGCTGATAGATTGCGGCACGGTTCTTGGTACTCACTTCCCCTGGCTTGAATTGGCCATCAACGAGATCTTTGGGCTGGCCAAAACGACCGTGTCGACTGTCGAGATAAGTCATCTTGGCATCGATCAATGGGAGCAATCGATCCGCTTGATTCTGGGTCAGTTCGTTGGCTGCAACAGCACTGCTTAGGACGTTCTTGACTTCATCTTTGTCTGACCGGATGCGTTTCCAGATGTTGTAGCCTTGTTGCTGTGAAATTTTTCCTTCGTTCACAAGCTTTGTGATTTGCTTGAATCGAAAGTCTTCACACATGTCAAAGTCTTTGTTCGATCCGATGCGATCTTCGTATTTGATCTCTTGCGAAAAAGCCAAGTTCAACGAAGTAGCTGCGTGCATGCCAATGACAAAGATTGCCACACTCAATTGAACAGCAGTCCGTGTTGGTTGATTGGTCATTTGATCAAGGTTCTCCGGTTGGAATTTTAGGTATGTACAGGAGTATTTCTAATTTGTCGCGGTTTTCAATTCGACAGATGAAATTTCAAGTTCGGCATTGGTATCGGATGTCAGGCAGAACCAGTGAAAGACTTCCATTCCCTCGGGTGAAGTGGTGTCACCACGTCCACGAAAGGGACGAAACTGCTCGACAGGAATTTCCAGATCAAATTTCCCGTTGACGTTACGTGATGTGAGAAAACGGCCCGCACTTGCTCGTGTGGTTCCAAAGGCTCCGATCCCGACGTGAATTTGGGCTGGAGAAACAACTTTCCCCTGAACTCGAAATACGCTCTGTTCACTCAAAACAACAGGATTCGTTTGATCGCGATTGACGTGCAAGGTGGCAATCTGGATGACATTGCCGAATTGACTGTGGCGTATCTGTTTTGGCTGGGCTTTCAAAACACCTTGCATTTCGCTGATGGTCGCAAGTCGCTCCCCATAAACCTCAGGTATTTGGGACCGAAGCACTTCACCGCGTTGTAAGGCATCACGAATTTCGAATCTCAAAGCTACCATTGCCGATACGAACTCTCCCTCACCCTGTTTGTGATCCTGCTCGAGATTTGCCGTCCATTCCTGAACAGCTTGATCAGCGCGTCTTGATAGAAAGTCACTTTCCACTTCGGTAGATGCGATTGCGGAATGGCCACCCGCGACATTGACTGATTTTCCATCGGACATGCGGACAGCGCGAACCAGACCTTGCCGGACGGAAATTTTTGACCGCTCAGGGTTGGCCATCACGTCAAATCGTGTTCCCAGGACTTCGAGGCGAGCCGCCGGTGTGACAACAATCATCGGGTACTGTTCCTGCTGCTTTTTGACTTCTGCTGAGAGAATTCCCGATCGAAGATAAAGTTTTTTTTGTCCATCATCGGCAAGCGTCAGCACTGCTCCTCCGGAGATTGAAAGGGTTGAGCTATCTCGAAAACGCAGTTCAACAAATGAATTGACAGAGCGAGTCTCGATTGTGCCGCCCGTCAATAATCGCCCATTCTCCAACGCTTCGATCACGTTTCCACCATCACCCGTCCATTGTACATCGCCTTGAATTGATGTGATTTCCACAATCCGCTTGGGCTGACTGTTCCAGAGTAACCAACTGCCCAAGATGACGAACACGGCTGCTGCAATTGAGGCAAACGAAATGAGCAGTCGCCGCCGCTGCAGAATATGGTTGGATTGCTCAAGATCTGAGATGAGTTTGAGAATACGATTCTCGGGCTCAGTTTTGGAGGGTTCACTGAATTCGTCATTCATCAGTGTCGAGTGAAGATGCTGGAGCTTCAAATAGAGCATCCGAGTTTCTGAGCAGGACTCAAGCTGATCGGACAGTTGTTTAACTTCTTCAGTGCTCGTGATTCCATCCAGGTGTTGTTGGATCAAATCTTGCCAAAGTTCATTCTCTTGCCGTTTCATGATCCAGCCCCTCGCATTCTGGATTCAACGCAATGATGAAGCGAGCGACGTATTCGTTGGAGTGATTTGTAGACAGCGTCGACAGTTTGTCCGGTTCGTTGCGATAAGTCACTCACCGAATACTCCATGCGGTAATATCCATTGAGCATTTCGTTCTGTCGTTCAGAGAGCAGATCAAGGCAATCCTTCAAGTGAGTTTCACGATGATCAAGTTCCCCGGCCAGATTTTTGTGATCCTCCAGGAGTAAGGCAGCCGCCCGCTCAGTCAATTGGTTGCGGTGTGCAGACTTTCTCAGGAAGCGACGAATCTCCATTCTGACGAAGCCCAAAGCCCACGGCACAAAAGGGCTTTCTGGCTCGAAGTCGCTGAACTTGCGCCAAAGCGATACCGAACATTCCTGTAAGATATCGCGAGCATCCGAGCGATTGGGTACCGCTACTAGAATGCACCGGAGCAATTCAGGCTCATGTTCGATGAGCAGCCGGGTGAATCGTTCGTGGTCAGTATTCGTGTCCATACTGATACTCCGCGTCTTTGACTGAGAATTGGACAGCAATCTCGGAGTTTTCCAAAAAACCAATCATTCGGCACGAGGCATCCGCTGCACTTTTCGGTCAACCGATTCAGGATTCCATGCATTCATGGATGCAAAAGGGGGTTCTAGTGAATGCTGAAATCATTTGTTGTGCTTGCCGTCGCTGTGCGTTCCAGGGTTTCTCGCCATCTGGCGGTTGGTTCATATTCAGCAAGAATTGATCCTGGATGAGTGGCAGTCATGGATTTTACTCGCGATGCTCGTCATTTGTCATTTGGTGAAGTGTCTTGTGATGAGTGCACCGAGGAAACCTCCGCCGACAAAGCCAATACCGTAACTGGTGATAATCGCCACTTCTGTGCGACACCATAGACCAACCACCACTCCGGCCAGACCTCCCAACAAACATCCCAGACCAAAACCACACAGTTCCTTGATTGGCGAATGACTGACGCTCTTGTTCGTCTTCATCAGGTGCTCTGTGAATTTGGTAGCGATTTCTTTTGTGGCCGACGTGTAATTGTGCTTGGTTGCTTGGGGTGCATCTCAAGCAAGCGTTGCGGGGTCACCGTGTCCTTTGAATACCGTGTCCTTTGAAAACAGTGTTTACCTTCATTCGGCATGATATGTGTTGAGAGGGCGTTTTTCTTCGACTCTCATGGCAGGTTGTTTTTGATGACGAGTACAACCTGGTCAGCTAGTTTGTCAGAGCCTTCTGAAGTGTAGTGAACGTTCGCCGTACGGGTTGGTATTCCTTTGGTAGATACACGCCATAGCGGATTGGTTTGGATATCACCAAGTTCTTGCACCACCTTGGCTGCGATCGTGTTGTACTTTTTGCTGTCGCCCACGACTCGCCCTTTAACGCCTTTGGGAACGGGCGTTGTTTCACACCAGATGACGATGGCTCCGGTCTTTTTCAGGCGTTCAGCGATTTTCTTCAGGTTAGCAGCGTATTGGGTTGGTGGGACTTGCTGGCGGGACTTTGAGTTTTTGGGATCTGCAAGATTCTCGTTGTTGGGTCCCATGTATTTCAAGTCGTGCAGACCATGGTTGAAATGAATGACGCTCCACTTTCGATCACCCAACCATTTGTCCAACTCTGCCACACCTTTGGTTGTGGGACCACAGTTGGTGCCGGGACGAAAGACGTTTGCGATACCTTTCATTTTTTCTCGCACCGGTTTTGTATAACCGATTGAGATTGAGTCCCCAATCAGCAAAACATTTGGTAATTCAGGGTTGATGTCAGCCGGCACAGCGGCAAGCTTCTGAGCAAGGGTGTTCGAACAAAGGGCAATAGCGACGGCGAGGCATAGGGTGAGGCGAAGCATGATAGGAGTCCTTTTCGGCTGTGATCGATTCACGGTGAAATATAGTGGAAAACGGTGGAGGCTGATTGCATTGTTCTGAAATTTCCAAAGTCTGAATGTGCCCGAAGATCAAAGGAATGCGATTCTTCGGGAGCACCAGGTTATTTCTGAAATCCTCGATTTGGCCGCTCAGATTACCGATCGTTTTTTCCCAGTTGCGATCATGTGCATGGCACAGCATCATCCTGTGAATGGGAGTTTGGGCACCGGTGTCTTGGCGAGGGCAAAGTGGCTGGAAGGAGTCTGAGCACCGTTTCAGGGTGGTCGTGGTGAATCCGCTTTTTTGAATCACAAGTTCGCATCAGCAGCGAAAGTCGTTGGCGAGTGTAATCTTCTCGTGAATCGTATGGCAAAAGGTAGCGGTAGCTGGAAATTACAGACAAATTTCTGGATGGGGCATCGCGATTCAAGCTGTCCAATGGTTGAATGGGGAAACGTTGTGTTGTTGCTTATCGCTCCAACGGTTGAGTCTGTGGAGATCCACTCAGTACGCCCCAAGGCTAGGCAGAGATAATGGCAAGTTCGAGTGAGCAGAAGAAGTACGATTGCATCATTATTGGCGGAGGCCATAACGGGCTGATTGCTGCAGCTTATCTTGCCAAGCGTGGAAAGAGCGTTTGTGTTCTGGAACGCCGTCCCATGTTGGGGGGGTGTAGCGTGACCGAGGAATTATGGCCTGGCTACAAGGTTTCGACAGCATCGTATGTGGTCAGTTTATTGTTGCCGGAGATCATCTCAGAATTACAGCTAAAGCAGAACGGTCTGACGATTTTACCTCGAGTCCCTTCGTCCTTCACTCCAATGCGGGATGGGCGGCACTTGATGTTGGGGGCGGACAAGCAGGAAAATTTTGATCAGATTGCAGGTTTCAGTAAGAAAGATGCGGAATCTTTTTCTCGTTATGAGCGTGTACTTGAAGATGTCGCGATGCATTTGGAACCTGTTCTGAATCAGGCCGCACCTGATTTGTTACCGTTGCCTTCCAGTTGGCGTCGAATCGGTATGGGAAAAAAACTGAGGGATCTTCGGAAGGGATGGGCCCTTCGTAAGGCTTTGGCGTCCATGGAAGAGACAATCCCTGAAGGGATTGAGTTGTTGACAGCCGCAGCAAGGCCCGTGTTGGAACGGTGGTTTGAAACGGAGGTCCTGAAAACGACTCTCGCCACGGATGCGGTGATTGGGGCATTCGCCTCAATTTCGCAACCCGGAACTGCTTATGTCTTGCTGCATCATGTGATGGGAACTGCAGGTGGCTCTCGGGGAGTTTGGGGTTATGTCGAAGGCGGCATGGGAGCCTTGTCCGAATCGATTGCCACGGTTTGCCGCCAACTCGGGGTCACCATTGAAACGGAGTGCGAGGTTGACCAGATCATGGTTGAAAAAAACCAAACCCGGGGGGTGTTGCTACGTGACGGACGTGAACTGGGGGCCTCTGTGGTAGCTTCCAGCGTCGATGCCAACCTCACGTTCAATCATTTCCTGCAGGAAGGAGATTTGCCGTCTCCCTTCCGTGCCGCGGTCAATCGAATCGATTACAGTTCAGCAACTGCGAAGATCAATTTAGCGCTTTCTGAGTTACCGAACTTTACCTGCTTGCCATCCACCGGTGTTGCTCCGCAACACAACGGAACCATTCATATTGGTGAAACGCTGGAAGAGGTAGAACGGGCCTATGATGATGCGAAGTACGGAGAGCCCAGCAAGAATCCGATTGTTGAGATCACGATTCCAACCAGTGTTGATCGGACCATTGCCCCCGAAGGAAAGCACATCATGAGTATGTTTGTGCAATATGCTCCCTACCAGCTCAAAGAAGGACTCATCTGGGATGACATCAAGGAAGGATTCGCTGATCGCTGTGTCGAGAGGGTCGCTGAATATGCACCGAATATCACACAAGCGATTGAGCACCGCCAGGTGCTAAGCCCTGTCGATATCGAACGCACTTATGGGCTGACGGGAGGGAATATTTTTCAGGGTTCCATGAATCTCAATCAGCTGCACATGATGAGACCTGTTCCTGGCTGGGCAGACCACCGGACTCCGATTCGAGGATTGTACATGTGTGGCGCAGCCAGCCATCCCGGCGGCGGTGTCATGGGGGCCTGCGGCATGAACGCGGCCCATGAAATCCTGCGGGATCGGATTGTGTGATTCGAATTCCGACCTGATTGCAGAGCCAGAGTCAAGGCGATGCCGACCCGTGCGTCTGGAGCGGTGAACAAGCACGCGGGTGGGGCTCAAACGTGCTAGCCAGCCGTGTGTCCGGTTTGCATCAATTCATCGCCATCAAGGAAAGGTAATGCTGGTCGAAGGCCGCTAACATGCTTTCCAGTCCTGAGTAGGGGCCCGGCTGATAGGCACGGGACTGGACACCTTTCTGAGTCAGTTCACAGATTTCCCAGTCCTGCCGATTGGTGAGATCCCAAAACTCAATTGCCTCACTGGCATCAAAGTTGTCCTGTTCAATCGCATCAGTGGGAAACAGCCAATTGCAAATGATTCGAGTTGAGCTGACATCCACCCGTTCAATACGGTGTGTGAGTACGTAATCAGGATGGGGGCTGATGAAAAGAGAAGGGCATAGGGTGTAAAAGTAGACCCGTCGTAAATCGTCTGCGGACAGGTCGTTGAATGGTGATCCACAAAATTGTCCGTTCATCGTGACGCTCTTGAAGTCGTCGGCCAATATCATCGGTCCACCGAGAAAATGACCTTCTTCAAAATCATTTGATGCGGTTTCAACTGATGTGATGGGGCGCAATTGCGGATGCACCAGAGAGCAGTGATAGCACTCACTGTAGTTTTGGAAGATGACTTTCCAGTTCGCTGCTACTTCATAGGTGATCTCATGCGCACTCACCAGTCGCTCGAGTTGCCAATGGTCAAATCGATGCAGGATATCATGGAAGCCAGCTTGGAAATCAGTGCCTGGCTGTTTTTGATTGATCAGGATAAATCCTTGCCAAATGACACATGCTACGGCTTGAAGCGAATGATCCTGTTCACAAAAACCTTCCTTCCCCATCATATTCGGTGCGGACTTCAAGTTGCCATCGGTGTCATATCCCCATGCGTGGTAAGGGCAGTGGATTCTGCTTTTGATGTGTCCACACGAATCCTGCTGGAGCCTCGTGCCACGATGTCGACAGACGTTGTAAAAGCAATTGATTTGACCGGATTCAGCTCGGATGATGATAAAACTTTCGCCATCCATTTCATGCAGGAAGAAGTCACCAGGTTCGGGAATGGAGGAAGCTCTACCTGCACAGATCCATTGTTGCAGGAAAATCCTGTCGGTTTCCCGGTCATAGAGTTCCTGGGATGTGAAGTATTCACCCGGTAATGTGTGGGCGCCCGTGGCAGTTCGGGTCATGGCCGTGCTTTCGATCATAAGCTGGTAAGTGAGTCGGTGATCATGGTCACTTCAAGATGTTCGCAGTCAAGTCATGACCGTTGTGCAGGCTCCGGTACAGGTTGCAGTGTTGGCTGCACTCAGATCATTGGAAACAGTTGGGCTTGCCTTTTTTTGGTTTCTGGATCTTAATCCTTGTCAGCACGTAGGACGGAGACGAAGGCTTTCTGAGGGATGTTCACGCTGCCAAACTGCTTCATTTTGGCCTTTCCTTTTTTCTGCTTTTCCAGCAACTTTTTCTTGCGTGTCACGTCACCGCCATACAGTTTTGCGGTCACATCTTTGCGATACGGCTGAATGGTAGCGCGTGCGATGATTGTCCCGCCAATCGCTCCTTGAATTGGGATTTTGAATTGGTGTCGTGGAATCGCTTCTGCCAACTGCTCACAGTAGTGCAGTGCGCGGGCACGTGCTTTTTCCCGGTGGACGAGATAGGCCAGTGCATCAATCGATTCTTTGTTGACGAGAATATCCACTTTGACAACATCAGTTGAGCGGTATTCGATGGGCACGTAATCAAACGATCCATATCCACGTGTGATCATTTTAAGTTTGCCGTAGAAGTCGAACAGCACTTCACCCAAGGGCATTTCACTGGTCACCTCGACTCTGCCCGCTGACAAATAGTTCATGGTTTGACTTTCGGAACGATGTTCACGGCACAATTCCATGACCGGGCCGACATACTCTTCTGGTGTCAGAATGGAAGCCTTGATGTACGGTTCGGATGCAGAGTCAATATTAGTGGGATCAGGCCAGTAACTGGGATTGTCCACCTCGATCGTGGTGCCATCTTTCAGGTTCAGTTTGTACTTTACCGAGGGTGCCGAGATGACAAGTCCAATGTCAAACTCACGCTGCAGGCGTTCCTGAATGACATCAAGATGCAATAACCCGAGAAAGCCACACCGGAATCCGAAGCCGAGTGCCGCGGAGCTGTCTTTTTCATAAGTCAGTGCAGCGTCATTGATGGCAAGCTTGTCCAATGCTTTCGTCAGATCCTGATACTCATCGGTGCTCATCGGATACACCGAGGAAAAGACAACCTGTCGGGCTTCCTGGTAGCCGGGAATCGGTTCATCAGCTTGCCGATCCAGCGCCGTGATCGTGTCACCGATCTCAATGTCCTGAACACTCTTGACGCCTGCAACGATGTAACCCACTTCGCCCACACTCAGTTGTTCTTTTGGATTGAGTTTGAATTGGTTGTGGCCGAGTTCATCAACTTTGTAGTCTCGACCTGAGTGCATGAAGTGAATGGCCTGCCGCGGCTTCAGTGTCCCCTGCACGATTCTGCATTGCAGGATCACTCCACGATATTTGTCAAAGTGGGCGTCAAAAACAAGTGCTTTGAGAGGTGCGTCCGGATCTCCCGATGGACAGGGCAACTGGGTGACAATGCCTTCCAACACATCCTGAATCCCTTCGCCAGTTTTTGCCGACACAGGAATCGCTTCAAAGGGATCCAAGCCGAGGTCAGAATCGATTTCTTCACGCACACGGTCAATGTCGGCCGCAGGCAAATCGATTTTGTTGATGATTGCGAGCAGTTCCAGGTCATATTCCATAGCAAGGTAGAGATTCGCTACCGTCTGCGCTTCAACACCTTGTGATGCGTCGACGACCATCAAAGCACCTTCACACGCCATTAGGGATCGACGTACTTCATGGGAAAAATCGACATGCCCGGGAGTATCAATCAGGTTCAATAGATACTCTTGCCCATCCTTTGCTGTGTATGAAAGAGAAACAGTATTGCTTTTGATCGTGATGCCACGCTCTCTCTCGATTTCCATCGAGTCCAGCATTTGATCCTGAAACTCACGTTGCGTCACGCCACCACATGCTTGTATCAGTCGGTCAGCCAAAGTCGACTTGCCGTGGTCAATGTGCGCGATGATGCAAAAGTTCCGAATGTTTTTCATTCGTTGGGCTCGTTGAAAATGGATTGACTGCGAACGTGTGTGTCAGTGAATCGTAGTGAATTAGACGGTTGACCAACAGTGAATGGATATTTGCAGGCCTGCCGCACAGGTCGATGGACGCTTGGCGTTGATTCAGGAAATGAACACCATTCCCTCTTCATGGTCCTGGGTTGCCAACCACAGGATCTCAAGCCAATGGCACCTGTTTCCCGTTTATCGGGGTTCTTCTGTAGCAGTGCACGGTCGGGAAAGACTCCTGAGTACTATTTCTTCTTTTCCCTGAGGTCTGCCAGTTCAGATTCCCGCTGCATCAGAAAAGCTCGCGAGATTTTGATCGCTTTGTCGCGATCAGCTTGAGTGTAGTCCCAGAACTCCTGCACAACTTTTTCGCACTCAGGGTAGTGTGATCCGTCATCGCCAATGTCCAGTCGCAGTTGTGAAAATTGTGACTTCAGGTGATTGCGTACAACTTTGTATTCAGGGTTGTCATAGACATTGTTGAGTTCTTGGGGATCCTCTGCCAGATCATACAGTTCCCACGCAGGCGGTGTGACAGATTCTCCTTTGTAATTGCAGCCATAAAAGTAGATTAGTTTGTGGGTTTTTGTGCGAATGGCCATCTCACCCGGATTGTCATGATGTGCCATATGCATCCAGTATCGGTAGTAGGTAGCCTGCTTCCAGTCTTTCGGTTCCTTGCCACTTTCACAGATCTGGCGGAACGAACGTCCCTGCATTTCAGTTGGAATGGGGACGCCCGCGTAATCAAGCATCAAGGCTGGATAGTCGATGTTTTCGATGATTGCATCGCTTCGAACCCCTTTGGGAATGGCTTTGGGGTATCGAACAATGAAGGGCATGCGTTCGGATTCATCATATGCCCAGCGTTTGTCCTGATAATCTTTTTCGCCAAGCCAAAATCCCTGATCTCCGGTGTAAATGATAAGTGTATTATCGTACAAGCCTTCCGCTTTGAGATAGTCCATCAGACGCTTCATGTTGTCGTCGACACCTTTGACGCACCTTAGATATTTTTTAAGGTAGGCCTGGTAAGAGAGTCGCTTGACCTGCTCGTTCGACAGTTTTGGATCCAGATAATTCCATTTGAATTCGTTCGGGAATTTGACAGGGAGATCAGCGGCATAGGAACGCCTTGGATTTCGTCGACCAATGGATGTTCCAATGTGCGGCACCAACTCGTCTTTGTATCCACGGGTTGCCAGAGAGCCCCATGTATCGGGTTTCGTCCACATGGACTCAGGTTCTGGAATTTCAACATCGGCAAGGTAACTGTCGTACCGCGGGTGACTCTCAAAATAGTCGTGTGGTGCCTTGAACTGGTGGCAGACAAAGAATGGTTTGTCCGAATTGCGATGGTTTTCAAACCAGTCGAGGGTGGCATCAGTGATGACGTCAGAAGAGTGGGAACCCGGATATTTGACGACATTTTTTGGCCACTTCTTTTCCCCTTGAATTCGAAATTCGGTATTGAAGTACTTGCCCTGGCCTGGCAAAACCTTGTAGTAGTCGAAGTTGGGTTCAACTTTGAGATGCCATTTGCCAATCATGGCGGTTTGGTAACCAGCGGAACGCATCAGTTTGGGCAGGGTCTGTTTGTCGCGTTCGATTCTTCCGCCGAGGTCAAAGACGCCATTGATGTGGTTGTACTGACCGGTGATGATGCAAGCTCTCGACGGAGTGCAGATTGCATTGGTGCAAAAAGCATTATCGAAGCAAATGCCCTCTGCTGCGATCTGGTCGATATTGGGGGTGGGGTCGAGATCTTTGAGGAGTGTTGCGTACGCACCAACTGCTTGGGCAGTGTGGTCATCGGACATGATGAACAGGATGTTGGGACGCTCTGCTGCTCTGCTGGACACGCAACTGATCATCAATAGCGACAGTGCGAGGAAAACCTGCTGGGTGGTCATCATGCTCATACAGCTCTGCTCAATCTTCTCAAGTGGCTCAGGTAGATACGGTCGCTGCATTTCGCTACCGTTGGTTCACGTATTTTAGCTGGAATGGCTGTGAAGTTGAGCAATCATCGGATCATTCCTCGAATTATGAATCCGTGGCGGATTGCGTCACTGTGAATCTCCCCGCAGGCGATGACAGCACTCGGAATCCCCGCAGTTGGACACCTTCTGCCGCCAATCGTTCAGCTTGTAAACCTGGATTGCAGGGTGGAAGCTGCCCATCAGAATAAACGACTCTCCACCATGGCAGGGCATCACCAGACTTGGCCAGTACCGCCCCTGCAGCTCGAGCCGCTCCGGGGTGACCGGCCTTGACGGCGATATCACCAAAACTCACGATTTCGCCCGACGACAGATTGAGGACTGCCATGGAGACGGCTTGCTGAATCGGTGTGCTGGAGTCCGGCTGCGTGCAGTGGTAGGGTTGGCGATCTGTTCGGCGAAGTGGTGACATTGGGTTCTGCGTGATTGCGGGAACACCGACAATGGCTGCAGTGGAGCAGGGAATTGAGGGTTGAATCAGTTTGGTTTTCGAGCTTGCCCAGCAATCAGAAATGCAATTTCCATCGCCTGTTCATAGTTCAGTCTTGGATCTACTTTACTTTCATAGGCTCGAGCCAAATCCGTTGGCTGTAGGCCACCTGCACCACCGATGCATTCGGTCACATCATTTCCCGTCAATTCAAGGTGGATTCCGCCGACGATCGTGTCGTGTTGTTGATGGACCAAGAAGGAGTCACGCACTTCGCTCAAAATTTGATCAAAATGGCGTGTCTTGATGCCGTGATCTGTCGTGATTGTATTGCCATGCATGGGATCAACTGACCACAGTACTGGATGCTTGACCTTCTGCACGGCCTCGATCAGCGGGGGTAGACATGCTTGGATCTTCTGGGCACCAAAACGACAGATAAGAGTCAGCCGTCCGGGTTGCCGGTCAGGATTCAGTGTCTCGATCAAATCGATCAAGTCTTTCGGTGAAGCAGTAGGACCAACTTTCAGCCCAATGGGGTTTTCGATTCCACGAAAGTACTCGATATGTGCGCCGTCGTGTGCACGTGTTCGATCACCGATCCAAGGATAATGTGTTCCAAGGTTATACCAACCGCTGCCGCTGATGGACTGTCGGGTCATTGATTGCTCATATGGCAGTAGCAGTGCTTCGTGTGACGTATAAAAATCGACACGCGACAAGTCACCGTTGGTCACACCACCGATGGTTTCGATGAATCGTAGCGAGTCGCTGATTCCACCGACAATTTGATGATACTGCTGAGATTTTTTTGATTGGGTAACGAAGTCGAGTTCCCAATTTTCGGGATGATGGATGTCGGCGAATCCGCCTTCTGCGAGAGCTCGTAAATAGTTCAGGGTTTGAGCTGATCGACTGTAGGCTTCCACGAGCAATTCTGGACGATTTTCTCTGTCTTCTGCTGTAAACGGAATCCGATTTACGCAGTCGCCACGATAAGAAGGGAGTGTCACACCATCGCGAGTTTCTGTGTCACTGGATCTTGGTTTTGCATATTGTCCTGCAATGCGGCCTACACGAATGACCGGTTTATTCATGCCATAAACAAGCACCAAACTCATCTGCAGAAGGACCTTCAGCTTTTTTGCAATGGGATCCGCACGACAGGCTTGAAAACTTTCGCTGCAGTCGCCACCCTGCAGCAGGAATGCCTTTCCACCTGCCGCCAAAGCCAACTGACTTTTGAGGCGTTCGACCTCCCAACTCGTCACCAGAGGTGGACGTTCAGAGAGCTCGCTGACCACGGCATCGAGCAAACCGCGGTCGTTGTACCGCGGTTGCTGCGCTGCAGTTTTGTTGTTCCATGAAGACGGCGTCCAGTCAGACATATGAGACTCTTCAGATGAAATGGCCGGTTTGAAATCGATTTCGGATGTCTGATACTCAATTCAGCAGGTGAGCTGATTTATTGCTTGCAAGCGGAATCTGACCGGACACTGCGAATTGAGTTGATCTTATCAATGTGGGATACGCTGATTTGAACCAATTTGTAGTGAGGGGCTCGTCAACGCAACCTGTAGTGATTCTGCAACAATCTGTTGGCAGTGATGGCAGAACAGGACAACACTCTGTTCATCACTGCGATGTCAATCAGGAGGGAGCGGATGGCCAACGCTGCTGATTCCTGATAGCAAAAATCCAGAGCCGATTGCCGACCATCAAGCGGGACCAAAACCTGCCATTCGTCGCCACGCACTCATTTGACCCATGTGCATCATGAAATGTCCGCCGACATAAAATCCGTGCATGGCACCGATCGTTGCGAATTTTTGACGCATGGCTTCGTTGGGGTTCTGCTGCTCAAAAACTGAATCTTCGGCTTGTTCCAGGGCAGCAATGGCGGCTTGATAATTTGTAAACAGATGAGCATTCACTTCGTCCATCGCCGGATAGATTGAGTGGTCGGGGTCATCAACGCATACTGCATCCTTGGAAAATATTTTTTCATATTCAGCCGATGGATTGTAGGCCGACGGGTCGCAACCAAGTTCAGCGATGACACGAGATGCGTAAAGGCCAAGATGCCCATAAATGAAAGCTGGATGATTGGACTCAATGACGGTGCCCTGCACCTGAGCAAATCGAGCATATTTTTCGGCGGGTATGTCCTTGAGTAATCTCTCTGCGTAGCCCAGCCCCAGTTTTGCGGAGGCGGCGATCATGGGTCCAATGTTTGGCATGAATTCAGCTAGGGTCTGTGTGGAAGTGATAGAAGCTTGTGCGAAAGCATAGTCTAGCGGATCAACCGGGAATTCCACCCTTCGAGTGCAGAATCAAGGTTCAGCCGTGGACAACTTGAAAAGACGGTGCACTTGTTTGTCAAAATTCGCTACCGTTGTTTTATGCTCGTTCGATGAAGCCAGATTGTTGTTTTCATGAGGATCAACCCGATGGTCGTAGAGTTCGCGAGCGACAATCCTGTCTTCATGTTGATCAAACCATGCGACGTAGCGATGGTTTTGAGTGCGGATTGCACGACCCATGTATCGGTTACGGAATCGGGTGTACTGACTCAGCGCGACAGACTTCTCTGCCGATTTTTGCGACAAGTCATCTTGCTTCAGGACTTGAAGCAGGCTTTCACCCTCCAGATGATCCGGTTTGGGCACTTTTGCAAGATCACACAGAGTGGGGTAAAGATCGACCAACTCAGTGATGTGATGGGTACGACCTGGTGTCACGTGAGGGGCAGAAACGATCAAAGGGACACGTGTTGCAATTTCAAAATTGGTCATTTTTCCCCAAGCTGAATGCTCCCCCAAATGCCAGCCATGATCCGACCACAAAATGATAATTGCATTTTTGAATCGTGGTGACTGGCGCAGAGTTCGCAGAATCCGACCAATCTGCGCATCGACGTAACTGATGCATGCGGCGTAAGCGTGGATCAAGTTGATTTGAGTTGCGTGAGGAATCGGACCTTCATTGGGAACACCTTGATAGCTGCGCATTTCGTAGCCATTCCAGTCTCTGGCCTCGTTGTATGCCGGACGCAGTGGCATGGCCAAGCCAGCTTTTCGTGCCGAGCCCACGTAGCCGTCAGAATTGAACCATGCCATCAACGGTGCATCTGCGTTTGGATTCTGATTTGCCGCCAGCCATGAATCGTCGATTTGATATTGATCGAAGTAGGATTTGGGTGCGACAAATGGCAGGTGAGGTCTTCGAAATCCAATTGCCAAAAACAGGGGTTCAGGGTCTTCGAAGTGATTGAGCGTGTGGACGACTTTCGTTGTCATGCGACCGGCAAACAGATGATCATCGTGGACATCAGGAGCCTGCATGACAGGACAGTGCAGGCGTTCCGCGATCATCGTTGGCGCCGAGACATCCTGATCGTTCGTGATTTCGAGCATTTCACGATCGCGACCGGGGAAGGAATCGGTGGACCAGTCATCTGAGTGATCCCAACCGTCGTGATAGATTTTTCCAAAACTCTGTGTGTGGTAGCCCGCTCTTTTCAGCCAGCGAGCGATGGAGTCGATTTTCGGATGCTGCGTGCGGAAATTGACAACATCGGATGCTTTGTTACTGAATATTCCAATCGAGTCCGGTCTGAGACCCGTCATGAGCGAGAGTCGCGAAGTTCCGCACTTGGCATATTGGCAATACGCACGTTCAAAAACGACTCCGTTGTTCGCCAATGAATCAATATTCGGACTCTGGATTTTGTGATTGCCATAGCACCCGAGCATCGGGCGCAAGTCATCAATGGCGATCATGACGATGTCAGGACTTTGTCCAAAGCTTGGTTGCACAGCAAGTGCCAGCTGAACAGTAAACGCCAGCTGAACAGTAAACGCCAGCTGCACGCATCGCAAAGGGAATATGGTTCTGTGATTGCGCGCGATTGTGCTCATTATTTCTTGGTCAACGGAGCGGCGATCAATTCGTTATCGCTTCTTGCGAAGATGACTCCGTTTGCAATTGCTGGGTGTGCCCAGGTGACGCCGTTTCGGCGTGGAAGTTGTCGCAGGGTGGTAGCAAGCAATTTTGTTCTTGAGTATTCCTCGAAACCTTTCGGGTTCAGATTTGCAAAGATCAGTTCCCCTTGGTCATTCAGCATGATTTCCCGATCTCCATCCTGCATCGTGTGAATGGTGGCCCATCTTGCTCTTGGGACGGCTGTGGTATTTTCCCAGACACGATCACCAGTGGTGAGGTCCAGACACCGCAGTTCACCGTAGCTATCGACACCATAGATGTATTCTCCTTTGATCAAGGGAGTGCTGATCATGCAGTGCAGCGCGTCAGTATTCCTTTCATTTCTGCCAATTCGTCGCCAGGCCTGTTTGACCTCAGGTTTTTCGAGGTTCATTTCAATCAACATCGAGCCATCGTAAAAAGATGATACGAAGAGATATTTACCTGAGGTAACAGGAGTGGCGACACCGATTGGCATGTTTCGTGATTCCATTGGCAAACGCCATAAAGTTTGGCCGGTTTCAGGATTCAACCCGGTGACGCTCTCGCCGGTCCAGCATACGGCCACATCCTGCTGCCCTTGGCGGATCATGATTGGCGCGCTATAGCCTGCAAGTTCATCAATGGCCCGCCATTTTTCCTTGCCGGTCTGCAAATCAAAAGCGACCACACATGCACCAGCCGAGCCAGCAGCAATCTGTATGACAAGGTTGTTGTAAATCAGCGGGGCGGCAGTGATGCCCCAAATTGGCATCTTTACCTTGTATTCCCTTGCCAATTGGTGTTCCCAGAGGATTTCCCCGGTCGTAGCGTCAAGGCACTTGAGGTCGCCCATCGCCCCCACTGATATTGCCTTGCCATCATGGATGGTGACAGCAGCCCGTGGTCCTGCCTTGTAGCCAATGTTGTATTCATCGTCGTTGTAGTTGACTTTGTAGTTGTGTTCCCACACCTGCTTTCCGGTTTCTGCATCAAAACAGAGGATGCGTTCGACTTGCTTGTCTGATTCCCCAATGCCGCGATCAGTCACATAGACTTTACCCTTTGCCACGGTTGGCCCGCTGTAACCTGACCCGATGGGCACCGACCATTTTTTGGGAAGTTCACCTTTGGGCAGTTCTTCGAGCAAGTTGTCTTCATTCAATACGCCATCGCGATTCATGCCACGCCATTGCGGAAAATCATCAGCTGACGCAAAAGACGAGAAGATCAAGGCAGCACTGAGCACAAGGAAGCTCTGCTGCAGGCGGTAGTGATTCATCGTTATCAAGGCTCTTAGGGGATGTTTTCAGAGATCGTTTGAGCAGGTTCTGGGCAGGCACACTAACCAACCGTGTTTACAAAGCAGGTTGATTGACTTGCGGTATTGTCAGCTTGCAGTCATGGGCATGATGCCGTGTGTAGCTCAGTAAATGGTTACAAAGTCGGGAAATTGTATTCTGGATTTTTCGGGTCAAAGTCCGCATCGGTCAGTCCGACATTAGTTTTTACGTCATGGTAAGTATATGACTCGCTCAAGACTGGCTCACCTCCTGGTTCATCAGGCCAGCCAAAAGCTCGGTAGCCAAGGATCAGTTGTCGTTTGGGGTCGAGTATGATTTCGGCAAGCGAGAAGTCGTCTTCCTCATTTGATGGTTTACTGCGCCGGATTTGGATCAGGTGGGTGGGGGTGTCGTCCAATTGATGGTCAGTCGTGATTTTTACGCTGATGTCGGGGTTGTCCCGATCCTTTTCTCCGCGTTCAATCAGTTTGTCGATCAGTTTCATGATTCCGATCTCACTCACGGGATATCGCTGTCCCTGCATGGCGAGGAACCCTGTGGGATCAAGCCACAGGGTTTTCAGCCCCAGAAGCAG
>PKCN01000086.1 GCA_002862205.1 Planctomycetaceae bacterium | reverse complement strand
AAGATTGAGTATTACGCATGCTTGTGCGTCCGATCAATGTGGAACGAGGAAGAGCAGCAGGCACGCAGGCAGGGAGCAGCAGCCATGCAGGAGCGTCTCCTGCTGTCAATCGTTTCAAAGTCTGTCGAGAGTGTGTGTGAGGCCGGCCTGCAATCCGCCCTGAATCTCCCCGACCACGCTCGTCGTCAGGCGAGATTTTCGCGGCAGACCTCGTCGAAACCCAGCACTTTCCAATCGACCGCGCTCCAATCGACCGTGCTCTAATCCACCGCTCTTGACGGGTGTTACGCAGTTGACGCGTGAGCGGTATGGTTGCCGCCCGACCCTGAGCTAACTTCCCTATGTACTTGAATCTTCGAGATCAGGTCACTCATCCAGAAATGGGCCCGATTTTGCGTTTCCCGTGAATGGGTGTTTTATGCTTGGGCGTCATATCCTCGGCAGCCTTATCCTCGGCAGCCGTATTTCAGGCTCCCATAATCCTGGCACCGATATGCTTGTCACTGACGTCAGGTTAGAATTTGACTTGCTGCTGCAAGTACGCTCTCACGTAATTCGGCCTCCAACTCTACGACGAAAGACCTGATGAAAAACAATTATAAAATCACGGTGTGCACTCTCCTTGCAAGTACCTTTCTCACCCTGTGCGTTGCGATTGCCGGGACGGTCGACTCTTCACAATCAGCTTGGCACACCAAGTACAAGACTCAGGATAATGCACCCGATCCTGCTGAGATGCTGCTGAACACTGACGACGAACCCGAACTGCGGGAAGGTTTTGTATCATTGTTCAACGGGAAGGATCTCACAGGTTGGACGCCCAAGGGAGGGGAGTGCAAATTTGAAGTCAGTGACGAGATGTTGGTAGGGACATGCGTTCCGGGAACAGGCAGTACCTATCTTTGCACCGACAAGGCGGATTACAAAAACTTCATCTTCACGTGCGACATGCGATGGGAGGTCGACGGAAATTCAGGTGTGATGTTCCGGGCGAAAACAAAAGCCGGCAAGAAGGGCGTCACCGTGTTCGGACCTCAGGCGGAGATGGAGGGGATTACCGGAGACCGGTACTGGTCGGGTGGTATTTATGGTCAAAGTTGCGGCGGTTATTTTTATCCTGTTTGGTTGAAGGAGCACGCCGCTGCGAGAAAAGCGTTGGATCGCAAAGGATGGAATCGACTGACCATCTCAGCTAAGGGCAACGTCGTGAAAACGTGGATCAACGGTGTTCCTGTTGCACATTGGGTTGACCAAGATGAATACCCAGAGGGATTCTTTGGTTTACAAATCCACAAAGGAAGCAAGGGGCAAGTGATTTGGAAGAATATCCGAGTAAAAGAATTGCCGTAGCACTGCGGTTGCCGGCTTGCATGATTACTGTAGGAATGATTACGTGAGCGAGGAAGTTTGCACGTCATTCTGGTGATTCAGCCATACGACCACTTTCTTCACCCTAGCCGGGGCCGTGCTTCAGTCATGGATTCGTTTTTCGAATCCCGGTCGAACCAGGACCTGTGGGATTTGTTTTGCGATAAGACTCAAGTTCCTGTTTCGTGACTGCGTTGTCGCGATTGGTATCGGCGGGCAGAATGAACTTTCGGACAAAGCTGGCGATTTCATTCTCGACGAGCTTGCCATCCCGGTTTTTGTCAAATCTTGCGAAGACTTCATCGACCGATGGTGGACCGTTTGGTCTACGTCGGGCGGGTCTCTCGTCTGTCGCGTTCGCTTTGGTGGGATTTTCCTTGTCCTGTTTTGACTGCGGCTGTCGGTGACTCGGCTTGGCTGATGGTTGGTTCGCAAGTCGTTCTCGTTGTTTTTTGATGCGTTCGTTGGCATCGCCGCGACCCTCACGTGCGAGTTGGCCCCAAACGCGGAGATATTCCGGGATAGTGATCACAGCGTCGCCGTTGCGATCGAGTAGCAGAAAAAATGCGGTGGCAGACTTTCTGGCGCCGATGGGTTTCGAGCTGTGGTGAACAAACTCACCTGAGTCGACAGTCCCGTTCTGGTTGCTGTCCATCGCCTGAATGATGTCTTTCCCTTCATCCGTGATAATACGGTTAAGCACATATTCGGAGCGTGTGACCACTTGATCCTGATTTTCGTCTGCAGCGCTAAAAATTCCCGCTCTTGCCTGCGGGGTCATATACCGCCCGCCGTCAACATACTCAGCCTTGGTGTGCTTCCCATCACGATTAGGATCCGTGCGGTCAAAGTGATCTGCATAGCTGTCGAGCACTTGCAGGCTCACACCGGTTTCCAGCTTAACCCCGAGACGTTTCATCAGGTCACTCACAAGCACACCGTTGACCCTCGTTGCTGGTGGTTCATTGGTCTCATTGTCTGGATGGGTTGCGATCCCTGCCTCGCCTCGTAGGGGGCCCTGTTCAGACGGCTGCTGGGCTATTACGGCAGAGAAGCCAGCCACGAAAAAAACAATACAGCACACACAGACCAACCTTGGTGGGAAGGCGAAAGAGGCGTCGGGAAGCTGATTCATCGGGTCGCCTGTGAGTGGTTGCTATTGAAAATTTGTCTGAAGTGAAGCGACGCTATCTGTTTATGCTGGGTGGACAACAACAGATTTGGAGGCAGTGTTTGAGTGCAGCTAATGCGGTATGTGAAGCACCGAAGAGACCCCTTACCTGTGGTGGCGATGAATCAAGCGATGGACACTCCGTCACTTAACCAGCGCTTTTTTCTCCGGTACGGAATTGTGTCTGAGCGCCCGACCCGGAAGCGCACCTGTTGGTTTTCCGTCCACGACCGTCGCTACACCATTCACAAACAGGTAACGGATCCCGACAGCGTATTGGTGTGGGTGATCGAACGTCGCTTTCGCTTGAATGGTCTTGGGATCAAACACAGCGACATCTGCAACCATATCTGTTTTCAATAGGCCTCGATCATCGAATGATAGAATTTTCGCGGGCAATCCAGTCATACTATGGATCGCCTGCTCGATTGGGATCACATTCTGGTTGAGTGCGTAGTATCCGAGTTTGCGGGGGAATGTTCCATAGTTTCTGGGGTGTGGTTTGGTTGCCCCAGGCAGTTTCACACCACCGTCCGATGCAGTGGCTACCCACGCGTGGCTCATCACATGCCGGACATCCTGTTCGTTCATGCTGAACTTCACCACACTGGCGCCCCCGTTCATCAGAACTTCAAACGCAACCTCAACAACCGTGGCGTCTGTCAGCTGTGCGATGGTCGCAAGGTCTTTGCCCACCCATTTCGGCTTTGGTTTGTATCGTGCCAGTCTGATGGAAGCCCCATGATCTGCTCTGTTGAGCGCTTTGCGAATCAACGGCTCCAAGGTCTCTCGATCAGCCACAAGCCGCTGTCGTAACTCTTTGCCGCCCCCTTCACGTGCCCAACTTGGTAAGACCGTGGCTCCAAGAGAGGTGCTTGATGCAATGTACGGATATTGGTCCGCGGTTATTTGGTGTCCCTCTGCTCTTTGCCTTTCGATCTGTTGGGTTGCTTCACGAACCAAACCCCATGCAGAACGACCGGCAGCCTTGAAATGGGATATATGTACCGGAAGATCTGCCTCCCTGCCAATCTGGATGGCTTCGTCGACGGACTCCAGAAGGTTCGTGCCTTCGCCTCGGATATGGCTAACGTAAATACCCCCATGGTGAGCAACAACTTTGGCAAGGGTGGTAAGTTCCTGAGTGGTAGCGTAGGAACTGGGTACATAGATCAAGCCTGTTGACATCCCCCAAGCTCCATCGCTCATTGCTTGCTCAGCGAGTTCCAGCATTTCCTGTATTTGCGGCTCGGTGGGTGCTACTCGACTCGAATCCAACACCGCTTTGCGAACTCCACCCTGAGGTAGCAGATGCGCTATGTTCGTACCTGCTCCATATTCGTCGATATGGTCGTAATACGCTGCCACTTCAATGGGTCCAAAGCCACAGTTTCCTGTGACCAAGGTCGAGCAACCCTGCATCACATAATTCATCGCAGCACGCGTCTCAGCGTCTTCGATTTCACCGTCAGAATGGTTGTGAAGGTCAATGAAACCCGGACACACAATCAGGCCGGTGCAATCAATCTCCCAAATTGCGTCGACAGTCCTGCCCGGCGTTGGCAAGACCAGTTTGCCCTTCCTGATCGCAACATCCAATTTCTGGGCTCCGGTTCCTGTCCCATCAATGACGGTACCACCACGCAGCAAAATATCTGCCGAGATGGGTTCGCGATTCGCAGTTTCCTGAGCAATGGAAGTGCCAGCAGTCTCAAGGGCTCCAGCCAGCAAAGATATTGCCACAATCAGACTAGCTCGCGTCACAGATGAAACCGCGTGCAGGCCTTTCACAATCAACAGACGCGTAGATAGCTTGCAATGATCACAATGCATGTCAAATCGGTCCGGTGCATGACGAAGAGGTACATGACTCTCGCATCAGCAGCGATGCCAGAGAAGAATGACTCGTGAAACCAGCTTGAGATCATACCATTTGTGGGGCGCGTACGCAGAATCGACAAGGTCCCAGAGCAGGTGAGTGTGGGGAAAGGAACTACAGCATTCATGGACAAGCAGGATTCATGAACGTGGTGTTCGGACCTGTGTGGTCGGCAAAATCTGCATGATCCCCGCATGTATCGCCACCAGTCTATACTTAGCCATACACGGTGGGTTCTGCCACCTTTCCATCTCGGGCTTGGCTTGGGTCATTTTGATCATCAAGTTTCAGGCTGAAACACAGGCAGGGATTCATGTTGACATCTCAACGACGACAATTTTTGTTGTCCACGGCGGGCAGCCTTGGACTCAGTCAATTGCTGGGCAGTCTCGGTCCGCTCTCAGCAGACGAGGTCAAATTCGAAAAAGGGATTGCTCGATTTTCCAGCGAAATCGAGCCGTTGGTCGAGTTCCTTGAAACGACTCCGCGTGCTGAGGTGATTGAGCAAACGGCGCGGCGTGTACAGGGAGGCCTGAGTTACCGTCATTTGTTAACAGCACTGTTGCTCGCGGGCGTCAGAAATGTTCAACCGCGACCCTCGGTTGGCTTCAAATTCCATGCTGTGCTGGTCGTCAACTCAGCGCATCTGGCCAGCATCAGCTGTGCTGATGAGGACCGCTGGTTGCCCATTTTCTGGGCCATCGATAATTTCAAGAGTTCGCAACAGCGTGATATTTCTGAGGGAAATTGGACGTTGGCAGCGGTCGATGAATCCGCAGTGCCGCCAGCACACCTCGCAACCCAACGACTGCGCAGCAGCCTTGAAAAGTGGGACGTTGAGGCTGCGGATGTCGCGATCACCTCGCTCGTCAGAAACTCGGGTGCGCAGCGTGTTTTTGATGAGTTGGCCAAATTCGCAGCCAGAGATTTTCGCAGTATCGGCCACAAGGTGATTTACCTGTCGAACGCGTTCCGGACCTTGCAGACCATTGGTTGGGAGTATGCCGAACCGGTGATGCGAAGCCTCGTTTATGCAATGCTCAACCACCATGGGTCTCCCAATCCGTCAACCAGTGACCAGGATGCCGATCGCCCTGGCAGACACAACCGAGCCTTGCTGAAACAGATTCCGTCGAACTGGCGAGGCTCCAAGGTGGACGACGGCGCCACAACCGCCCTGGTAGCAACGCTGCACGATTGCACGCCACAACAAGCCAGCGAACAGGTTGTGGAACAGATCAATCAGGGCATTTCACTGCAGTCCATCTGGAATGCAATCTATGCAAGCTCCGGTGAATTGATGATGAGGCAAAGAGGAATTATCGCTTTGCACTCAGTGACAACCACCAATGCGATTCGACACGCCTTTCAGAATGCGAGTGATCCAGAAACCCGTCAATTCCTGTTGCTACAAAATGCTTCGTTTTTGCCAATGTTCCGGGAAGCTGCACGAGGCCGCGGAGACCTTGCTGACCGTAAGATTGTCGATTTGGAAAAGGCCGATACGCCGACCTCGGCTACCGCAGTACAAGACACATTCGTTTTGATGGGAAAAGATCGATTGGCTGCGGCACAAAAACTATACGGTTACCTTGAGAACAAGGGTGATCCTCAGCCCGTGGTTGATCACGCTCGGCGTCTGGTGTTTTTGAAAGGCAGCGATTCACACGATTACAAGTTCAGCTCCGCAGCCTTGGAGGACTACCGTTTTCTGAGTTCCCAATGGAGGAACCGGTTCCTCGCAAGCTCGATTTTTCAGCTCCGCAGTGCGATCGAACCCACGCGTCCCCTTGTGAAACGCATTCAAGAGGCGATCGGCTGAACAAAGCTCGAGTTCGCTATCTGCCCACCAGACAGCATTGGTTCATCACGGTTGCTGCAACAGGGAACGGTGTTCACTGGTTGCCTCAATCAGAGCATCTAGTCCACGAAAGGGAATGCAGGCGGCCCGCATCGTGAATCCGTACGACTTTCCAATTATTACATCACGAATGAACCACTGAAAATCCCACGCCGGGTTTCCGTCACCGCCACCACTCGGCGATTGTGCAAACCAGATGTTGTCTTGGGGACGAAACATGAACGCAATTGCCAACCCGTGGCTGACTCCGTAATACCAGGGGTCAACGTATTCGTAATTAGATTGATTCCCAACCAGTGTCAGAGGAAAATCGGGATCAACATCAAGAGGAATGTTGTTATTCGCTGACTCATGAGTGCTAGCCACGCCATGGCGAGGTGTTGTAGCTTTGATCCACGTCGCTGGCTGGGTTGTGTTCCTCGGCCGCCCGCGAAAATGAATGGATTTGTCCTCTGGCTTGTCGATATAGCTGGCCCAGAAAAGCCCGATGTATCCCTTCGCGAACTGATTTGCGTGAGGAATACATTCAAAGGTGTATTCGATCGTTCCGTCCTTGAGCAGGCAATAGCGTCCGCAACTTTCAAGTTTCCAGTTTCCAGTCGGAGCTTGATAGACTTCAACGGTGTACTCGTTGATTCTGCGTAATTGCATTGGGAATTTTCTGGGCTCGAATTTTTCTTTCAACCCGACCGCAGTCCCATCATGGATATGTTCAAAATTGAGTCCAGCTATAGACGGCACGAACAGATTTGCTTGATGGCTTCGATGCGTCAGCGATGCAACGCCGTTGTACCCTGCCCGATGTCCCGGTAAATCGTTGAGATTGAGCGGTTCGTTGTCGACCACGATGATCGAGATATCTCCTCGGGTCAGCTTGGCAAAGTGCGCATCCACTGTTTTGTACGAGACGCCCCTGTTTGTCAGCGATGTGACCCCGCTCGCATCGGATGGCGTCTGTGCTGTCAATGAGATCACCGCTGCGCCAAGAACAACAGAAAACATTTGATGGCCAGTGTGGAGCACGGAACGCTTATGCATCGATTCTCTCAAGTTGAAGAGGTTCGCTACCCTGAAGTAAACAGGCGGAGGTGTCAGACGACCAGATCCTATCACAACCCAAAGCCGAGTAACTCACCCGTCCAGCTGTTCATGAGACATTCACCACATTGCTTGAGTGAGGTTTGTGGCAGGTCATCCGCGGTTTGCAACGTGCCCATCCGATAACAGCGTAGCAAGAGCATGAAATCCGCAAACCGTTTCTCGTGACTGAGCCCAACGACACGCTCAATCGGACCTGTCTGAACAAGCGTCACGGGTTCCAGGAACGACTCTGGAGTCGCTGTATTCATAATTTGGATCACTCTATTGATTAAATGGGCGCCTAAATTGTGTTGGAGCCAGGAATCGTTATGTTAGAATTCCCATTAGCGACATCGTTTGCTGGCTAGTAACAGAATCGCCACCATCCACACCGCGCCTCAGTTCCTGCCTTGAACGCCTTACACGATTTGCGATATTTGAATGCGTCTCCCTGGATTTCAACTTGTATTCTGCCTACTGATTGCCAATCCGAACCTTGTCTTTGCTCGCGGTATAGATGCAGGTGACCTGGATGCGGTCCGCTCCGGATTATCCGAACACTGCACGGACTGTCACAACGAGACAACCGCTGAGGGCAAGGTGCGATTTGACAATTTGGACGAACAGCCATTGGCGACACAATTGGCACTTTTGAATCGTGCACAGGATCAACTGTTTTTTCATTTGATGCCACCTGCTGATGCCGGCGACCTGAGTCCAAACGAGCGGACGACACTCGCCGACGACATGGCGACTTTATTGAGAAAACATCGGGCATCCGATTTGGATGACCGCATGCGTCAACCGGGTTATGGGAACTATGTCGATCACGACAAGCTATTTAGCGGAGAGATAACCCGCCAGCCGTACACTCCGGTGAGACGCTGGCTAGTGAGCCCGCAAATCTTCCATGAACGTGTAAATGATCTGTTCGAGCTAGAAGGACGTGCTCGACAGAAACAATTTTACGGCGTGACCAACCCGATTGTGTTGCCAGATAATTCAGGCGTCCGTTATTTCGATACCACCAGTCTCGACGGCGGGCACCTTTTGATGATGCTGACAAACGCCGACTGGATCTCAAAGAAACAGATTTTCTCGGCCGCAAATTCTGGTGTCGATCGATCCAAACTTGTCTTTGAGAATCCGAAAGACCGGTGGTACCCGGAGACAGTACCCGCGGCTTTCATAACGATGGTTAAAAAAGAAAGCGTCGCAAGTCACACCGAGATGATCAACGCGATCAACGCTCAATTTGAATGTGTGCTGCAACGCTTACCAACGAGCAGCGAGATGGAGCGTTATCTGGACCTGTTAACATCCACTGTGGCGATTGGGGGAAATCAGGAGGGCCTTCGACAAATGCTGGTCAGCGTTCTGTTGGAATCCGAGTTTCTGTACCGGACTGAATTTGGCGCGGGCGATATTGATGCATATGGACGGCAAAAACTTTCCCCAAGAGAGGCGAGTTACGCGATAGCCTACGCTCTATCGGACCATGGACCCGATGCTCAGTTACGAGAGGCGGCAAGGGATGGGAACCTTGAAACCTCGAATGACTATCGCCGTGAGGTGACGCGCCTTCTCGCTGATAAAAAAAGCTTCTTTGCCGAGATTTCCCCAACCGTCTCGAGTGGATATGTAAAACCCCACAAATCAACCCATCCAAAAATTGCCCGCTTCTTCCGGGAGTTCTTCGGTTACCCAAATAGCATGAAGCTGTTCAAGGACATGGCGCGAAGCGGAGGATTCTTCGATAATGCCGGAAGAGACTACACCGGAACCGCAGGCTCGGTCACCAATGAAGCAGATCGTGTTGTCGACGATGTCCTCAAACGCGACCAACGCGTTTTCGAAGAATTGTTGACGACGGATTCATTTTATGTTTTGCATCCTCATAGCAATGAAGAGGCAGAACAGATCATTGAACGCTGGCGGACAGCCTACGCGGAACTCAAGGGGCTCGATTGGCGGGGCGACGCTGCGCAGGTGCTGAACGACAATTTCGAGGCGCATCGTGAAGCATTCAAGGCGATCCGGATTACGAAACTGAGCGATGATCGAAAACGCGTAAATGTGCGCGATTTCAAACGGTTCATGGAATACTTTGAAAACACGTTTGACCGCGGTATCACCCCCATCACGTTCCCCTGGTTTTACCATGGGGGACAGAAATTCAGGTATTCCGAGATCTATTCCTTGCCACGCGTACCAGGCGGTGGTCCCATTGGCGCCAGTGGAAAATATACTCAAGAACTCGCATGGGATTATCCTGCCACGCAACCGTTCCATGTCCCGCATCGAAAGGGAATCCTCACCCATCCCGCGTGGCTGCTTGCACACTCACAGAACACAGAAACGGATATCGTGCGACGTGGACGATGGATCCGCGAAAAATTACTTGCCGGACGTGTACCAGACGTGCCGATCACCGTGGATGCACAGATCCCAGAGAACCACCTACAAACACTTCGAGAACGACTTGGATCCGTCACGTCAAAACAGGAGTGTTGGAAATGTCATCGACAGATGAATCCTCTTGGGCTTGCTTTTGAAAGCTTCGACGATTTTGGACGCTTCCGATCCGAGGAAAGTCTCGAGTCACCTGAGAATCTTGTCAAGAAAGGAAACGGGAAAACGACCGCCGATGTTTACAAGACAAAACCCGTTAACTCGACCGGGGCTCTCGATGGGACGGGAAGCCCAGCCTTGGATGGGAAGGTCGATGATGCTTTTGAATTGATTGACCGGCTATCCAAATCGGTTCGTGTGCGGCAATCCATCATCCGGCACGCTTTTCGTTTTTTCATGGGAAGAAACGAAATGCTGTCAGATTCGAAAACACTGATGGATGCTGAGGAGGCTTACACCAATAGTGGGGGAAGCTTCAACGCCGTGATCGTGTCCTTCCTGACCTCAGACTCATTCATGTACCGAAAGCCTGTCGGATTCTGAGTCGTACTTGAGGTGAGAACTTCTCCTGAAAGCTACCGCTGTGCGATCGGGAAAACCGAGCAACGAGGTAACGCGGGACCAAGGCTGTCCGACGCAACAACAGATGGCCTTACCCTCTTGCTAACTCATCGCTGCGTAGGCCAAGAACGCACGGTGCCACGAGGCATTGCGTTGAGACACGTTGGGACTGGAGTGCACCGAGAATACGTTCTCTTCCGCGGATGCGAGCATCGTCGCCAAAGACATCATCAAGCTGAAGCGAACTGGCAATGGTATCCCGAGAGCGGACAGACACGATTGATCAACTCCTCAAGACCCAGCTTTCAATCTCACCAACCCCGATACGATCCCAGCCTTGGAGTTTACATAGGTCAGATGAGGGTTCAGTTTGCAACCAATAATCTGATGGGTGTTTCGCTGCAGCGGAACGAAGAACACTCTTCAATCTGTTCTCATGCAGACCGCCATGCGACGGACGCGACGCTGACAGTCAAGCCAATGCACATGTCCGCTCACGCAATCACAATCAGCATCTAGGACAAATTGCATTGCATGAGCCTTCATTTCTGGAACAACCCGCTTGAGATATAAACGGCAATCCGAGCCGAAAAAACGTCAACGGCAGCATAAAGAAGCGTGGTTGGGTCATAGCATTTGTAACGCTAAGTGCAGCGGAACGGCGTTGTTCCCCGCAACATGACCACGCAATGATTGAGATGTGCGGTTACAATGCACCTAAGGCGTTCCGGAAGTCGCCGGCGAAGCAAGGTTTTTAAAAAAACGCAACGTTCATGACATACTGTATTCATCCTACCTGCTCTTGGCACTCGGCTATCCCTTTTAGTCGTTTCACAGTGGCTGTCATTCTGGTTTTCGCGTTTGGAACCTGCCCTCAATTGCACGCGGCCGAATCAACCGACACTCTGACGCTACCGGCTGAAATTGAGTTGCTGCTGAAATCGAACTGCAGCGAATGCCACAATGAAGACGTTGCCGAGGGTAATGTCGATCTGAGCAGCTTGGAAAACATTGAGGTTTCGGAACGCCTTGAAGTGCTAAACAAGGCACAGGAGCAACTGCATTTTGGCCTCATGCCGCCTCCAGAATCAGCAGACCTGGGACCGCAGCAACGATCAAAGGTTTTAGATTGGCTGGGTTCTGTGTTGAAACAACACGGCGCGTCACGGCTTGAGGACAAGCTGAGGAAACCGGAATACGGGAACTATCTCTTGCATGATGACTTGTTCTCGGGGCGAAACGAAGATTTGAAAGCATTCACCTATGATCGACGCTGGCTTATCAGCGAATACATTTTCGAAGCCCGGTTCAATGAGATACTGAATCACAAACCCTACAAAAACATTGATGGAAAGCGTCAGTATGTAATCGGCGATAACAACCGACGAGTGAATTTAACCAATCCGTTTCTTCTGCCCAGCAGGAGTGGAGTGCGTTATTACTCGAATGAAGTGTTGAATGGAGGGCATCTGTTGACGATGCTCACCAATGCCAAGGAAGCTGCTGACCATATCCTGTACTTGAGTGGCAGAGATCGGCGGTACGTGCCTGCCATTTATGAAATCATGGACATGCAGTGGAGCCATGCTCGCACGTTGGCCGACCGGGAAAAGTTCCTGAACCAGTTCATCGAAACCATTCTGGTCACAATATACAAAGAAAAGCATACGGACCTGCTGCCCAAGTTTGAGCGTCTGAACATCAGAACTGTGGACAGCACCAAGATCAAGAAATCGCCTTTCCACGCTGCTCAACCGGGTGCGAGTGAGCTCGTGGTCCTGTATCACGCCATGGTCAGACACAGCATGAACGCAGCAAGCGATTCAGAATGGATCGAAAAATGTGAACGTGATTGGTTCAACCATGGTGACAGTGCACGAACAATTCAGACACGTCTGACTTTTCTGGCTGGGTATCTAGACGAGTTCAGAGCACAGGTAGAAAGGCATCGCTACGCAAGAAAACACAAGCTTCCCGTTTATCGTCCGCGGTCTGATCAAGAGCAAAAACAGATCGAGGCTGCGATCGTAGTTCATCGAAAACCGGGCGACCGATATATCGAAATCATAGAAAAGTGTCTGGAAGGCTGGCGGGTTGAGTTTGAAGCGGAGCGACTTGCCACCGGGCCTCCTGAACAAAAAACGGTTGATGCACTTGTGAGGCAACTCTTTCAACTGCTCTACCAGCGTGACCCCAGTGAAGATGAACTCACCAGATACGGTGGTTTAACCCAGCAGTACCTGGACAAATTAGGGAATCTGGCTGGGATCAAAAAACTGATCCAAACCCTGATTTTGAAAACTGATTTTGTTTATCGAAATGAATACGGAACGGGCAAGCAAGATTTGCAGGGTCGCCGAATGCTTTCTCCACGAGACGGAAGTTACGCGATCGCATACGCGCTGACAGACAGCAGCCCCGACGACGAGTTAGCTGAGGCTGCGGCAACAGGGAGGCTTAACACCCGAGCCGATTACCAGCGTGAAGTAGAACGGATGCTCGCGAAGAGAGATCAGTACTATGTGATTGACGAAGCAGTGCAACGGCTGCAATTGACCGCAAGCATTACCAATACCCCGATTCGTAAGTTGCGTTTCTTTCGTGAGTTCTTTGGATACCCACAATTACTCTTAATATTTAAAGACAACAAGCGGTTTGGGGGTAACTATGACAATGCCAAAGGAAGGTTGGTGGGGGAAGCCGACAGGCTGATAGATCACATCTTGCAAGCCGACCGCGATGTGTTCCATGAGTTGTTAACCACGACCAATTTTTATGTTTATCACTCGGGCGACAATGACGCCATGATGGCTTCATCGCAGCGGATCCGGGATATCTATGAACACTTCAAAGATCTTGATTGGAGCAATTTCACGGATGAGGATATCGCGAAACATGAAGCCTTTATCCAGAAAGTTCAGCTGCGAGGCATGGGACGTAACCCAAAGGATGACTTGCGCACCTTCAAGACCATCATGACTAGCTTCACATCCCGGTTTGATAAAGGACAGTCAGCAGCAGCCCCCTTTGACTCTTTTCCGGCACATGGAAAAAGTAACGCAGATACAAGAACAGGGCTTCAGTTGCGAAGTCCAGAAGTGGCTAAGTTTTTTAACATCAAGCTTGATGACTGGAATTATCCAGCTGTACAGCCATCAACGGTACAGCACCGGATGGGCATCTTGACCCACCCGGCATGGCTAATCGCGCACGCACAAAATACTGAAACTGACCCCGTCAAACGAGGACGTTGGGTACAGGAGAAGCTCCTGGCCGGAACCGTCCCCGAGATCCCGATCACGGTTGATGCAGTGATCCCCGAAGACCACCACCGGACACTGAGGCAGCGGTTGGAAGCCAAAACCAGCGACGCTTACTGCTGGAAATGTCACCAGAAGATGAATCCGCTGGGACTGCCATTTGAGATCTACGATGATTTCGGCCGATACCGTCTGCACGAATCGTTGGAACATCCAGACAATCTGATAAAAAAGGGTCCCGATAAAGCAGCGCCACACGTCGATTTGAGGGACACCTACAAAACCCTGCCGGTTGATGCTGCAGGTATTCTGAACGGGACCGGCGACGCTGCACTCGACGGTGAGGTCACCAATGCACTCGAGTTGATCGACAAGCTGTCTCGCGCTGAACGGGTACGACAATCATTCATTCGCCACGCCTTTCGCTACTTTTTGGGTCGCAACGAAATGCTTTCTGATTCGCGCACGTTGATCGATGCGGATCAGGCCTATCTGGATAGTGGTGGAAGTTTTGATGCTGTCATCATCTCACTACTCACGTCTGATTCATTCCTCTACCGCAAAGAAAAAGCAGACTGATATGGCAAGCAATCGAAGATTGTTTTTAACAGGTGCGGCACTGGGAGTGAGCGCAGCAACGCTAGGTACAGAACAACGGTCTGTATTTGGCGATGCTCCTGCGACTGGGCCGCCCCGCCGCTTTGTGTTCATTCGGAAATCCAATGGGGTGCGTCCCAAGGAATTGTCCCTGCCGACGTTTACCGAACCGCAACGCAAAGCCGATCATGACAAGGATGCATTTCGCATTGACATGTCGCAACACGAACTGCCGGCTTGGATGCGAGCGTTGGAACCACACAAATCCCACCTGTCAATCTTGCAGGGTCTATCCTGCAAAATGAGCGAGAACGGTCATTGGTCTTATTCTTCGGTGATGGGCGCATTCAAATCTGGCCGTAATTCATTGAGCGGAATCAAACGGGCAACCATCGATTTTGAACTTGCCAGATTGAGCCCATCGCCATTTGGACATGTCGAGTTATCCCTGACTGGAAATTACAGCACCTTCCGTACGGGAATTGTTCCCGGGTATTCAGCACCGGGCCCTCATCAACGCAACTACTGTTATGCGGATCCACAGACAGCGTTTGACGAGTTATTCAAGTCAGTCGCGCACCCGGACGCCGTCGCATCAGATAACGCAATGTTGAAGTTCTTGCAGCAGGAGGAAGCTTATAAAGCCAGCGTACTAGGTGGTTATGAAAAGCTGAAGATCAGCAACCACGTCGCTTCGATCGAGTCCATTCAAGCTCGGAACCTTGAAGTGGAAAAAATGGCCGGGTCGATCGCCCAACATATGCCGGAAATCGACGCCGTGCATCTGCAAGGAGGGCACAACGCAACGACGCCCGAAAAACAGCACGCTATGACCAACATTCTGGTTGCAGCTCTTGTTACCGGTCTTACCAATGTCGTGACCTACACCATCGATGAATTGTCGACACCCATCAAAGGCTTGCCCGGAAACGAAGGTGACCACATCTCCCTACATGAACTTGGGCATAATGGCGGCTATAGTGGGGTGCCAGCGGATGACATTCGTCAAAAGGTAAGGGTTGGCCACATGGACCAGGTCGCTGCAATTGTTGAGCGGCTCAAGGCAGTCCCGGAAGGTAGGGGAACCATGTTTGACAATACGGTGATTCTGTACTTCCCTGAAAATGGAGAAGGACATCACAGCCACGGAACTGAGGCTCCGTTTGTGATTCTTGCTGGGGAACATTGCCGTTTGAACATCGCAGGGCAGTACATACGGCTTCCCTATCATGCAACCAAGGGGCACAAAACCATTGGCAATTGGTACACCACTCTGCTAAATGCCTATGGAAATCCGACCCCACATTACGGTGATTTTGACCTTGAAATGTCGCGAAAAAAGCTCGAGCAAAGCGGTGCAATTTCGGAACTGCTAACGTAAAACTCCGCGTCTTTCCTGTCGCCATGTCGACACCGCTCTGTGCCTGAGCCAAATCGGTGCGGGCAAACTGCTGAGCAAGCCAGACAAACCAAACCTCTTCTGGTGATCGAGCCTGATGGGGGTACTGAGCAGCTTGGTAATGTGCGCCATACGCTGCACTCTCTAGTTGCCGCGATTGATTTCGCGTTCAGCTTCATTCCTGATTATGATCAGGCGAGCATCGTCGGATTTCTGCTTCAGCCCCTGCATGGCATATTGCAATGCTGCCCCGTGCTGACCGTAATCCAGGTGAGCCCGCGCAGTTGCACGCAACAACCAAACTTTGTCCGGTGTCAACTCAACGTCATATGCCATCAACGCGAGCCCCTGTTGGATCAGGCCATCCTTGAAAAGCTGCTTGGCCACTGTCTGGTGAGTTCCACCCCAGGCAGCATCACGCCCATTGCCTTCAAACCATTTGATCGCTTTTCCAAGTCCATCCATCTTGATGATTTCATACATGCGTTGATCCTGAGACAATGCTGGCTTGGGAGGCAAGCGGTAGGGCTGCGATGTTGCAATGTGTAAAAGTTCGCGGCTCAAACGTTGGATTGAACTCCACACCTGCGAACTCCCGGGTGGGTCAGCCTGATTGCATAACACCACCACGAACACATTTTGGTCAGGCAGTAGCGTCATCATCGCCCGGAAACCATTGATTGCTCCGCCATGGGTCACCATGCGTACGCGATATTTGGTAACGGGATGAACCCGACTGAAGATATTCCATCCATAACCGTAGGTACTTTTCGGGCGTCCACCGGCCGCCTTGACTTCGGGTACATCCCCATTGGGTGTGAGCATCAGCTTATGGAACTTCTTGTTCAAAAGTTCTTCGGACCGCAACGCCTTGTTAAAACGAAACAGGTCTTCCACTGTTGAATACAACGCACCGGCTGCCCCGGGGGACGAGTCCATGTCCATGTATTGTGCATTCTCGGTTTCGAATGGCGACAGAGTGTATCCGCTTGCACGCTTGGGCAATACGTAACGATTACGGTCAAAACCACTGTTCACCATGCCAATTGGCTGAAAGATTCGGTCTTGAAGATTTTGTTCAAACGTCTTGTGCGTCACTTTCTCAATGATACGCCCGAGAATGATATAACCGGCATTGCAGTAGGAATACATCGTCCCGGGTTCATGCAGGAGATCGTTACTACAGTGTTGTTCGATGAATTCGTCCTTGCCAAATGAAAGACGCGACGTGGATGAGCGGTATTTATAATCCGCCGTAAAATCTCTCAAGCCCGATTGGTGTGCCAACAAATGGTGCACGGAGATTTTTCCCCCTGTGTCGTTTCGATAAGCGGGAAGCCAATCAGTGATTTTATCACTCAGTTTCAGCTTCCCTTCCTGGACGAGTTGTAGAACAACAACACTGCAAAAAGGCTTACTGACTGATGCAAGGCGGAATTTTGTGTCGGTGGTGTTGGGGTTATTCCACTCCCGGTTGGCGAGTCCAAAACCACGTTTGTAAGCAACTTGCCCATCGATCCCAATCAACACCGCTCCCGAAAAAAGACCCGTGTTCGCGGTGGCTTGGCAGAGCTCGTCAATGGCTTCCATCTGCCGCTCCGCTGAGTCGCGATACTCCGTCGAAACGTCTTTACCCCTCGTTTCGCATGGCATCAACGCCAGCAGCGTTGAAAGTAGAAACACAATCCTACGAGCGTCAGCGAGTGGCAAAGCGGGTAGTGACAACATGATAATGCAAACTTGGGTAGCAGCGTGTTCAGAAACAAAGCGTTCAGTGAGTGATTCGTTTGCGTTCAGGATAACATCACGCGAACCGGGTCGCAGTGATACGTGATATTATGCTGGCAGCCCACCACTGGGAAAGCGATTCAATTCGATGGGAGAAAACAGGATGCGAACATTACGTTCACGCTGCCGCAAGATCCGAATGATTTTCGCCTTGCTGGTGATTGGGTATTTTTCCTTCACGCTTTGTGGACTGGCATCCGCTCAAAGTGGGGACCAAGCTTTGCGAAAGCGGATTCTTGCATTGGAGTCCGAGAACCAGGCTTTGCGAAAATTGTTGAGGGAGATCCAGGCAACACTTGCAAATGTACCGCCTGAAATTCGTCCTTCCGGCGAATCCAACCTCCGATTGCGAATCGTGGTTGAACCCGGGGACTGGGGATCATCATCGCTTGCTGATACCACGAAGGTGTGCGTTTCAACCGCCAGTGCCTTCATTCCCTATCTAAACGCTAACGATTACGCTCCGCTACTGATAAGCAACGATGCTTCGGGACCGATCACGCTGTATCGCAGAGGCCCGAACAATGAGCATCTTGTGAGACTCAACACGGGAGATCGCGCATGGGCACAGCTTGCATTCCAATTTTCACATGAGTTGTGCCACATTCTCTGTAATTATAGAAATGTTAAGAATCCTCAGCTCTGGTTCGAAGAAACACTATGCGAGTGTGCATCACTATTCGCACTTCGAAGAATGGCTGAGACATGGAAAACTGACGCACCTTATTCAAATTGGACGTCCTATTCTTCTGCGCTCAATGATTATGCAACGCAGCGAATGAAAGCCCTGCAGGGAGACGAGGAAAGCGCTGAGGAGATTTATGTTGCCAATCGTAGCAAACTTGAATCCTCAGGAACCGACCGCGAACTTAACAATAGGCTCGCAGGGAAACTGTTGCCCTTGTTTGAGAAGGACCCAACCGCATGGGAGGCAGTGCAGTACCTCAATCGCGGCTCTGTTGAAGAAAACGGGGACTTCCAAAGCTATTTGCAAGGTTGGTATGAGCGTGTTCCGGAGCAGAAAAAGGCTTTTGTGGTTCACGTGGGGAAAAAGTTCGGTTTTTCCGTGCGGGCTGAATGAGGCGGAAACGGTTCACTTCAATTCGAGTCGTTGAGGTTGCTTGCCGGTAACAACCAAGGAAGTTCAAAATTTAAGCTTTGAAAGGTTTCGATTGCCGGCGTTTGGCAGTGCTGTTTGGCGTGAGTTTGCTGTGATGATCCCAGGTCTAGCAAGGCCGGTTTTAGATACACTGCTGGAGTCGGGTAATTTACGCACGATCGAAACAAATACTGCATGATTGTTCAAAGATGATAGAACACGGAACTCCCCCCTGAGTCGTACAGTTTTTCGGTTATTTGCGTAACGTTCACACAGCCACGAGTTTTGAGCGCAATTTTCATTCGGCGAATCGCTTATCCTTGAAAATGCATACAGTGGGATTTGGTAGCGATGGGGACCACTCGCTTTTACTGAAACCGTGAAGCAATGACTTTGAAGTCGCGAGGGCGAACGCGGATATCGTGACAGAAATCGAACAGAAATACAGTCAACAAACACAGCAGTGACCACCGTGTCAATCTTGTCGATAGGCCGATACCGACAATCGACATCACACGATGCAAACGCGTTTCAGAGGCTTCCCTTTCGCTTTAAGTCAGAACTTTAAAATATCATTCCTGTGGTTTGGTCATCGAAAATGGATCTAGAGCTTCTTGCAGTGCTGAGTCTGACAAAATTTGCTGTTCGACACAGAGTTCCCGAATAGTTTTCCCGGTCTTGAAAGCTTCCTTGGCTAAGGCCGACGCTTTCATATAGCCGATGTGCGGATTCAAGCTTGTGACCATTGAGAGACTTTCCTCAACGAAACTTCCGCATTGATCAATGTTCGCCTCCATTTCCGAGACACAGAATTCAACAAACGCATTTGCTGAGTTTGCAAGCAAAACAACACTTTCCAGTGTGGTTTGTCCCATGACTGGCATCATAATGTTGAGTTGAAATTGTCCACCAGCCGCACCGGAAAGCGTAATCGTCTGATCATTTCCAATAACACGAGCGGCAACTTGCATCATGCTTTCGCTCATCACAGGATTCACTTTACCGGGCATAATAGAGCTTCCAGGTTGTCTGCTGGGTAGCGAAACCTCGAAAAAACCACACCTCGGTCCGCTGCCCAGCCACCGTATATTGTTAGCCAAGTTAAACAGGGTCGTTGCAATGGTTTTAAGATTCGAGTGACACTCCACCAGTCCGTCACGTTGTGCGTTCGCTTCGAAATGATTAACAGCTTCAATGAAGGGAATGCCTGTTTTGGAGGCTATCTCCTCAGATACCCGTGCACCAAACTCAGGGTGTGTGTTGATTCCCGAACCTACAGCCGTTCCACCAACTGGCAACTCCAGCACGGCATTGAGCGCAGACTCTGCTCTTTCCACGGAAAGTTCAATCTGCCGCGCAAAACCGCCAAATTCTTGCCCTAATCGCAGCGGGGTTGCGTCCATCAAATGTGTCCTGCCAATCTTTATGACTTCGTCCCATTGTTCGGCTTTTTTGGCAAGAGCCGCGGTCAGTGAACGTAATGCCGGGATTAAAGAATTCGCGACCTCTCTACCGACTGCAACATGTATCGCTGTAGGAAAAGTATCATTGGTGCTTTGCCCCATGTTTACGTGGTCATTGGGGTGAATGGGTTTTTCTTCCGAGAATCGATCTTTACCGACTATTTCGATTGCTCGGTTAGATATCACTTCATTCACATTCATGTTGCTGGAGGTGCCAGATCCTGTTTGAAAAACGTCAATGGGAAATTCGCTGTCAAATTTACCCTCAGCGACTTCTTCGCAAGCTGCCAGCAATGCCGACACCTGCTCATCGCTCAGCCGATTTTTTCCTGACTCAGTAAGTTTTCTCAGGTCCCGGTTTGCAACACCGCACGCGTACTTAACAATCCCCATTGCATGGATCAACGGGGCGGGAATGCAAATGCCGGAAATTGGAAAGTTTTCTACAGCCCGTTGGGTTTGAGCACCAAAGTAAGCTTCAGCTGGCACTTCAACTTTACCCATTGAGTCAGTTTCGATTCTCATCTTTGGCATGTTTCGTTTGGCTCATAAAAGTGAAATGGGAACGATACGCGGATTCAGGTCGCTCGCGAAAAGCAATCTTAGACAAGTTTGACATTGATTGGGAGGTGCCGCGGAAACCTGAAAATTGCGGACGGGACTGCAAGAGACCTATGCGTTGAAACACCAGTATCGCGGGAAGGCTGTCAGCTACAAACAAGCATGCCGCCACAGTGGCATTGAGCTGCTATTGCATTGAACAGGTAGACCGCGAAATATTGGTCCACTCGGGGAAAACCATTTGAATGATTTATCGCGGTAGCCGCAATGAAACACCAACAGCGAATCAATGTTGTGCAGGAAAGAAACTTCCTCCGTGCATGTTGCTCTGACCTTCGCTCAATACAATTACTACCTTGTGAGTAATAGAATCGAGATCGGGCATGTTAAGATAGTGGATAATTCGCTGGTGGTCATGTTGGCTACCCACCAGTCAGTGCCTTTGAGGATCATCGGCATGGGAACGATCGATGAGTTCGAAGTCGATGACATGCCTGTCACCGTTGTCATCGACAGTAGGGGCGTCTCAGTCCACAACACGGGACCAAAGAAGTGGACAGAAGTGATCGAATTGATTTTGCTGGAACGCACCTGACGTTTCGCAGAGTGTTGTTCCACACCAGGCTTGCGTGAAATCCTCGTTTGGGAGAAAAAAGTCGACGCAAACATTACACTAAGTTACCCTGTGCGATCCTGAGTTACGCTACAGCACTCCCACTAGGTACCTCAATAATTCGAATTGAACCTGAGCCCATGAAAGCCTCCAATGCGATTCGGTTGCTGATTGCAATCCCATGTCAGCCAATGCGTCCCCGAACACCCAATAGCCCGAAGCTATTTCACAAATCGCTCATTCTTTCAACCTGCTGCTTCATTTTATCGGGTGCGCCCCTCTGTGCAGGGAATGCCTTTGAATTGCGTGAAACGGAGGCAACGATCGAAATACGTTCTGCTGGTACTTTGTTGTTGTGTTACAACAAGTTGTCGCCTGAGCCCCCTGAGGGCATAAAAGCAATCTATAAACGCACAGGTTTCTTGCATCCTGTTTGCTCGCCGGCGGGCCATTGCGTAACTGCCAGTTTTCCGTTTGATCATCCCCATCAACAGGGGATATTTTCCGCTTGGGTAAAGACAAGGCACAACGGCACCGATATTGATTTCTGGAATCTGGCGAAGGGCACCGGCCGTGTCTTGCACCATCAGGTCGTTGAAACGTTTGCTAAGGACAGTGGGACAGGGTTTGTTGTCGATCTGGTGCATCGCAGTGAACGCGACCCAAAACTTAACATTCTCACCGAACGCTGGCGCATCAATGCGGTCCCAACGGACGGTTCTTTTCATTGTTTCGATCTTGAGACCAAACAGCAGCTCCTCACGAGCAATCCCCTGAGAATTGCGAAGTACCATTACGGTGGGGTCGCGATCCGCGGCCCCGTTGCCTGGTTGACAGGCAGCCATACGAATACGGCAAAAGCAACCACCGATCAGCTGGCCCCAACGTCAACAGGTTTTAGCAACAGCCTTGACTCAGATCGGCTGAAGGGAAACCATGAACGTCCTGATTGGGTGACGATGTGGGGAGATGTCCAAGGTCAGCCAGTCGGCATCACGGTGATGTGTGACAAAAGTTCCTATCGATTTCCACAATCGACAAGACTGCACCCAACAAAACCCTATTTCTGTTTCTGCCCTTGTATGGATGGGGCCTTTGTAATTGATCAGGAGCATCCATACAAAGCCAAGTACCGATTCCTCATCACCGACACAAAACCTGACAATCAATGGCTCCGCGAGCGTTGGCTTGAATTCACAGAACGCTAATCTGAGCCGTGAAGGTTGCTCACCTACACCAGGTTGCAGCCAGTCAATCCTTACGCTGCTCGTTATAGCCTTGCCAAACCCATTCGATTGCATGTGGCAGAAATTGGGCTTTGGCATTGCCAACTCCATGCCCTGAGTTGAGGCAAAATAGATACTGGTAATGATAGCCCTTGGACTTCAGCACCTTTGCCATCCGGTGGTTTGCTTCAACCCAATCGTGCATCCCATCTCGCATGACATTCGGATTGAAATTGTCCCGGTCTCCAACTGCCATGAACAAACGAATGGGTTTTCGCGGCATTTCAGGGATCAGCTTTTCATGGAACCCCCATGCCCCATCTGGCATCTTTGGATCAAACGGCCACTGCTGGTTGACAAACGTGCCGGATGTGGTCAACACCCGGTGGTAAAGGTCAGTTCGAAACCAAGCCATGATCAACGCTGCTGAGCCTCCTGAGCTACTCCCCATCACCGCTCGCGCGTCCGGGTCTTTGGTTAGTTTCACATTACAGTTTTTCTCAACTAGCGGCAGCACTTCATTCTCAATGTATTCAGCAAACAGTCCTGACATCGTGTCATACTCGCGGCCACGCTCGTGCCCTTGCGCATCGCCCCCGCCATTCGCGATCATGATCAGCACGATCGGGGGAATACGTTTTTGGTCAATCAGATTGTCGAGAATTCTCGGCAGCAGCATCTTGGCTTTGCCCTTGGGGCCATCGTGACAAATCATGAACGGCGCAACGCTACCGGCCACGTACTGGGACGGGACATACACTGTGATTTGTCGTTTGTAGTCAATCTCGTGAGTGTCAACGAGCAATGTTTTCGGGTTTCCGGGGTCGACCCTCCCGAATACTTTCCTTGCGATTCCTGGATTGAATAGTTTTCCGTTGCGGGAATCCATGGTGAATTG
>PKCN01000410.1 GCA_002862205.1 Planctomycetaceae bacterium | reverse complement strand
TCTTGAGACTGAGAAGAGAGTACATAGGATGCATGACACACTGGAAACGGGATTACAAAAATAGTATCAATTATTCTAAGGGAATATTCAAATCGAAAAACCTGTAGGACATAATCGAGATGGAAGCAAGCTGGACCAGCTTGTCAACACCGTCACGAAAGAACGGGACGAACTGAAACTCCAGATTCATTTAGCAAGTCTGGACGCCAAAGATGAGTACGAACGTCTTTCTGAAAAATGCGATCAACTGGCTGACGAATACCAACCTGTCACTGACGCAGTTGAGAAAACGGCAGATAATGTAGTCACAGCATTGAGAAAAGTCGCAGACGAACTGCAATTCGGCTTTCAGCGTGTGCGTAAGGCTATCAGTGAAACAAAAGAATGAGATGAATCTACATCCAAATCGCTGCCCTGCTGGATAAACAGCAACACCAACAACGCTCAGGAAACCTCTGTGGAAGTCACCGATCTGCCGCGTATCGTCCGCAACACTGCGAGGTTTCATGAAGTCGTCTCCGTAGCGATGAAATTCGGAATCGCTCCATGGCTGAGTGGCATTCGGACAGAGTGGGTGCAACGTCACCTGCGTACCACCGACGGCCAACAGATCAGCGAATTGCCTGAGCCGGTACGCGTGCGATTGGCACTGACGGAATTGGGTACCACGTTCATCAAGCTTGGGCAAATCTTAAGCACGCGTGCAGACCTGATTGGGCCGGAACTGGCGGAAGAATTATCCAAGCTGCAATCAAGCACTCCACCGGACCCTGTTGGGGAAGTGAATGACCTGATCACCGACGAACTGGGGGCTGCTCCCGACGAAATTTTTCGCGAGTTCGATCCTGTGGCTTTTGCCTCAGCTTCGATCGGGCAGGTTCACCGCGCAGTACTGCGTGACGGTCAAGCAGTCGTCGTAAAAGTTCAGCATAGCGGCATCGAAGAACGGGTTCGCAATGACTTGGAAATCCTTATTCAGCTTGCTGAATTGGCAGAACACTATTCGAAAGACATTGCCCGTTACCGGCCTTTGGCAACCGCAAGAGAATTTGCCCGCACGCTTCGCGATGAGCTTGACTTCACACGCGAGCAAAATAACTTAACGCGTTTTGCCCGCAACTTCCGCGATGACGCCATGATCATGATCCCCGCGTCACATCCTCAATTCAGCTCCCGACGCGTCCTCACAATGGACTGTCTCAATGGAATCGAACTCACGGATCGCAAGGCATTGCAAGATTCGGATGTCGACTTGTGCGACATCGCAAAGCGGGGAGCGAACATGTTCCTGCAGATGGTCTTTCGCGATGGCTTTTATCATGCCGATCCACACCCCGGTAACTTGATGGTACTGCCAGGATCGGTCATCGGTTTGCTTGATTGCGGAATGGTAGGTCGAGTGGATGAAGAACTCAGAGAACAGATCGAAGACCTGTTGATGGCCGCTATTGATCGCGACAGCAAGCGATTACAAGAATGTGTCGTGGAACTCGGCAATGTTCCAACGGATTTTGACCGCGCGATGCTGCAAAATGATCTCGTGAATTTTGTTGATGACTACGCCGGTCAATCACTGGACGATTTCGATCTGAGTGGGTCCCTGAATGGAATGATCGAGATCATTCGACAACACCACATTCTGCTTCCCTCAAAAGTCAGCCTCTTGATCAAGATGCTGGTCATGCTGGAAGGCACTGCACACCAGTTGTCGCCAGACTTCAACATCATTGAACTGCTGGAACCTTACCGCGCTGAATCAATCAAACGCAGACTCTCACCCCAAAGAGCGTGGCGAAAACTGCAATCAGCCCAACGGGATTGGACCCGACTTGCCGAAACGTTTCCCTCGGATGTCGCAGACATCATGAACCGCATTCGTCGTGGAAACTTCAACGTCAATCTGGAGCACAGAAAGCTCGACAGCATTACCAATCGCCTTGTCTTGGGCATCCTGACTGCCGCACTATTCGTGGGCTCCGCCTCACTCTGGAGTAACAATGTGCCTCCCAGACTTGGCGATGTATCCCTGCCAGGGTCGGTGGGATGCGGCATCGCTGTCTATCTCGGCTTTACGCTCGTGCGTGCCATCAGAAAATCGGGTAATTTGCACGGCCGCGACTAACCCGAACCCAAGCCAACACTAGCCGTTGCCGGAGCCAAAACTTGGGGTCACTCGTCGCCTATCACCCGTCGCCTGCCGGAAACGGGCTGGTGCGATTGGCAATGAAGATCGAATCGAGAACGACGAAACGTCTGACCCAATCCTTGGGAGGCAACAACTTTTACAAAGCTGACCGCCTTGGCGTTGGAGCCCTTTTGGGTACCCATCCTGCCGAACAAAAAAGAGGGTGCCGCAGTGCGATGCAGCCTCACTTCAAAACTACGTCGGAACACCGCGGCACCGACAAACTATCACAGCATGTCAATCCCACCCTACCGAACCCCGGCTTTTTGGCAGTTAAATGCGACAGACCGTGATGCGAGAGCGCAAAACTGTCACTTTTTTGAAAACGATTGAACTCGTCAACTCGGCATAACAAGGCTGCCGAGAGCATTCCATTCTCAGGATTCCAAAAGAAGAACCGAAGAACCATTGCGGAGGCATTTTCCTACATCGCGAACCTCGCCAGATTCACAGTCAATCGCAACGCGGGTGGGATCCGCAACAAATGGCAGTTTGTGCTGCAGCCTTGCCATGGGTAGCTGTTGATTGATGTCTCATCGTGGCCCCCCCTCATGGTGTTCTCCCCATGATGTTCTCCCCATGACGTTCTCCGCATGGTGTTCTCGGGTCCCCCAGCCTTTGGATTCAGGTATCACACCTTCGTGACCGCTCCACTATCTGTTTTTTCTACTCCCGCATGCAGACGATCCAGTGGATGCGGCACCATGGATTCACGCATTCTGGCGAGCACAGCGGTGATATTGTCTCGGCCCCCCGCCAACAAGGCCGCCGAAACCAGCGCGTCGCACGCCTCTGCAATGGAGTTTGCATCAGTGATCAACGCTTCAATTTCTGCATCGATGACAAGATCAGACAGTCCGTCGGAGCACAGCAGGATGCGGTCATTGATGGCAAGTTTGAGGTGAAATACGTCGACAGGCACGGGCTCACCATCAGTTCCAAAACAGCGAGTGAGAACATTGCCGTAGGCACGGGTGGATTCAGCCGGTACGCCAGCATCCAGCAGATCCTGCGCGACCGTATGATCCCGCGTGATTTGCCGCAACCCGCCTGCGGTCAACACGTAGGATCGTGAGTCACCTACGTTCACGACCACGGCGGAATCGCCATAGATGTAGGCTGCAGTGAGAGTGGTTGCCATCCCGTCGAGATCTGCATTCTTCTTCGCTTTCTCACGCAAATCCTTTTTGATCGCTTGCGAGTAAAGCATGACACGCTTTTCGATGTCCAACTCAAGATTCTCAGCAGGCTGCATCACCCAGCTGCTCATTTCACTTGCGAACTCCAGAATGGCTTTCACCGCGGTTGCACTGGCAACTTCACCGGAGACTTCGCCACCGAGTCCGTCCGCCACACAAATCAACCAGGCAGTTTGATCGGCATGCGTCAATTCGTTGCTGGGCATGCTACTTGCCAACACGACACCTGAACGGATGCGTCTCACGACAGCAAACTGGTCTTCGTTATTGCTCCGCACACGTCCACGATGCGTGACAGCGCTAATTTCAACGGCATCCTCAATGACAGATTTGACTTCAATCGGATCATTGGCACTTAACGCCAAGAGATCGTCAACCGTATCTTCATCATCCAAACTCATCAAACTACTCCAGCTAGTCGCGTACCTTGCCTGTCAACGAACGCTCATGGCATCTGTAAATGGCATCTAAAAATGGTGGTCCCATTTGAATCTCCCCTCGCATCCCAAGAGAGCTCCCCATGCTCAGCAACCCGACACAAAACCCGACACAAGTTCTTCTGCATGACCGACACTCACTACCTTCATGCTTTTCCTTTGCTTGGAACGACCGCAACACATCCTCTATCCAATCTGTCTGAAGAACCACAGCCCCATTCAAGATGCTGAGCAAATTTCGTGGCGACAGTTTCCTACAAAACTGGCAGCCAAACTTTCCTACAAAACGGGCAGCCAAATTCGACAGGAAAGCCCAACCTTCGGGCAGATATCGCCTACCTGTTCCCACGCACTTGCTGCGGCTTGGTCGACAGAGACAAGTGATAGTGCCGCCGCAAACCACCCTCCATCATACGGCCTTCCTCAGAGGATTGCCTCCCCTGATTTGCAGGTTTACTTTCGTCAACGAACACGAATGCAGCCGCGGAGCCATGCATTTCCCAGGGCGATTCCTGTTTTGGGTGGATCAAGAGGGGGACCGAGTTGGCCGCTTGCAGCCCAGGCAATTGGAACACGAATGACAGCGAAGATCCGATACGGCGAGCCATCTGTGGGTGAAAAGGGGTGAGCTGAACGTGTCATGTCCCTGAAATCCGCCTCGCCGACTGGACACTTGTTGGTTATCCTCACGTGCCGTGTTGATTACGGACGAGTCAGGCTTCGAATGATTCGTGTTTCCGCTCGTCACCTACATTCCGCACCAACAGACATTCATTCCGCACCAACAGACATTCCGCACCAACAGGACCATCATGCGATCGGAAGACGCTCCCCAAACACGCATTCAAACAGCCTGCCTGCTTGTGCTTGTTGCAGTCTGCATCACGTTTTCTGTTTACTGGTTGCGACCTGTCCTAGTCCCCTTGGTAGTCGCCTTCTTTGTGGTCAGTGGGATCAGCCCTGTCTTGAGCGTTTTGGAAAAGCGTCTGGGGGTCACTCGCATTGTTGCCGCTGGCCTGACCTTTCTTTTTGGCGTGATCGTGCTAGTCATTTTTGGATGCTCTATCTGGGTATCCATGATGGACCTGTCTACCAACTCGCAGGCGTACCGTAATCGCGTGCGTCATCTTGTGGATCGGGTTGAGTCTTATTTACCCGAGCGAATCTCATTCAGAGACTCGATCAAACCGGTCTACAGTATCAAGCCAAAGGCAAGTCCACCCGAATCCTCCCCCAGCCTTAACTCGCAAGACGACTCAACGTCCCCAAACACATCCATTGAAACACCACAAAGAGACGAATCCGGATCTCGCGTTGGGCTGGATGGTGGCTCGTCTGACAACACGACCCTTGATGAGGCCACGAACCCTACAACGGATCGAGCAGATCCCGGTGTTGAGATGGCTTCCTCGGCCAGTGCCGACGGTCCCGGCAACACGTCCAACAACAAGGCAAGTCAATTTGTCGATCAAATGGTTCGTGACGGCATCACCACTTTGTCCCAGGTGTTCATCAGCTTGGTTTCAACCAGTGTGGTCGTATTGATCTACGTGTTTTTTCTGTTGATTGGCACACCATCGATCAGCCACTCACCGACCTTGAGCGAAGTGGACCGACAAATCAGATCGTATCTATCACTAAAAACAGTGATTTCAATTTTCACAGGCCTGGTCTTTGGGTTGGCCTTGCGTTTATTTGGCGTCCCCATGGCATTTACGTTTGGCGTGCTTGCGTTTTTACTCAACTTCGTCCCCAACGTAGGACCGATTGTTGCCAGTCTTCTGCCAATCCCGCTGATCATTCTGGACCCCGACGGAACAGTGGGCTGGATGGCGGCGACCATCACGGTCATCTGCACCATTCAATTGATCAGCGGGAACGTGGTTGAGCCGAAAATCATGGGCAATTCGTCCGATCTGCACCCGGTCACCATCCTTGTGGGTCTGATGTTTTGGGGCATGATGTGGGGAGTGATTGGAATGTTTTTGGCAACGCCAATCATGGCAGCGTTGAAAATCATTCTGGGACGAATTTCGACAACAAAATCGATTGCCGACCTGATGGCGGGCCGCTGGACATTTTCCCCGTTGAAACAACAAGATCATTCAACTGCGCAAACTCCCGACTGATGCCGAGTTTTCTTTTTTGGATTATGCTGTCGCCCGACTCCTGCTCGGGGGTCAACAAGCTTAAACTGGGTGGCAACGCGGAACGCTGAAACACATCCCGTGACGGGTGTCGTGCCGACTTTTTTGGATACCTCTGTCTTCGAGTTGACTGGATGAACAAAACCAAGCTTTTTCAGAACGCCATCCTTCTCGCGTGTCTGGGCTTCGCGACCTGCCTGACGGGTTGCACACGGCAAGTGAATGAATACGTTGCACCACCGCCCCCCAAGGTGACAACAGCCCTGCCTGTACGCAGCAAAATAACGCCATTTCTCGAGCAGACTGGTCGTACCGAGGCTTCCGAAGAAGCGGATGTCCGAGCAAGAGTCCGTGGATTCATCCAGCAAGTTGATTTCAAGCCGGGGGAACCTGTGACCAAGGATTCGGTCCTCTACAAGGTAGAACCTGACCAGTACCAGGCGGCCTTTCAATCAGCAACCGCCGCCGTAGAGGCTGCTGACGCGGATATCCAAGTGAAACAGGCACGCGTTTTAACGCTCGATGCCGAGAAGGAGCGGGCTGCGTTGGAACTGGACCGGGAAAAGGAACTCAAAGCGAATAATGCAAGTTCCGAAGCTCAATACCAAGCCGCTGTCGCAGCCAACAAGGCCGCTGTCGCAAATCTAGCTTCCGGCAGCGCCGATGTTGCCGCCGCTGAAGCAAACCTGGGTAGCGCCAAAGCCAAACTGGATCAAGCCAAACTGGATCTGGACTACACCAATATCCATGCCCCCATCAATGGATCCATCACCAAAACCTATTTCAAACTGGGCAACCTGGTGGAAAACGGTGATCGATTGGCGACCGTGGTCAATGACGAGATCATCTTTGCCAACTTCAGCATCAGCGACCGCACCTTGCTGGAATTCATGAAGGCACGAAAGCTGGCTCAGACCGAAAACCAGATTGAACCAGACACAGGGGCTGACAAATGGCGTGGCAAGAAAGTCTATCTGCGTCGCGAAACCGATAACGGATTTCCATTTGAAGGTGAACTGGATTATGTCGATCAGGCGGGAATCGAATCCGATACTGGCACCTTGGGACTCAGAGCCTCTTTCCAGAATGCGGACCGCCAGTTGCTGCCGGGACTATTTGTCACCCTCCGCGTCCCTGCTGAAGAGGCCGTCGAATCGCTGCTGATTCCTGAATCCGCTTTGATCCGAAATGATCAAGGCACGTTTGTCATGACGGTGGGCAGCGACAATGAAGTCATTCAAACCAAGGTGACTGTCGGTCAGTCGGTAAGCGGATGGGCGATTATCCAAGGTGGGCTCAAGGATGATGATCAGGTGATCATCAACGGCATTCAACGAGCACGGGCAGGCCTGAAAGTTGAGCCAACCGCGGAGACACTTACGGTTGATGCTGAGGCTTTGTTGCGTGGCCGCGGCCAGCCCGACACAGCACCAGTTGGGTCCGACACAGCACCAGTTGGGTCCGACACAGCACCCACAGAGGCAGCTGCGACCGCGCCAGCAGCCGGTGAGGCATCCAAACCGACTGCTCCAGCATCGGAAACCGCGCCGTCGCCGACGACGTCTGCCCCTTAATCTTTGAGACGGAATGAGGGGTCACCCCTCTTCCGATTGCATCCCGGAAATCGAGCACCAGATGTCGCGTTTCTTTATCTATCGACCAATCTTCGCAACCGTGATCTCAATCGTCATTGTGATTGCGGGATTCGTTTCTTTTGGCGCACTGCCGGTTGCCAAATTCCCCGAGGTTGCCCCGCCCACGGTTGCTGTTTCAGCAATTTATCCAGGCGGTAATGCAACCACCATTGCGGAGACCGTTGCCGCCCCCATTGAGCAACAGGTCAATGGAGTGGAAGGCATGTTGTACATGTCTTCCAAGAGTGCGAACGACGGCACCTATAACTTGACGGTGACCTTTGAATTGGGAACCGATATGGACACAGCTTCGGTGCTGGTTCAGAACCGCGTTGCCATCGCAGAGCCTCAGCTACCTCAGGAGGTTCGCGCTCAGGGGATCACGACCAAGAAACGTTCAACTCAGATCCTTCAGTTCATTGCATTGACGTCTCCTGAGAAAAACGTCGATGCCCTTTATCTGAGCAACTATGCGTTGACAGTCAAGGATGAATTGAGCCGGATAGCGGGTGTTGGTGATGTCACCGTTTTCGGTGCGGGCGACTACAGCATGCGGATCTGGCTTGACCCTCAAAAGCTGAAACAGCGGGGCCTGACAACCGACGATGTGCTCAATGCGGTCAAAGAGCAGAACGTACAGGTAGCAGCCGGACAAATCGGTGCTCCTCCAGCCCCGGCGGGCACAGCGTTCCAGTTTTCGGTGAATGCCAAGGGGCGGCTGACAGACGTCAAGGAATTCGAAAACATCATCATTCGCACGGGCGAAGATGGCCGAACATTGACAGTGGGTGATGTGGGCCGAGTCGAACTGGGAGGCAAGAACTATACCTTCAACTCAAAATTCAATGGTCAACCCTCCGCTTCGGTTGCGATTTACCAGCTGCCGGGAGCCAACGCACTGACCACCGCCAAGCTCATCCGCGAGAAGATGCTGGATTTGAGCGAGAGCAACAATTGGCCCAGCGGAATTGATTACAACGTCGCCTTCGATACAACACTGTTCGTGGAGGCATCCATCTCGGAAGTCTACGAAACGCTGTTCATTGCGGTCTTGCTGGTGGTTCTTGTGATCTTCATTTTCCTGCAGGACTGGCGGGCGACCGTTGTGCCAGTGGTTGCGATCCCTGTTTCGCTGATTGGTACCTTCGCAGTGATGAATGCGATTGGATTTTCGATCAACATGCTTTCTCTGTTTGGAATTGTGTTGGCAATCGGCATCGTCGTGGACGATGCAATCGTGGTGGTCGAAAACTGCACGCGACACCTGTCCGCTGGCCTGAGTCCCAGAGACGCTGCCGTCAAGGCGATGGAGGAAATCACAGGCCCTGTGATTGCGACCACCCTGGTCCTATTGGCCGTTTTCATTCCAAGTGCTTTCATGGGCGGTATCACAGGACAGCTATTCCGGCAGTTCGCGCTGACCATTTCAGCCGCCGTGCTCATCAGTACGGTCAACGCCCTGACGCTCAGCCCCGCCCTGTGTGCGATCGTGCTTCGCAAACCCCAAGAAGCAAGGTTCATCGGATTCCGGCTTTTCAACCGTGCTTTCGACGGCGTTACCACGCTTTACAGCTATATCATCGGCTGGCTGGTACGGTTGGTCGTTCTGGTACTGATCGTCTACGGCGGTCTGATCGCAACCACCGGAGTCCTCTTCACCTCACTACCAACCGGCTTTGTTCCCCCCGAGGATCAAGGCTACCTGTTTGTCAATGTTCAATTACCCGATGCTGCATCGACCGAACGCACCACCGAGGTCATGAACCAACTCAACGAAGACTACAAAGAGATCCCCGGTGTTGCGAACTCCCTGTCCATTGCCGGATATTCGTTACTGGGTGGCTACGCCGGCTCGAACCTTGGATTCTCGATTGTCATTCTTGATCCATGGGATGAGCGCAAGACCCCTGAAACCCGGATACGAACGATTGCTGGTGAGATGAAGCGACGGTTTGACCAGGTGCAGGCTGCGATTATCTTTCCGTTCGGTCCCCCCCCCATCGACGGCCTTGGAAACGCGGGTGGATTCCAAATGGAAGTCCTCAACAAAGGCGGATCAAACTACACCCAACTGCAGGACACTGCACAAGATCTTGTGCAAGCCGGCAATGACCAATCCGGCCTGTCCGGGCTCAACACGACTTTCCGTGCCAATGAACCCCAGCTGTTTGCCGATGTCGATCGCGTGAAAGCCAAGTCAATGGATGTACCGCTGCAGACCGTATTCGGTACTCTGCAGGCCTATCTGGGATCTGCCTATGTCAACGACTTCACGTACAACAATCGCCCCTACCAGGTCCGTGTGCAAGCGGAACCGGAATTCCGCGCGTCGCCCGAGGACATCGAAAATCTTGATGTGCGTGACGCCAGCGGCAAGATGGTGCCCATCAGTTCCATCGTCAAAGTCAAGGAAATGGTTGGACCTTCGGTCGTGCAACGCTACAAACTCTATCCCAGTGCATCCATCACTGGCTCGCCTGCAGATGGCGTCAGTTCAGGACAGGCATTGAGCATGATGGAAGAAATGGCAGACTCACGCCTGCCACCCGGATTCGGCTATGAATGGACAGGAATGTCCTTTCAGGAAAAACAGGCGGGCAGCGGACAAGCAGTGATCTTTTTACTGGCAATCCTTGCAGTGTTTCTGGTACTGGCAGCCCAATACGAAAGCTGGACCAGCCCTGCTGCTGTCATCGCCGTGGTTCCCCTGGCTGCCCTCGGGGTGGTCCTTGCCTTGGTGCTGCGAAATGCGGACAACAATACCTACACGCAGATTGGAATTGTCCTGCTGGTAGCGTTGGCCAGCAAGAATGCCATTTTGATCGTCGAGTTCGCCAGCCAGGAACGCAAGGAAGGAAAACCAATTCGCGACGCGGCCCGCAACGCGGCACGGCTGAGATTCAGGGCCATCCTGATGACGGCCGTCTCTTCGATCCTGGGTTTCCTGCCCTTGCTGATTGCTTCAGGTGCCGGTGCTGCAAGCCGTCACGCTGTTGGCAATGCCGTTGTCGGCGGCATGCTCGCTGCAACTTTCTTTTCCCTGATGTTTGTGCCGACATTCTTTGTCCTGTTCCAAAACATTTCAGAGCTTCGAAAAAACAAAACGGCATTACCCGCAAGCGATCAGTCCGTTAACCCAAACGCTTCGACTGAATCCATCCAGGAATAGTCGTCAAGCCATCGCCATCGATTCATAACCAGCCGGAAACTCCGCAAACACGGCTCCAACTTTATGCTCAACGACTCACACTGATGAACCACAACGCATCGGATCAACGACGACGAAAACTGGGAACTTTTCAGCGATTAAGGCATCTTGAACTGCTCATTGCCCTGATCGGAATTATCCTTGGGCAAGCCGTTTTGAATGATAGCTCCAATATCAATCGAACGATTTTCAACCTCCTTTTCTTTGCCGTTGTGATTTCGGCCATGCGATCGCTGTCACAGTCACGGTGGAGCCAAATCTTTGCGTTCACCACGGGAGTGATTGCATTATCAGGATCGATGTTTGCAGAAGTCCAGCCATCACGCATGCTATTGGTCGGCGTCTACACTTGTTATCTCGCCATCTTTCTGTCACTGGTCAATGCCTTGGCTCGCAGTGTTTTTCAAAGTGGAAGAATCGACACCAACCGAATCCTTGGTGCGGTGTGTATCTATTTTTTACTGGGGCTGATCTGGGCGCTGGTTTACTCGCTGTTGGAAGTCTGCCACCCCAACTCCTTCAATATCCCTGACTATGTTGCCTTGGGCGTGCGCCAGCAGATGGTCTGTGACATGATCTACTTCAGTAATACCACGTTGACCACCCTCGGATATGGGGACATTATTCCCATCAGCAACGTCGCCCGAACCTTGACAAACCTGGAGGCCATGGCTGGACAACTTTATGTCGCAATTGTGATTGCCCGCATGGTGGGCGTGCAGGTCACGCAACAGATCGATGCGCAGGCGTTGAACGTGATCCAGAAAGAGGAAATCAAGCAGGAGAACAAAGATTCCTGAATGCCATGCTGCTTCCACTGCCACCCAAGCTCCTGAAGCAGATCGGAAACATCAATCGCATCAAAGTCAGTGAAGCGATAAGCCCAACGGACAAAGCACGACTGGACACCCGTCCCACCACAGACAGGCGGCACTGCGGCAATCATCAGGCCACCAATCCCAACAGCCTTGCGACAAAACGCTTCACGCCAACCACGGATGCTTCACGCTGACGAGGCACGCTGATGCTTCACGCTGACGAGGCACACTGACGAGGCACACTGATGCTTCACGCTGACGAGGCACACTGATGCTTCACGCTGACGAGGCACACTGATGCTTCACACTGACGAGGCACACTGACGAGGCACACTGATGCTTCACACTGATGCTTCACACTGATGCTTCACACTGACGAGGCACACTGACGAGGCACACTGACGAGGCACACTGACGAGGCAAATCCCACTTCCGAGACCAGATTGCCGATGGGTCTTGCACATCAACGCCTCAGGAGTTTCAGCGGCTCATCAGGCTAGCGGCTCACTTTTCGAACCGGGCCAGCATAGTAACCAGGATTTCCTCTCAACGCCTCTTGTGTGGCGATCAAACTGTTCCGCCCATAAGTCACAACCCATTTCGGCGGGTAAGGATTTCCCGATTTCGGGTATAGGGTGATTTCCCAAGCCGAGGTCAAACCAGCCTGAATCGCTTGCATGTTCAAGTTCATCATTGCGATTCGTTGATTGACATTCTGGTTCCTCTGGTAAGCAGCAGCCATCGACTGTAAGTGAAAAGCCTGATCATCCCGTTTGTAATTCTGAGCTGGCTTTTTCGCTACAGTCGCTCCCCCTGCTCCCAGCGGATTGGTTTCCACATCCTTAGCAAGCTCGGCGGTGAAGCCTTGCGCAGGCTTCGGGAGACCATCGTTGGCAGTGATTCCCTGTGCTGGCTCAGGCAAAGCGGCGCCACCGGAACCACTTTTTCCGTCGAGCCCCACAGCGGGCTGCGTTACGTTTTCAACATTTTTTCCTGGCGTTGCGGGAACAGGTGGGGCGGGAACAGCTTTGTGGCTCTCTACCCAGGCATCCCACCCACTCTTCAAGAGCGTCTGTTCTTCCTTGGCAAAAATGGAAAACGGTACAGCGTACTTTGAGCCATCCTGAAACTCGAAAACCACACCTTCCAGATCATAATTTTGCGACTCACCACCTCGGAAGATTGGTGAGGTACTGACCCACTGCTCGAGCGCCTTCTTGTTGGGCATCGGCTTGGATTCCATCGTTTCGACAACGCGCAACAAAATGTTCTGATAGATCACAGGTAGACCATCAAACGGCTTGTCATTCACCAGGACTTTGCCGTCTTGCTGCTTAATCACCACCTGCTCACGTTCATAGTCAACGATTTTCCCCACCAACTTGAGACCGTTGCTCATGGTCCAAGCCTGGGCCTGGTCAATGTTGCTGTTGTGAATTTTCAGTGCTTCTTTGCTTTTGAGATACTCACGGTCCTCTTTACAAAGCTTGTCGATCGGGCATGAACCCAGTTCCTTGTTTTCACGTTGCAAGATGACCATGTCATCATCAAAACCAACCAAGTCCGCATTGATCGTGTAAAGCCCGGTCGCGTCTTTCCAGACTCGGGCATCGGCAGTCCCGGTAACAGCCACCACGACAACCAACCCAACCCATGCTCGTAGTCCACTCAATGCCTGGAAGGTGCAACCCATGATCATCTCCAATTTCAGAATGCAGCGTGTGCAAGCAGGTATTTCATTCAGTTCATCGCGCCGCAATCGTGACGCCTCTTCATAATAGTCCAAAGCAGGCGAACTGGGCACAGGAGCCCAGTGGCTTTTCAGACCTGAGCCGATTTCTGAAGCATGGACGCCCAAACTGGCAATGCGACCAGCCCGCCTCACGAAGCAATGAAAGGCGGAAAATCCCGCTGGGGGCGTCATTATGCAGCAAAGTCGCAAGCATTTTTGCAGTGAATGCCGAAGGATTTCACCCTGCCATCTGACACCAGGGTTTCCCGAGCCCTGCTGTCAGCCGAGGCCTGCATCAAACCCAAACACCAGGCCTACCCGAGACACATGGTGCTTTCGTGAGGACGGGATTTCCCCTGCCTGCCATTGATTGTGGGCAAAATCGGGCAACAGCGAACCATTGCCTGAGCACATTGTCTGGCTTGATGGCTGCCAATACTGACGGCGTTTACTCTTCAGCAAGCCAATCCGCCGCCGCTGCTGCGTCTGCTGCATCGAAGTACTTGACGCTCGACAGGGTGAATGGCTTGCAAATCATTGCCATCCATTTTTCCCAGCTGGAATCGCCGACCATGGCAATTTTGCTGATATCCGAGCAGTGCTTGGTAGCGAACTTGATGTCTTCCCAAACCGCCCCCATTTCCCAACCATGAAAGTCATGCATCACAAAAAGGATGTTGATCTTTCCCACTTGGCCGATCAAGGCTTCCACTGCAGGCTCAAAGTGGCCGTAATCTTCCGCGGACAACTTGCCGCTCACCCGAACATCGAGCAGCTTTGCATCTGCATTTTCTGATAATTCAATCGCCATGAAAATCCTCAATTATGTTGACGTTTCTCGCTCGCATGAGCGAACTCACTCGTTTGGTGACCAATCCGCAACTTGCGTGCACAATGCAGATCAGCCGGCACTAATGTACAAGATTCAGCGTTTCCTGAGGGCCTCTCCCCCACCGGTGGAGTGAAGATTTCAGGACTTCGCCTTGGCGAGTTGGGGAGCCAGCATGAATTGTGCCGCCGACCGCAGACTGCGGGCAGAAAACATGACCATAGGGTGTTACACAAAACCCCGTTCGGGGCATGGACCAACCTCCAGTTTTGATGGACTCGTCTCGATCGCGAGGCTTTCTGCCAAGTGAGCAGAAATACGGAATCGGACAAACACCATCCAAACGAGTGCATCGACTGCTGACGTCATGGGTGGGACAGACATGCGTGTCACGTTTTCAATCTTTGCAGGATCACCTCTTGATATGATCCCAGAAGTCCTTGATTACAAATCCGAGGGATTCTGACAAACCGTGCAATCGCGCTGCGTGTCAGGACGCTTTTTCACCGGGTTTTGAAGATGTGTTGTGCTGGAGAGTCCCCGTCAACGAACTCGGTGCCACGGAGCCCTTGGCGTTCAGATAATCACTCAACTCGTTTCGCAACTGTTGGCGGGCTCGGGAGAGTCGACTTCGGACCGTGCCTACTTTGATCTCCAACACTTCGGCGATTGCCTGATAATCAAACCCCTCAAACTCCCGCAGAATCAGGATGGTGCGGTAGCTTTCGTCCAGTCTTTGCATCGCCTCACGTACCTGGCTTCTTTCTTCAGCACGCTCAACCGATTCTGACGGTCGAGCCTCATGGTCGCTGGCAAGCAGGTCAAAGTCCTGTCCCATGCTTTCGAGGTTGCGCATTTTTTGTTGTCGTCGAAAGTCAGTTCGAGTTGAATTCAGCGCAATTCGGTAGAGCCATGTGTAAAAGTTGCTTTTCTTTTGAAAGGACCCCAAACTCAAGAAAGCCCTGACAAAGGCATCCTGCACGATTTCTTCAGCAGCAACGACACACCCGACCTGTCTCAAAATCGATTTAAACAGACGATTCTGGTACCGTCGGGTCAGAAGCTCATAACCGCGGTGGTCGCCACAGACAGTCACACGCACCAGTTCACCATCGGCAATGGGCAGTGGATCACGGCTATCAGTGGCAGTGGATTGCAAGGAAACGCTTCTTTCAACTAAAATTCGGGGGCGGATGGCGGTGCAGGATTGCAGGTGCTGGTGCGAAATGGGGGGGCGAGGATCAATGGTTCCCCAAGCCTTTCCCAATCACTCGCGTGTGATCCCACCGAAACCCGCAGCTGATTTCGAGCGATTTCGTTTTTTTGCGGTGAACCCCTTAACGACTCCAACCCCAGCGAGATGCGATAGCGGCGTCCCCAGCACGATTCGATCGTGGCGATCCTGACTCCAGCCACCGTCGACTGCGAACCGGCGAAACGGCTAAACTGAAAACGCAATCCACAACACAGCAACGGCGATAAGCCATTCGGCAAGATAACGGTCGCGTACCTAGCATGGCACACAAAATGAATTCAGCAGACGATCCGCACGAAGCAGCAGCAGGCGATGGCTCCGGGATGCCGGACGATACGGCAACCGACGAGCAGGAGATTGCTGCTCTACTGGAACAACTTGCCAGCGGCGTCGACAACGCGGCCGACCAACTGATGCCGTTGGTTTATGACCGACTTCGAGGGCTGGCTCAGAAAATGCTGCGTAGCGAATCACCATCTCACACTTTGCAGCCCACTGCTTTGGTCAACGAGGCTTACATCCGCATGCTTGGTCAAAGCCAAGTCAACTGGCAGGGAAAAACGCATTTTTTCGCGATCGGTGCTCGCATGATGCGACGGATTCTGGTCGATCACGCACGTCGCAAGTTGAGCCAAAAACGCGGTGGAAGTCTTCATCGAATCTCTCTGGAGGAAGATCTCTGCATCAGCAAACGCAGCGACGAAGATGTACTGGCAATCGAAGATGCCCTGAGCAAACTTGCCGAGCTTGACCCCCGTCAGGCTCAAATCGTAGAGCTACGTTTCTACGGTGGCCTGACCATGGACGAAGTTGCTGAAGTTCTGAAAGTGTCCAAGCGAACGGTCGAATCCGACTGGACGATGCTGAGAGCCTGGTTGCGACGCGAATTGACCAGCGAGCATTCAACGTGACTCCTCAAGAGTACGCACGCGTCAAAGAGATATTCACGCAAGCAATTGCCATGGAGCCTGCGGGACGTGATGCGTATATCGCACAAGAAGCTGGCACCCACCAATCGATCATTGCACAGGTCCAGTCGCTACTGGAACACCACGTCGAAGAGACAGTACTTGATGTATCAGACGCGCACGACACGCTACATGAAAAAATAGTTCTGGACGCTGCTCCCGAGTCCGACACGTTTCTCGTCCAGAAAGATGTCTGGGAAGACAATCGGCAAATCCTGCGTCGCAGGCTGATGATCATTGCCACAGTGATCACGACAATCATCACCGCTTCCACCATCGACTGGTTCTTCTCAGCAACCGAGGAAACAGATTACATCGCTCGCCTGATTGCCTTCGTCATCAGTTTAAGCGCAGCGATCATTCTTTATCGCAATCACAAACTGTCATTGCTGCAAATCAGGATTGCTGAACTTCTGGTGATGGCCAATGTAGGACTGCTGGCTATCGATCTGGATATTCGCATGACCTGCAATGTGATTGAAGCAGGCAAACCAAACATGTCCACGATGCTGGCAAGCATCAACAACTGGAATTACGTCACATGGAGCCTGATCATTTTCACCTATGGCGTGTTCATGCCCAACCGCTGGCAACGGGCTGCTTTTGTACTTCTGCCGATGGCGGCAGTTCCTTACCTGGTCACCGAATGCACCCATCTCATCGTTCAGCACTATTACAACGAGAACCTGCGTGAATTGATACACAATGATTTGCTCGGCAGACCACTGTCCCCTCCTTTGATTGCAGCGTGCATTTCAATCTTTGCTGCGCACACCATACACGGGGCAAGAACATCGGCATTTCAGGCTCGAAGACTCGCCCAGTACAAACTCATCGATTTGATTGGCGAAGGAGGCATGGGACGTGTCTACAAAGCGGAACATCTGCTGCTAAAACGTTCCTGCGCGATCAAACTGATCCAGCCCGACAAGAACGCTGACGCCCGCGCGTTACGACGATTTGAACGAGAAGTCAGGGCAACCGCCCAACTTACTCATCCGCATACGGTTCAGGTTTACGACTATGGTCAAACCAATGAAGGCATTTTCTTTTTTGCCATGGAATTGCTGCCGGGAATGAACCTTGGGGAACTGATCAAAACAACAGGCCCCCTGCCTCCCGAACGAGCAATTCATTTTCTGATCGAAGTCAGCGACGCGCTGAGGGAAGCCCATCAAGTCGGCCTGATCCATCGAGACATCAAGCCAGGCAATATTTTTGTCTCCGAAAGAGGCGGCATCAGAGACTACACCAAACTGCTGGACTTTGGTGTGGTGCGTGAGGTCAAGGTTGACCCGTCGCTCAGCCAAACCGCAATGATGATCGCTGGGACTCCCTCGTTCATGGCTCCAGAACAGGCAACTCATCCTGAACAAACTGACGCCAGAAGTGACATCTACTCGCTTGGAACGGTCGGTTACTACATGTTAACCGGCCGAGTCCCGTTCAAAGGGCAATCTCCCATTCAGATCATGATGGCGCAAATCAATGAAACGCCTGATCCCCCTTCTGCACACCGAGACGGAATCCCAGTCGACTTGGAAACCATTATCTTGAAGTGCCTGAAAAAAAATCCTGAGGAGCGGATCGCTAGCGCGACGGAACTGCGAGATGCGCTCATCGCATGCAAATGTTCCACACTCTGGACCGTCGCCAAAGCGTCTCAATGGTGGGCACATCAGGAAGCCGGCGTGAAGAAGTGAATCGCCCCAGCCACTCCTGATGCGGGGGTTCACACCTGCATCATGTTCCACGCAGCACCCGCATCACCAGCGACTGCAGCCAGAATCTGGAAAGCAAGCCTCATGCTCGCGTGCACCGGATTTCGTGCACCGGATTCTAGGGAACCCAGTGCAACACATCGCGTAACACGCACCAGCGAGGCTTCTGGTCCTTGGTGCCGTCACCCTCGACCCAGTATTCGCTGAGCTGCTGCAGCGTCCCATCCATCTCTTCGAAATCCAGAAAGCGATCCAGCAACCGCACCCATTCCCAATCATTTCTCCGCACGGCCAATCCGACCGGACGATGAATTTCAGGCCGCGGGATGACGACCGCATGTTCTGGATAAAGCACATTCCATGCTGCCCCCTCCTGGGCTGGCAGGATCAGCCCGTCAAGATCCTGACGTTCCCCTGCAAAGAATGCTTGAATCGAATCCACCACTTCAAACTCGACCTCCGGATGCCTGATACGTGCTTGCCTTGCGGCATCCAACTCATCGGTTCCCAATTTCCGAAAGCTGTCCGGGATACCATCCAAAGCACGAGCATCATACTCATCTCGGCGGTGGCAACTGGTCCCAGATCATCCCCGACATACCATGCAGCAAAAGAGACAAACAGAAATGTGAGGATTTTTCCGATGTGCGGAAACGGATACGCCAGTGGCACCAGAATACTGGCAGTCGAATCTTCAATTGCTTTATCACTTTCACCCTCAACGTGCAGCAACTGTTCAGCACGCTGAGAGATTTGGGGCAAAACGACAAACAGCCTGCCTGTCGCAATGGCTGTCAACATGGGCTCGTGCGCAGCGCGTATCAGATGCCGATAACCAATATGAGTCAGCGAAGTCACAAACAGCGGCAAGGCTCCGAAGGTGGCTACGATGCTGGCCACAATAAAAATCAGCAGGTACGCCTACAGACGGGACAACTCTTCAATGCGCATGGTTCCAGCCGCCGCCGCGGTCAGTGCAAATAAACCAAGTGGCGCAATCCGGATCAGAAACAGATTGACGCGGCTGATCCCACTGCACACAGATCCAGAAAATCCAGCACCGATTCCTTTTCGGGTGTCATCATCAAGGCGGCACCAAAGAAAAGGCAAAACACAACGACAGCGGGAACATACTCGTTGGTCAATGCACGAAACACATTGGTTGGAATGAACGTCGTCACAAAATCCTGCTGCTGTACCAACAACGCGTCATGGTCAGGACTGAAGAAAGAGGCTCCGGTAATACTGGGCAGAGTTAAGGAGACCAGCACCATCAAAAGAATGGCCAGCGCCCAGAACGCGAGTAAAACCGAAGCAGTGACGAACCCTAATTTTTTTGCTTGTGCAGGATCAAGACGCCCCATCTTCGCGACCAGCGGGAGCAACAAATAGGGCAACACCGTCATCTGCAAAAGCCCGACATACGCCTGACCAACCACCTTCAAACCGCCGCAGTAATCACCAAACAATACGCCACAAACGACCCCCTATAGCAAACCAAGAGCGATCCAAACGCCGAGTTTTGAAAGCTGCGGCTCTTCCTGCCTGAGGCTCGGCTGCCCTTGTCCGCTACCAACCTGCACATCTGTTACTGATACCGAATTCAAACTCACATTCCCAATAAAAGCAGGATTCAATCTTTACTGCCCCAGTTTACGCTTGTTAATCAAAGCACCAAAGACCTCGGCTTGAAACGCGAATAGTAACATCCTGAAAAAAAAGCTTGGAAGCTGCTCACGGATGGAGCTGATCGTGGGGGAGTTGTCACCCCCACGAGTCACGAACTGATTATCATGCAATGCAACGGGAACCAGCGGATGTTGATACTCGACTTATCCGATAGGCAAAACGAAAGACATCGTCGGTGAATACGGGCACAAACAGCATTCAAGATCGCTCCGCCGCGATTCTGGTGATCCTGTCTTTCATCAGTCTGGCCATCAGCTATGCAACTTCAATCCTGGTAGCACGTAGCTTGGGGCCTGTCGGCTTTGAAAGTTATGCCGTGGCCATCGCAACGCTGACTCTGTTATCAACACTTTCAGAATCAGGTGTGGGAAAACTGGCAATCCAGATGCTGCCGGTCTATCAAGCGTCCGGCAAATGGCAGCTGACAGCAGGATTCTGGCGATTTTCAATCAGATCAGTCCTCCTGGTCAGTTGCCTGGTGGCACTGTTGGTATTGCTTGGTGACCTCAGCCAACAACGGACCAATGAAGATCACGCGATCCTGATTGCCGCCTTATTCCTACCAGCTGCTGCACTGGCGGGTGTTGGAATCGACTTCGTGATGGCGATTCGTGCTCCGATTCTGGGCGCAGCCATCGCAAGACTGGCGATTCCAACGACGACGCTGGTGCTGATGATGCTGTGCATGCATTTCATCCGATCATTCGATGCCCCATGGGCTGTGACGTGCTTTGGCGTGGGCTCGATGGTGGGTGTGATACTGGCGATCTGCGTCTATCGAAAGCGATCCCCTACAGAAGCACTGAAAGCTACCCCTGCCTTTGATCGCCCCTACTGGATTGGCGAGTGCCTGACCTTCCTCACACTGGCAACACTTGTATCATCGATTTTCCGGTCCAGCGTGATTGCTCTCGATTTTCTTTCATTGACACCAGAAGATGTGGCCAGTTTTGCAGCAGCAGCTGAAACCGGCGGGCTGATTCTGCTGCTATCCAAGTCAACGGACAAGTATTTCCAGCCCTACCTGGCAGTGTTCATCGAACGTCACGCTTGGTCCGAGGGTGATGCCATGCGGAAACACAGACTCATTTGGGTCGGTGCAACTTGCAGTGTATTTCTGCTCATCATTCTCCTCGGTGGAAAGTCAATCCTGAGACTGTATGGCGACTCATTTGTAAGCGGATATCCGGCTCTTGTCTTGATAGCGACAGGCTGTTGTTTTTGGAGCATGTTCTCACTGGCACCTGCCTATTTGAAATTCAGTGGATTGAACCGCCTTGTGCTGATTGTGACTGCGACCAGTGCGATTGCGATGATTGCACTCACGCTCCTGCTGGGTCGTTGGCTGGGCACGACAGGAGCAGGCATTGCGTTTTGCCTGGTGCTGACAACCACTTCTCTTGCCTTCCTGTGGCTGGCACGCCTGCACTTTCTCGATCAATCCGGCGATTCAGAAACAGCAAAATCACCACCAGTGAATGATTGAAGCCTGGACCACTACTGACATCTGCTAACCGCACTCTACCCTCATGAAAACCTGATTTGCACACCAGGCAAAAATCCGCCAACCGAATCACCCTTGCCGCCCCCAACACATTGCCGCACGATCAAGAAGCATGACAACAGGCTGATTTCCCACAGGCATACGGCCAAGCCACGAACTTCACCGCGGTGGGTTTCATTGGGTTGTTTCACAGCATCTTGAAATCGAACTTCCAAAGAGCCCCGTAAATTTGGTACGCCACCCAAAGGTTTATCAGTTCCGCTCTCGTCGAAATCCCTCCATGATTCGCGTCGCCCACTTCCCTGTCATGCTACTGCTCGGTTTTGCCGCCAACTGGTGCTATGGGCAAACTGAAGATGTGGCGAGTCCTGAAGCATCAGTTCAAGCGATAAGCGAAGCAGCGAAAAACGCGTCTCTGGTGACCGACGTTCTGATTGGAGAACAGCAACTGCTGAATTCTCAGGCAATGGTCTCATCGCCTGGTTCTGTGCAGGAACTGGATACCAATCCGACTCCGAATTCATTGTTTCTGCCATCGGAAACTGAATCTGCAACGGTGGAAACTGTGTCTCAACGAGACGCAGTGAATCCGCACATTCAGAACATTTCATCGCCTGAAGTCTTCGCCCAGGATTTTTCGAACGATGTCCCGATGGGAACGTCGCCGGCTCTGGAATCTGGAATTTTGCAAGCGCTTTTCGATTACCGTTTAACCGAAGCTGAGACACAGCAAACGGACTTCAGCAGCATCGATACCGTCAATTTCCAGGTTGACAACATCGATAATCTCAACATGCCGGTGACCGCTCCGGTTCTTCAATCTTCGGCTGCTTATGGGCAGTCAGGCGTGAATGCAGTCGCTCAATTCAATGTGGGTGTAGACCTGTATGCAGCGCCGAACTTCAAGAATGGTCTGCTGATATACGGCAATAATGTAGCAATGAAGATCGGGGGTTATGTCAAAGCCGACTTCATCTACGATTTTGACCCCATCGATTCAACGGATTCCTTTGACACCACCCAAATCCCGGTGGGTGCTCTGCCACGGACAAACTCGAGATTTCATGCCAGGCAATCGAGGCTCAGTTTCGATACTCGATGGAAAGGCGGAGGCGATATCGTCAGGATCTATGTGGAGGGTGACTTCTTCAGCACAAACGATTCGTTTCGGCTGCGTCAGGCTTATGGTGAATATGGTCGTTTGCTTGTGGGAAAAACGTGGACAGCGTTCACCGATGTGGCTGCCGCACCAGCAACGCTTGACTTCGAGGGGTCTGTTTCATCGGTGAACCGACGTCAAGCCCAGGCTCGCTACACCTTCCCAATCTGTGATGACTTGCTCACGGGCACGCTTTCACTCGAAGACACCAGATTCATCATTGATCTGGAGCCCTCCATTGGTACCTCACGATCACCCTCGCCTGATTTTGTCGGTCACGTTCGACTGGCAACTGACCTGCTCCAACTGCAGGCAGCCGCACTCTACAGGAAAGTCGGGTTTCAACCGACCGGCGAGAAAACCGTCACAAGGTCCGCTGGAGGAATGAACTTCACTGCGGTACTGATGCTCACAGGACGGACCAAGGCGTACTCACAAGTCTTGTTTGGCCGCGGCATCGGCAGCTACCGATCGCTGCCAGATGCGGCCTCGGTGTCTGCTGGAGAAGCTGCCCTGCTACCCATGTTCGGCTGGATGTTTGGACTCACGCACGAATGGACCGATTTACTGAGTTCCAATTTCACGTACGCAGATAACGAACTCAACAACACTGCCGGGCAGAACAACAACGCAGTAAAAAACACGACCTACATGGCCATCAACTTGCTTGCAAAACCGCAAGATAGAATCACCGTTGGTATCGAATACCTCTACGGCACTCGGACCAACAAGGACCTGCAATCAGCAGACGCCCACCGCGTTCAATGCGCCGTCATCTTTGATCTGCCCTAGTGACCAAGGTGAACCGATGGGCTGGTAATCTGGCAGTGCCCCTGACGAATCAAACCAATCTTCCCAACGCACCATCGAGCG
>PKCN01000411.1 GCA_002862205.1 Planctomycetaceae bacterium | reverse complement strand
GTGTTGCACAATGAAATGGGTGAGTCGGTGACCTCCGGTGGATTCGCATCGGTTTGTTGACCGGTACTTGCCCCACTGTGATGCGGAACTGTGATGCGGAACTGTGATGCGGAACTGTGATGCACGGTAATTTTGGAAGCGAACCAACTGAATTGATGTGAATACACGCAGTGCAATGATCGCTGACGCAGTCGCAATCGCTGACTTCGTATGTGAACACGCTACCCGGCATTGTGCATCGTCATTGGTTGGCGATGGAATCGACTCGCTACTTGCCAGTGTGAGCACAGACGCGACACGGCAACGAATCGTTGATGGTTGGCCGCATGTTTGTGCATTTGATGGCGATGTTATTGCTGGGGTTATCGTGATTAAGCCGCCAACTCATTTGCATCATCTGTTTGTCGCAACTGACTTGTAGCGTACTGGAATCGGGAGATAACTTCTCGCGATTGCGGATGCTTGGAGTGTGTCCAGCAATGGCAGTCGACTTGTCACAGTCAATTCATCGCTCAATGCCATCGCCGTTTGCGATCGTTTCGGGTTCGAATGTGATGGTCCGGTAATGAATGCCGACGGCATCCGATTTCAGCCGATGATCCGGCGGTAGTCTGACGAATCACTGGGTGTAAATTATTCGCGGTTTGCTCGATTTTTTGAAAATAATTCTGTTGGCTGAACCGCGGTGAAAATCGGCGGGATTATGCAAAGGCAGATGCTCAAACGCTTGATTGCAAAGTTCGATGTTGACATGGAATATCTCATGGATTCCTTGCAGGGCTGGTTGCTTTAGACCTCCCTTGCTCGGCGACATTTCTGTAAATTCTGCTGCTGTGCAGGCTGGATGACGTTTTGCAAACGGACAGTGACCCGTTTGAGTGATCCAAGCATGACGAATGACTGGATACACAAAGCTAAATTGCTGAGGTCGACGATCGGCACGTTGGGCACATCAGGGTTTGGAAATCGAGAGCCCACCAGACTCTATTTGCATCTGAAAAGATTAAGTCCATCGCCGAAAAAAAAATCGGCCTGCCGGATACCAAAGTGATGAATGATGAGTCGCCTAGCGATGCTTGGATCGTGGTTCGTTGTATGATCAGGGCCTCGTTGTCTTTGTCGTTATGCGGATGGAGGTTCACCGTGTTTCCGGGTCAATACCATACAAAGGTTGAGCGGTGGCTCATTTTTTGAAATTCCTACTTTCCATTCTCATCGTGGTAGCCAGCATATTTGGCGGGGCCGTGTTGGGGTTCTTCGGCACATTTCTGGTGTGCATCGCCATCGACGCGGTCCTGCGAGGATCGGATTTTGGTAGTGTGGGTTGGGTGTTTTGCTTCATGACTGTTCCCGCAGGGGGCTTTTGTGGATTAATCTTTTCTGTGCTATTCGTTTATCGGTGGTGGCGATCAGATGATCAACAAAGGCAGAAGTAACTTGTTTGGTAATTAAGAGGTGAGGTACTGTTGCCAGACGGCGGCCCCTTTTGCCGCCATTGAAGGAATGTTTTTTGTTCTTTTTCCGTGCGTTGACTGCAAACAATTCACGACTTTCATGCCGAAAAAATCAACGCGAGCGAGCCAATTCGGTCGCTCTGGAAACCACTGAGCCGGATTTTGATGACCTGTCTGACTGGATTCACGCATCTTGTTTGTTGACGGCTTTGCGAAATTTGAAACTGGGCCAGCTAACGAACAGATGAAGTGCAGGCAGGACGAATCTTATACACTCATCTGGCGAACCAGGCGTTCGCTCCGTGATGGCAGTTCGGTTTTTCTCGAATTTATTGGGCATGAGCCCGTAGCGTGGAGACGCAATGATCAAGACACGTACAGCGGACCCCCGATCACTTTTTTTGGTTGTGTCCCTACTCGCACTCAATGGTTGTGACTCGTCGAACGGATCCCCTTCGCCAAGTCCGCCGGGTTTCTCAACGATCACGTTTCCAAACGGTAATGTCCAATTTTTCGCGCCCGAAACCTACACGCATCAGTCCGAGCCAAATGATACGGTTGCAATCACACTGGGCGATGAAAGCGGCATCGTAGTGCGTTTCAATTTGCACAACCTTCCTGATGCTGTTGCGGAGGACTTTCTTCATTCACAAGCAAATGACAAAGGATTACAAATCAATCGGATCGGAAATAAGGCAACATTTTCTGAAACCGGCGCACGAAGTGAAGGTGGACGAGATTATGTCATGACGTTTTGGCAGGTTGGTTTTGGAGATGCGCTCGTTGTAATTTCCGCGGAAGTTGATCGGGAACAGGAGGAGAATCAGACGGTCAAGGATTGCCTGAACAGGGTTCCCAAGATGATCGAATCAATGCAACGGTATTGATGACGCACCTGCCAAACCGGTGACCAGGACTTGACTTGTGGTGTTTCGGAGTTGTTTCATGCGATTGCAAGTCTGGGCGTGCACCAGCGGCACCGTTGGTTCGCTCGTCCTGTGAACACTGAGGTTCGGTATGCTTGAAATGCGTGTAGGTTTGAGATGGGAAACTGCGGATTCCTGCTCGGAGCTTGTCGTTGTGATGCGGGGGAGATGGCAGCCAAAACCTCGGTGGCACGAACACGTTGTTCTGTGGGTGAGTCACGTTGTTTGCTGAATCATCTTTGGTTGACCGACGGAGAATGAATGGTTTCATACGGACAGGAATATTGGGAAGCATGAGGTGCCCTGTGTCGTCGCTGTGCAATGCAACAGTGTGGCGAACCAAATGCATCTTCATGCGGAAAGTTCCAGACTTTGCAGGCACTCGGATGCTAACGCACGACTTGTCGATGTGGCGGAAGTTGGGCGATTTGATCATCAGCGTCTGGGGTGGCCGGTTTTGGGTAAATGGGGGCCTTCGGGCAATCCGCCACAATTTGGAAATATGGACGCATTCGTAGTCGTTGATCACTTTAAAGCACTCGCGTGGGCAAATGCCTGCAAGTGTAAGCGGATCTTTGTTTGCTCGACATGATTTTTATTCCAGCACATTGCCGCGTAACCATCCGATGAAGCGGAGCAGAAAAGATTGGCGTTGGACAAGCTTCGAGCGGTAGACTGGGGTAGTCAGTCGGTTCTCTCTATGAAAAGCACAAAGATATGCACTTTCCATTTCCGAGAAAACGTCGCGATTTGATTGCCTTGGCCATTGCTGTGCCAATGCTAACGGGGCTTCTTTTTGTGAGTGGCCTCGTGCAATGGTCTCCGCTGAATTGTTGGCATGAAGATGTGGACATCAATTCTGGTCGCGTCCGCCACACACGATTCCTGCTGTACTGCCAAATCGGTGAGCGTATCGAAGATACGTGGGTCTCGCAGAACGCCAATAATCCGAACACTGCAGTGGACTGGCACCGCGTGAACACCTTTTCGCCGGGGGGGCATCATTCGCCACATTACCGGTACCACGGTGCGATTGGTCAAATCAAAAGTCTGCAAATCGTTGAGAGTGCTATCCCGTTTGCGCCCGGCGCACGACGTAGGGTGGTCGATACTCTACTCGCGCTGTGGAAAAACAACGATTCATATCTCGCCGCCGATGAATACATTCGGGAAATTTCCCAAGCGGCTATTTCACTTCACGATGTTGGCGCGTCGGAGGTCAGCGAATCTGATGTCACAGCCATTTAGCAGTGGGTGTATAAAAAGTGCGTTTGCGCCGGAATGCAGTTGGTCGTCGAATGTTCAATTATAGATCAAGCGTTTTCCCCTGCTGATGATGATGGACTTTATATCACGACAATCGTATTGGGAGACTATGACCGCTTGTTGAATATGTGTTGACGTTACCCGCAATTCCTGGGAGCAGCGCGATTGCGCCGATAATAACTCTGTAGGTGGCGAGTGCTTTTGTGAGCAGAACAAACACCGAATTGCCTTGAGTCTGATGTGGGCCAAGTTCATGTGATCCCCAGTAGCGAGTTGCTCAGACGAGATGCAAAGGCTCTGGAAAACTGATGAGATGAATCGCCAGCCCGCAGTATCGTTTTCAGCGACCCAATACTACCAAACGCAATGCTTGAACACCTGCAATCCAAGAAGGGCAAGCAGATGGATTCCTGACAGAGATGACGAATGCCCTGAGGTGTTTGCTTGAATGCACAATGTTTTTAAATCCAGACTGAGTTCAATTATTCTTTTGAAGGCAGTGCAAGACGCAAGGCAATGCAGAGGAGTTGCCGCCCACGTTTTCGATAACAAACGAATGAAGACTTCCTGATTCAAATTAACTTTCACACTACTCGTAGGATTGGCAATGAAAAAATTATCATTTTCCATGATCGGTCTCTCTGTAATTCTTGCATCCGGCATTGCGCTGGCGTGGTTTGACGGGAGTCGCAAGCAGGCGTTTGCCGAGGATGTACCTAAGCCGGAATCAGCATCGAAATTCGCACCGGTGGGCAACCTTCAACACTTGATGGAGTACATCAACGAGCCCATCTTTCAATCACTAAGCTCCGCACTACAAAATCAACCCCGAGATGAGGAGACATGGGCCGAGGTAAAAAGTGCCGCATTAATATTGTCCGAGACGAGTGGTTTGGTCGCGAAACGCGGTAAAACTGTTACTGATGAAGATTGGCAATCAAGTAGTTTGCTGGTTCACACCGAAGGCACGAAACTGTATCTGGCTGCTCACAAAAAAGACTACGACTCAGCAAAGAAATACTTGAAGTCGATGAGGGGTGGGTGTAGTAAGTGCCACGAAAGTTTTCGTTAGTGCTTGAGTGCCTACCCGGGAAATGGTACGTGAGGCCGGCGAAATTGCGTGTCTTCGATTCGCTCGAGAATGATGCGGCTGCTTGCATCTTTTCTGTTTGTCTCGCGGCGAGAATCGCGATTGAAGGCTGCTCTTGGCGTGCACGCGAATGACATTGTTCAGGGCACGCGCATCTGATTCTGAGAATCAAGTTTTTGGATCTGGGAAACGGCTTCGGCATTGTTGCCGTAACCATTCGATGCGGCGATCTGAAACGGAAGGGTCACGGTGGCCAACTCGGCGGTTACAAAAAATCAGATGTTTTAGTAGCTACCTGCTGACTGTTTCGCTGCCTGCAAAGATCCTGTCTTTTTGGAGCAGTTTTACGAGCGTGTATTTGCTTCAATTCGTCCCGCGAGTATTTTTTTTGGGGCGAGTTCAGAACTGACCACTTTGTGCGACTGAAGATGGGGATCACTTGAGGGGAGGAACGGATAGCCGGGGAGGTCGGTGATTTCTTGCGGGTCGTTTGGACGGTGGTCCAGTTCTGCTCTGTTTGGACCGAGCGAGTTTAATTGCACTGCTACTAGGATGCCTGTCGCCTGCAAAGCAGAAAGCACGCGAGACCTTCACGATTTTTGTCGATTCAATGACTCATGCTACCAACGTGGCATTCACGACCTCGCGATTGGGATTCACACGGTTGACAGGCGTCGCTGCCGCCATTTTTCCTGTCTCGCTGATGTTCTTGCTGCCGTTTGCGTCGTCCAACTCAGGGATTCAAGCTTGGGCAGTGTCTGATCCCCTTTATCTTTCGGCATCCATTCTGGCTGGACCCTGTGCATTTGCCTCCAGTTTTGTGCATTTGCCTCCAGTTTAGCGCCGAGTTAGATCATGGCGGCAATTTTGATTCCCTGTTGTTTCGCAGACGCCTTACGTTCCCACTTGCTGACGATGGGAGTCACAATCTTTGGGTGGTTTGTTTGGATGCTTTTCGGACTGATGTTTACTTTTGTTAACGTATGAAAACAGTCAGATAGGGTATTTGGATGCAGCATGGTGACCATGGTACGAAAACGGCCCCGCGGTCTTCTGCCTTTTTAAATGACGGCTTCCGGTTTGTGATCCAGAGCATTGTCTGGCGTGACAAAATGTCGAAAGTGGCAGGTGCTTATGCTATTGGATTTGCATCGGACGAGAGGCGGCAGGCATGCTGGGCGTGATTACATGCTCGCGGTCTGGGAATGAATCACGGGGAATGCTGTTCTGGCAAAGGATCTGCGGAAGTCAGTGCCGAAAACCGATCTTGCATTGAAACGCTGTTGGTGGGGAAACATTTGTCGATCGCTTTCCTGTCTTGTCTCTCAATCTAGAAACAAATGCCGATCTTCATGATGATACGGGATACTCAGTTTGGTCATCGTTTCAACACGTTGCGCTGATTCACCAATGGCGTGTGATCGATTCTGAACTTGGTCTGTTAGTACCGCATGCAGGATGAAAACTGCATTGCGTTCACGTCGTGGAGCCGTTTGGATTTGCGGATGAGGGGGCGGTTACTTGGACGGTTTCACTGTTGCTCAGGTTCTGAGTGGTGTTTCGTCAGGTCAAGTGTTGGATCTGTGTTAACGAAACTGACGTAGGGAAAATTCGTTGGTGCTGCAGCGCAAGAAAGAAAAGAATGTCTGCGAAAAAAAGGTGTGATTTAAACATGTCTTCGTTGCTACTTTCTCGACTGGCAGCAGAAGTTTGACAGAAGACATGCTGTCCATAAAATTCACTTTGATTGCCGACATCGTCGGTGATTGCATGAATGATGGACGTTCCGCCGTGGTGACTGGATCAAAATTCAGAGTTTGGTCAAGTTCGCAAACATCAAGATGCCCGAAATCTCAATAGAAATGTTTCAAAAGCGAAATGCTGCATTGGAAACTGAATTGATTTCCCAAATTCTCGTTGCTTATGGTATTCACATGATGTCAGCGAATGATTGGCATGTTCGCGCATCGGTCTGTGGAAATTACTGTAGTCTGAGGAATGAATTGTGGACCAGAGTGTCGTAACTGCTATGAAAGAGTCTTGTAATGCAGGAAGTGATCGAACCAATGCGTAACCCGACAGATGTGGCATTTGCTGCCAACCCAGACACTCGATTCATTGATCGGGCGATGGGCATGATCTTCTTGGCCCGAAGCAACCGCAGGACTGAACGCTGTGGAACTGAACGCTGTGGAACTGTGCGTTTTGCAATTTGGTTGATGCTTGCGGGGGTGTGCTTTGGTTGTCCTTGTGCTGAGGTTGTGGCTCAGCAGGCACCGCGAACGCAAGGATTTGTTATTTGCTACAACCCGCGGACTCCGCCACAGCAGTTTGCTCCGTTTTCACTGGTTGTTGTGGACTATGAATACCCTCCAGCATCGGTCGCGTTGCTAAGGCGGCAAGGCAAGATAGTGTTCGGATACGTGAGCATTGCGAAGGTACATCGACTAAGACCGTTTGTTGCCAAGGTGAAAGATCTTGGGATCGGGTACACGCAGGACCCCTTGTTTTCGGGGACGTTTCAGATCAATGCTGCAAATCCCAAGTGGCAAAACCTTGTCGTGCAGGAGATTGTTCCTCAACTCAAGCGTCTTGGTTTCAATGGCATTTTTCTTGACGATTTGGACGATCTCAAAAATAGGAAACTGGAGCAACACGGCGTGTCGCTGATTCGCGAGCTCAGACGAGAGCATCCCGAACTCAAACTCATGGCGAATCGTGGGCTGGAATATCTTGCGGATTTCGCGTCAAACGTCGACTACGTCTTGTTGGAAAGTTGTTTTTCACTCAATGGTCAGATTCGGAAACCAGCCGATTCAGCTTGGGCCATGGGATTTTTAAACGCAGGCAAAGGTATCAACCCCAGCCTCCAGGGTGTTGCAGTTGATTACATCCCGAAAACAAATTTAATCCCAATTCGGGGACAATCGCTTAACCAAACACAGTCACGGCTAGTTGCGAGAATTCGTCAGTTGCACACAGAGAATGGCTTATTATCTTGTGTGAGTACTGAAGATTTGCAGAGCGTTCCGCGGTTCTGAAAGCACGCAGGCTTGCGTGGTAGACCTCGCGTTATGTGTGGTGTTGCTGCAATTTGATTCAATGGTCGACATGGGGGCGTCAGCAAGGGGGGCTTGGGGCGGTGGTGTCTTCAAGCCAGGGTGTGATTCATAGGGGCAGCGATCTCGTGGGTTAAGGCAGTTTTCGGTTTCTCATGATCCGTGACAGGCAAGTGTCGGTCACAGGGTTTTCGAGGTTGGCGGTGGGGTCACAAAGTCAGCCACATGGAGGACCGAGGCTCGCAACGCGTTATGATCAGTCTGTGCGGGTAGGATGCATTCGTTCTTGTACAAACGGGGCACTTTCGCGTGCACCTGATTTTTGCGAGTTCAAGGAGCGGAGCCAATGTTGGGTCGGTAGGCCAGGACCTGCGGGTAACCGGCGGCGTGTTGTCATTTCGAAATGGGGCTACTTTGTTTCGATAGTGAAGGAAAATGAGGTTAAGAGTCTGGAATGAAAATCAAACCGTTTTTGACTGAGCAGTTTTTTGCTCACTACGAATTCACTGCAACTCATGTCTTGGCGTCGTCGGATTGTGAAACGACTTCGATTGCGGAGTTGCTTGCGATCTCTGGCGGTTCTCTGGATGAGTTTGGTGCGATAAAGCTCGGTTACACCGAAACACAAGGTCACCCGGAGTACCGCCGTCTGGCTGCCCAGTTGTACGACAACGTTGTCGCTGATGACGTTGTCATTTTGACCTCACCGGTGGAGGGTATTTACTTGACGATGCAGGCGTTAATTGACGCCGGAGATGAGGTTGTGGCGCTTGGTCCAGCTTATGATGCCCTGCATCACGTGGCTGAACATTTGTGCGGAGAGTTTCAAAACTGGCAATTGGTTCCGACCGCGACGGGCTGGGAAATGGATTTGGATCGATTGTCTTCGTTAGTCAATTCACAGACGCGATTGATCATTGTCAATTTTCCGCACAACCCAACCGGTTACCAGCCTACATGCAGCGAGTTGGAGCAGTTGGTGGGGATCGCCCGGGACAACGATTGCTGGTTGTTCTGCGACGAAATCTACCGAGGCTTGGAAACTGGCTTTGAGCAGCAGGCGACGCTTCCGTCAGTCGCAGACTTGTATGAAAAAGCGATTGTGCTCAATGGTCTGTCGAAGACCTATGGTTTGCCGGGGTTGCGTGCTGGGTGGCTGGTTGCTCGCGATGCAAAGATTCGTCAGGAATTGATCGGCTGGAAACATTATACGACGATTTGCCCTGCTGCACCCACCGAGTATCTGGCCATCCAGGCACTCTCGGTACGAGAGCGACTTGCGGAGCGAAGTCGCAAACTGGTGAGTTCCAATTTGGCGATCTGCACCGAGTTCATGAATCAGCGACGTGAGTTGTTTCGATGGCGTGCGCCCCTCGCTGGTTCTACCGCCTTCGTCGAGATTGACGTGGATCAACTGGGCAGCCATCAAGGGCGGGCGTTCGCGAATACAACGGATTATTGCCACGATCTGGCACAGAATCATGGGGTGCTGTTGCTGCCAGGGGAATGCTTGGGGGGATCCGGTCGATTTGCACGTGTGGGATTGGGACGGGCTGCCTTTCCAGCCGCATTGGCTGCTTGGGAAACAACACTTCCGCCCCTTGATGCTGGTCGCTGATCGTGGGAAAGCAGCGGATGTGTTGTTGTTCGCATGCACTTGAAGTCGATTTTGACGTTTGCAGAGGTGGGGGGGTATGAAGGCCAGGCAAGAGACGCAGTTTTCCGTGTTGTCGACGGAGCAAGGAAATGCGCTGTGGAGTTTGGTTCTGTGCTGCGGGGTACATCTTCGGCTTAGTGTCGCTGGCTTGTGCTGCTTGGCACATCATGTCTTTTTTGGCGGATCGGCTGCGCGGTGTTACAAGAATGAGGCAAGTGAGTTGCCTCGTGCGCGGCTGCACTGGTGTGCCATGTTTGCCGTTACCCATTACCCGTTGCCGCAGATCACGGCTGTTTACTCTTCTAAAGAAAGTTTTTTTGACTTGGGCGCGATGCCAAACGGGAACAACCGTGCGGATCAAGGTTGGCTGGATTGATCTGCTGTTTGGTGTGGATTGCTGTACGGTTTGTCCTGCAAGTAAGAACTCATGACTGAAGAACCTTCGCAAGAATTGAAGGAAGCGAAACACCCTTTGAGGTACCCGTGGTGGGAGTCCTGTCGCTACACCGGTGGTGTGATCCTCTTGATCGGGAATTCCGTTTTTGCTGATAGCTTTGTAGCTACGGGAGTCGCTTACTTTGAACCGATCATGATCGGGGTGGTAACCGTGCTTACGCTTGTTTCCGTTCTTCGTGGAAAGGCGAGCGACCCAAAGGTCGTTGGCAAGATTTGATAGCGGTGTTCTTGATGCTCGTAAGCATTGCTTGTGTGTCCAATGCTCAAAGCGTGCTTGGTCTTGCGTTTGCAGACATGGCTCTTGTTTGGTTCTGTTTTCAGTTCATGCTCGAATCATGAAACGCTTGCAACGCAAAGAGCGATTGGCCAAGCTTGATCGAGCGGTCAAGAACTTGGACCGTGCCATGCGGAAGGTGAGCAAGGAACAAAACTGAAAAATGGTGTGTTCGGGAGCGGCGAATTCGATGGTGCATTGGTGCTCAGTGATAGTGTCGGCCTCTGGTGGCGAATACGCTGGGCGGGTGCCAGTGCCGCATTGCGTTCGAGGCTCGTCGGGTGAATCTGGCAGTAGCTGAATGAGACGAACCAGTCCGGGGTCGGTTTTGTGGTTTGCTGCGGGTTCTTCGCCAATTTCATTGGGTTTGGAGCGAAACGGTTGATGGAACCGCCCGGGAAAGTGTTGTTGAATTAGTGGGTATCATTTCAATATGATGATGGCTGCGACCCTTGTTATCAAATGAGAATCCATGCAAAAAATCATTCCTTACAAGACTGTGCGAGATGCCCACTCTGCGTTGGACAATGGTGGACGTTTCTATAATTTCTTGACTGCTGCTGATGACGGTCAGATTGAGGCTTCTGAATTGGCTAAAGTTGCTGGCGTTTTCACTGATCAACAGAAGATGATCCTCTACTTGGACATGGCCATTGGCCGGCTTCCGCCTGATGAGGCGAGTTCGGTTATCTCAGCGATGACTGAGGAGCTTCAAGCACAGTATCAAGTGCACCGGCCCAATCATTTCACTCCAGCTCAGGCCAATCAATCTGGTCGGTCTGCGACGTCTGCCACGGTGACCGGCATTCCCCGCCATGTGCAGTCCAGTTCTGACTTCACTGGATTCATCATGGTTCCGGTGACAACAGGTAAGATGACGACTTTCGTGATGGTACCGATGATTGACCAGTATGACGTTTACGAGGTGTGTGATGTAGATACCAAGGATGAGTTCTTGATCGCGCATGTACGAGGTGTACAGAAATTACCGCAAGCAGTGGTGACAGTCGGTGGTATCCTCAAGGAGCTTCAGGGCGACAAGGAATCCAAGCCAAAGCACTCGCTTTTTCTTGAATCACTCTACTTCGTTGATGTCGGGGTAGATGATTGCACCACATGAAGTCGTGCTAACTCGTAGGAGAGAGTGTGACGCGAGACACAACTCTCCTTGCCTGCATTGCCGTGCCGTGTTGTGTGCCCGTGTTGTGTGCCCGTGTTGTGTGCCCGTGTTGTGCGAGCAGACGACATGCAATTGTTGACCTCGTGATCCGCGTTTGACACGTATCGTTGAGGTTTCTCAGCGATGTTGGATAAATGCCCCGCAGTTTTTTCCACTTGCTGTTTCCTGCTGCTCAGATAAACGGTTATTCCATGGCAGAAAGGCATTCGGGTGTGTTCAAAAAAAGCGTCAGCGACCAACCTCGTGTGGACTGCCAGTGGTCAGGAAGCAGGGTTTGCTCGTGAGACAAATGGAACGGTTTCAGGTGGTTAGTGTTGATTGAGGGAGGATCGAGAACAGGGAAGCAGAAAGTTGCTTTATGACATACAAATGAGTGGGTTTAGATCGGTAAGGCAAGTCAATGAATGCAGTTCGGGAAGGCTTGCTTTTTGAAAGCTTACAGGGGTGTGCGTGCTAGATGTTCTGCCCACGGTTTGCTGATTGCACGACTGCCTGACGCACCGTTGTTCGCAGGGGACGCACACCAAAGTTGGATGAGATGCTCACGTCTGCTTGGGTGGCGGGCGTGCTCCGTTGCGGGTTTTGTGGGTTCATTATCGGAAGCAGATGAAGAATCACAGTTCGTGTTGAGCTTCGTAACCTTGGCATCGCGTTCCCATGGTGGACGAAGTGGGATCTGCAAGATCGGTTTTGAGTGTTTGAGGATTTGCAGGGTTTCGTAGATGGCAAATCGGCAAGTCCAGAGCAGTGATCCATAACGCTAACGCCTTGAGGATGTGATGGGAATCGTCGATACCGTGCAAGGTCTCATGTCACGCCGAATTTTGCTCAATTATCGAATTGATCCAGATGTATTGCGGCGAGTGCTGCCCAGTCCGTTCAGGCCAAAATTGTATGATGGCGTTGGCATGGGTGGAATATGCATGATCCGATTCAAAAATCTACGACCCCGCTTCTTTCCCGAGTGGTTCGGATTGGGATCAGAAAATGCGGCTCACCGAATTGCTGTCGAGTGGGAACAGGACGGCGAGTTGTATGAGGGAGTGTACGTTCCCCGTCGCGATACCAATTCGGTCATCAATTCGCTCGTTGGCGGGCGATTGTTTCCTGGAATCTTTAGCCGAAGCACTTTCAAGGTCGATGAGCGACGCGGAAAAGTCAGTGTGAGCATTGTGCGACAGGATGGTGGTCGAGAGATTGATTTTGCAGGAAAGATTGCAGATGAGATGCCTGCATCCAGTGTGTTTCCATCGCTTGATGCTGCTACCGAATTCTTTTTACGCGGTTCAACCGGATATTCAAAAGCCGGGAAAGAGGGGCACTATCATGGCATGGAACTTGAATGCATCACGTGGGGCATTCGTCCAATGGTCGTCGAAACGGCGGAGTCTTGTTTCTTTGGAGATATTGAAAGGTTTCCGCGGGGAGCGGTAGAACTTGATTGCGCGCTGTTGATGAACGATATTGAACACCGGTGGCATGGTCGACCCGATCTTTATCTTGATCCCCGGAGTCTGTGCTTCACCGCCGAATGTCCCAAAGGTTAAAAGAGATGGGATGATTTTCCATCTGGGGTGGAATGGACCACCACCGTTCCTTGGGCGATTCGTGATTACTGTTGTCATCTGCCAAGCTTAGAATTAGGAAGGTGTTTCAAGTGGATCAGACTGAACCCAGCGGTTCCTTCCAAGATGCCTGGAGTGCCGCAGGGCGATACATTCAGGCGAGATCTGATGAGAGAGTGAATTGGCTCCGAGCAGATTTGTACCCTCCTTTGGCGGAGCATTTATCGTTTCGACTGGGAAATCAACTGTTCTTTATTTACGTCGATGCGGCTGAGTGGGAGTGGTCGCGTGGACGAGAACAATTCATGCAAGTTGCCGGCCAAGCCAAGGCGATCCCATGTCTGATGAAAATGGATCAAGGTCAGGCTGGGTGGAAGCCACGTTGTGCTGGCTGGGGTTTGGTTCACGCGGAGAGCGGGGAGCAAATCGTGCCGCCGGCACTCGCCTCGGACGATTGCATTGAGATGTCCATTTGGGAGTTGCATGATTTCTCGATCCAGGTTGTCGGCGACTATCTCAAGCAACAGGGCAATCAGGTGCTTAGCAGCCAGTCTTCGCTGGAAGCTGACCCGTCAATCTGGTTTCAGGGTGAGCAAGGGCCGGGTTTTGTCGTGGTTCGCGCGGTGACGTACCCGGAAACAGAAGCCTCCATGCCCGAGAATATTGCTGGAATCCAGCATCGCTGTCGGGGCATATCACGTTCCGGGTTCTTCGCCTCAGTCGCCGTCGCCAATGCGGAGAACCTGGATTTGCCACCCTATCGTGGTCATGGAATGCATGTTCGCTTCACGGGACTGCTTGCCCTGTAGGACACGAGTGAACTGGTTTGGCGAGTCTGGATGGATTCGAAACGATACTCCAATGATGCACACAGGCCGGACGATCGATTACATTGACAGGGACACCAATTAGGAGCGACGAAGATGATCTGTCCAAACCCAAACTGTGGTTATGAAGGAAGGTCAAGGAAGCGTGCCAGAGGCAGTTTGCTGATTGGCTTGATCCTTTGTTCTTTTTTTCTGTTGCCTGGGATTCTGTATTTCATGCTGATGTCTGGCTACAGATATTATTGTCCGTGTTGTGATATGCAAATCGCAGTTGACAATTGACAGTTGAGAAAGCACTCAAGCCAATGTGAGTACGGGGGTTCGATGTTGCGGCAAACGGGATCCTGCGGTCTGGCTATCGGGTGCGTGCTGGTCGTCGCTCCCGCGTGCTCTGTGTTCTTGAGTTGGTGCGTGACTTCGCGTTAGCAGGTTTGGCCTTGGAACTGCGTCCTCATGCCACCAGCCATCGTGCACTCACCACGTGAGCGTCATCTACGCCTCGGTCGAAAATAAACCCGGATTTCCGCTTTTTTCACGGTGTCGGTTGCACGGATGGGCAGACGATGTGGTGCATTTTGGTTCTTTCTCCTTGAGAGCAGAGAGTTGGAAAGAAACGCCAGAGCACTCCTGAGTGCTGATGCGAGATAGCAGAGGCAAGGAACCTTTTTAGTCGTGAATCGCGAGAACACGTGAATCGCATGAACACTAGCCAACGAAAATTAGGCTTCAAATGTCCTGATGACGATTTTATTCATGCAATTGCCGATCTGCATCGCCAACCTGCTTTGAGTTATTCGGAAATCGGTTGGACGAGTCGCTCTGAGTGTCCTGTTGGTTTCGCAACAAACCAATCGAATGCGGTGATTGGCAATGGTGACGACGATTTCCAGCGGGCCAAGGCTGCGATTCAGAATTACGACATGCTTCGCCTTGGTTGGATGCAACCTGTTGGCGTTGATGATCAGATTGTCGATGGTTCGATGGTATGTACGCTTTCGCGAAAGTTGATGGTGTATTCCCTGAATGTGAATCGGATTGTTTACGTTGACGATCAGGTTTCGACTCGATTCGGATTTGGATTTGGCACGACTGCGCACCACCTGATCATTGGCGAAGAACGCTTCACGGTCTTTCTCGATGAGTCAACCGGCGACGTGACCTATGAGATTTTTTCGTTTTCACGCCCTGATCAGCTCTTTTCCCGTTTGGCATTGCCGTGGTTTCGCCACCTCCAGCGAGTTTTCTGTCGTGATTCGACTGACGCCATGCGTGCGGCATGCCAACATGGCCCCAGCTTGAGGTAGTGTAGAATCATGTGGCTGGGTTGGTCTTGAGGAGACGGGCTTCGGTTGATGTTGATCGAAAAGTCCTTGGAATTGTTGACATCAGTCTTGTTCGATAAAACGTTCTGGCTCACGAACTGGTGGATTGCATTTCCTATGCAGATGGCGAAGCAGATCGAAATCAGGCAGGTAACTGCGGACGACTTTGATACGCTTGCTGGCGTCATGTTCGAAGCGGTCAGGTATGGTCACAGCGAGTACACCGAAGAACAGCGGCGAGCATGGGTTCCCCAACGTCGTCATGGTGACAGGTGGATTGAACGTCTGGCATCTCAGTCGATTTTTGCTGCTGTCGATTCGTCCGACATTGTGGGGTTCATGAGCCTGGCTGCCCATGGTTACATCGATTTTGCTTATGTACGTCCTCATGCTCAAGGCACCGGCGTTTTTAGGCGACTCTATGAGTCCATTGAAGATTTGGCGCACAAGCATGGAGAAAGTCGGCTCTGGGTTCATGCGAGTCTGATGGCGCAACCAGCTTTCGCTGCCATGGGATTCAAAGTCACGAGGAAAGAGGTGATTGAAATTGGCAATCAGTCTTTGGAGCGTGCCGAGATGGAAAAACAAATCGATGACGGCTGCGGATCTGGTAGCGATCGATGAAGACGATGATGCCTGTCGGTGACTGGTTCTCTCAGGAATGGTTGCTGCTCGGCTCGTGAGCGGTCTTGTGATGTTGTTTGTGTCGTTGATGCACAGTTGGAACTCTGATGAGCCGGTATGTGGAATGAACACTCGCTCCCATAAGAATGGCAGTAAAACGCAGTCTCGACCTGATCTGCGTGCGTGGACAAGTCTGAATGCTTTTCCAATCATCATGATCGGTGTGGTGCTTGGAGCCTTTGTTTTTCGTGATACGCGTTACTTCCGCTTTCTCTGGTCAATGCATGCGTTGGTCGCTGTGATTCCGATTCTCGGTGTACTTCGTGTTCACGTCGCCACGGTTGGTCATGCTCGCTTGTTGGCCGTAACAGCCTTAGCAGTTTACGGGGCATCGATGGCCATGCCTGCCTTGCGACTGGGGGGGGATCTGGTATTTGGTTGGGGTGCCGTTCTACTGAGCTTTGATGGACTTGAGATGTTCTGGGGCTGGGGGGGCAGTGGCACAGGTTTCTGGTATCCCATTGCCTGTAGTTTTGGAGTCGTGGTCAACATCTCGTTTGTCCTCGGAGGCGGAGCATTTCTGAGGGGACGCATTTTTGTAGCACGCAGGTTAGCCACAACTGCTGCGATTCTCTCAGCATCTGTGCTGCTGCCGCTGTGCATGAGTGGCAAGCTCGACAGCATTTATGCGGGGTATGGCATGTGGACATCGAGCGCTCTCTTGCTCGCGTTAGGTAGTTGGCGTGCCCCAACAGAAATTCAGAGTGTGGGTGACTCTGGTTGATGTGATCCCCAGCAGGGTGGAGGTTTGTCTGCCAGGAACACGCTTGGCTCATGTTTTCAGAATGGCATGGAGATCATTGTGGCGGAGTCGTGGTGCCGCATTGCACTGCAGGTCACGCAGTAGCTTTGTCAGTGCCACATTGGCTATTGAGCTGAGTTTTCTTGTTCGTGGATTGGTTGCATCGAGGGTCATGGCCGAAAGCAACGCAGGGTGCCTGTTCTTCGCGGAATGGTGATCGCAAGCTCAGTTGATTTCTTCGCCTGCTCGTTCTCATGAATCGCTTTGCGCCAAAAAATTGCGCCCTCTGTGTTAACCATTTTGGCCATCCAATAGGAAACGGTGATTGGGAATGGTCCCTTCCTTGTTGAATTTGTTGAGGCATTGTGGCGTGGGTTGAGATAACCTGGCAGAAATCCCAGGCGGTGATCCCATGTTGGTCGTGCATTTTATTTTCGCGGCATCGTTGGGATTCTTCAAACGGCATGCTGGTCATTGGTAAGCGAACCCTCAATGTATGTTAGCGTCTGTGTGACCCTGAGCAGAGGGAGGTTTGGTGAGGTCGGGGGACAAGTTAAACTTGCAGTGTCGTCATCGGATGCAGCGGCAGCGCTGCACCCGGCATGAACCTGGGGAATGTGTTTGGAAAAAACGTTTCGTTTGCGAACTGGGGTAAGATGGGGTTAGTGACTGTGCTGGCGATTTCCAACCGCATGCCTGAGGCTGATTTGCTGACCTGTTCGTCTGTTTGAACCACACTGTTGATTTCGGAAAAGATTTCACAATGGAAAGAATTTTGTTACCGATTGTCATGTCTGGTGCAGCCATCGCGCTGTTGGGGGGCATCATTTGGCTGGTCAGACATTTGGCGAAAAAGAGAAGGGAAGCCTTGATGGCGATGGCCACCGAGATGGGGCTTGAGTTTTCGGCCGTGCAGGACGAGGGTCTGCTTGTGAAAATGAAGACGTTTTCTCTCTTCAATCGAGGGCATGGCCGCAAAATGCGAAATGTGATGACAACCGAGACGGACGTTGCTCGACTCTCGATCTTTGATTACCAGTACACAACTGGTGGTGGCGACAATTCACGCACGCATCACCATACGGTTGTTGCTCTTGAGTCAGACACGCTGCAACTTCCTGAATTTTCTTTACGTCCTGAAGGTTTTTTTCAGAAGATTGGTGCAGCCATAGGTATGCAGGACATCGACTTTGAAAAGCACCCGGAGTTCTCGGAATCCTTTGTACTGACTGGGAATGATGAACAGACGGTGCAAAGTTTTTTTGATGAAAAACTCCTTGATCTCTTTGTCCAGCACAAAGGAATCTGTGTTGAGAGCGCACCGGGCATGTTCATTTATTTTCGTAACGGTCGGCGTAAGCCTGAGCAGATCCGCGAATTCATGAATCAGGCTTACATGATCTACTCGGCGTTTGTTGAGCGATTGTCACGATCGGGTGCGGTCTCGGTCTGACAAGCCGGGAACGAAATCGTTGAGGCAAGACGGTGAACGGGTCGTTGGTCACGGTTTTAATTGTGGAATCATGATGGAAGATACAGGGCATCACAAGCAACTCGGTGCAGCACACTTGCGGTATGCACGACCGACGGATCGCATGGAAGATGTGGTAGATTTTTATTGTCAAGCCTTGGGTTTTCAAGTGCTTGGTCGATTCCAGAATCACGATGGTTTTGACGGCGTGATGCTTGGTTGCGCAGACGCCGGGTATCATCTTGAATTCACGACCCAGCGAGGGCACGTACCAGACATCACGCCTTCACCAGATCAGTTGCTCGTGTTCTATTTGCCCGACAATGCAGATTGGCAGGTGGCTGTTGAAAAAATTGAATCCACTGGGGCTTCTGCGGTTGAGTCGGTGAATCCCTACTGGGACACCTGTGGGCGCACTTATGAGGACCCCGATGGTTATCGAATCGTGATTCAGAATGCTTCATGGGCACCGGATTTGTGAGTCTGCAGAGTCCAAAGGTGCGGTCAGATGGGCTTCTCTTGCGTTACGGTGTGGGTGCCTGTCGGGGCAGAATGGCGGGTCGGGGCAGGATGTGGTTTCGGTTTTTATTTTTCGTTCGGAAATATTGAAACGTGCAAGGAGTTCTATCATGGAAATGTTTAAATCAATGGCCATGCAGTTGCCCATGTTGATTGCCTGTTTAGTATTCGTGGTTGCAGCCGCGAAGAAAATTGGGCGTGAGAAAGGCGCTGTGTTGGTCATGGCGGGAGCAATTGGCATGGTGTTCTTGACGATTGCAGGACCGATCATTCATGTTGGAATCATGGGACGTTTGATTGAGAACATGCAGGTCGAAGAGGTGCCTTTTCTATTCCTGATTATCAGTTTGGTCACCAACCTGTTTTGGACTGTGGCGATTGCCCTCGTGGCGATTGGGACCTTCAAGAGACCATCACCGATGGGTGAGAGATGATAGGCGATGGGGGGGCTGTCTGATTTCGCGCGAAATCGGTCGATTGAGGTGAAATGGTGATTCAAAATCACGAGCCAAAAAAGAAGCGCCTTACTGATGTTTGCCATGACACCTGAAACCAAGTTCGTTGTGATTAGCTGTGGGGCATGAACGATTGTTTTGGGGCTCTGGTCGGGGAGACTGAGACGCGTGGTTGGCACAAACGTGGTGCCAGAGAAGGATGTTTCGGAGTTCACTTTCAGCTTCGCTGCGAAGTTTTGGAAATTACGCCTGGTGAAACAAGGGAATCTTATCTCTGTTTTGGTTTTGATTCTGCCAGTGTTTTGTATGCGGCTTTACTATGGGTTGTGCCTGTTGGTGCGTCATTGGAGCCGCTGGTCGGTTATTCTCGCGAAATAAAACGCATCAATTCGCCGCAAGGAAAAATGTACCGGGTGTTCGTCAACGATGCGGGGGCGATGCATTCAGGAAATCGCTGGGTCTGGGCGGTTGATCATGGATGGATATCAGGGCGATAGGTTGTGGTTGAGGGATACGTTGATCCGACGGCTTGCAGCGGATTTTCACAGGCCGCAGAGCGGTCTGACGAGCCAGCCAGGGTTAGGCGGAGCGGTCGCTCAGGCGATCGATCATTACCGTTTGCTGACTTCAACTTTTGAAAAAAAAAACGATGGCAGGGATTTGGTTTTGAGTTTTAACGAATTGACGTACAAAAAACGTTTGTGAGTCAGGTCCGTTGTGACTGGAAGTGGTCAAAGAGTTGATTGTGGGTAATGTGACGCCGAAGAGAATCGTCGGCACCTGGAGGTTGGCTCAATTGAATCAATGGCGTATTTTTCTGGAATTGAAGCTTATGGACGGTCTGCCGAAAATGAAGTCGATTGGCCTGCCATAGGTGCAGGAAAGTAACCGTCGTGGGATTCGCTGGTACATCAGTTGCTCCCGGACTGTTTCATGCTGACACCTGAGAAACGAGGGGGCAACGCCTGCCGTGAACCACCAGCGTGCCGCGTGGGTGTACATTAAGAAGCGTTGTTTGGGGATTGCCCACGTGAGAAGGTGACTTTCGGAACCGTTCATGAGGAGCGTCAACAAGTCGAGTTATTTGTGCCTCTGTCCTGTACTACAAGGGTAATGTCATGATGCGATCGCGTGTTGCAGTTTTCTTAGGCCTGTTTTTAGTGATTGGTTTTTGCAGTGGGTGTGATAAAGTCGGTTTTTTTAGTGCACCGCCAACGATCAAGCCAGCATCCCCCTTTGAGCTCAAGGGTCACATGTCAAACATGAATGGCACGGCAGTGGGCCAGGTATACGGTGTCATGATTCATGTAGCGGAAACCAATGGAGGTGGAGTCAGTACGACGAACACCATTCGTAATTCTTCTAGGCAAGGTGTCAGTGATGCGAAGCAGACAATTAAGGTGGGTGATGTCACGATCACGCTTGAGAAGGGTGACGGTGACCTGATTGTTCTGAATGTGAACGGCATGGACTATGGGCAGATACAGACAGGGAATGAGCTTTTCATTGACGCGGAGCGAACTGTCACGGTCAATGGCGAATTGCGTTCAGCTCTTTAACGCGGGCTGGGGGCATCGGTGCGACGGTCTTGCTGTGTCTGCATCGACAAGCTTCGCTCTGTCGGTGTTTCATTGATGCAGCGGTCCTTCGGGCGGGCTGTTCGTGTTGGAGGCTTGCGTGATTGTCTTTTTTTTCAAGCAAGCGATGTGAATAGCGAGTGTGATGCTTATGAGCGTCGTTCTTGTGGTGGTGGTAGAGTCGCCGGTGTGGTGATCGGCGTATCATTTCTGGTCGATTGTCGACTGTGCTGTTGGTCTTCCGCGCAGAAATACGTGCCTAATGTTCTCCTTGGTCTGTTTTTTTGACGGTTCTGAATCATTGCACTCTTTCATGTTTCCGCCGATATTCAGTCTTCTGCTCAGGGGAAGCCATTGTGAACGTGGATGAACGAACGCATGCCGTCAGTAAATTCAATGCTGAACCCGCTCATCGCAGGTTGTATCAAACCGTTCTTGCGATCGTTTTTATGGCGGTAACTGCTTGCGTTGCCTTCGTTGGATTGTTGCCGACAAAGTATTGCAATTACCTGATACCTGTGGTTCTGGGGATTTCTCTGGTCTTGTTGATGTTAGTCGCGCGACGGTACGTCAGACTGGTAACAGAGATGGTTGAGCGGCACAGTCTTATTTGTGAGCATTGTGGTTGTGCCACCATTGCCAGGCCTGATGAAATTTCGCTCCGGACCTCGGACAGAACTTTTGGAATCGAGGTTTGTTATAATTGTGATACCAATTGACGGTGGCGTAGGTCGCTGGAAATGCAAGCGTGTTGCCGGTTCCAGTGAACTTGCTCCGTCTTTGACTTAAGCGTTGGTCTCGGTTAAGCGTTGGTCTCGGTTAAGCATTGGTCTCGGTTAAGCGCTGTGATTGATTTCTTGTTTTTTCGAACTCGGGTCGTGATCAGTTTGCTCAGCACCAGTTGCTGCTGCTGTCCTGGTTTTCGCGTTAAGTTACGGGGGAGGATTTTGAGGTGACCGTGATGAAATTTTACATGGCCGAGTTTTTGGGGATGATCACTTTGCTGACGGCGACATTTGCCGGGTTGCGGTTTTTGGTGGGCAGTCCCACGGCGATTATTGGACTCATTATCGTGTCAGTGCCGATGCATGTCATTGTTTGTGAGGTGGTTGAACGCATGACGAACTCAAAGAGTCGACGCAATCGTATCAATTGAGACGCCCCAGTTTGGTATCTTTCTTGTGATTGCTCTACCTGACAACAGGGTGCGGTGTCTGATGATGCGTTAAAGAAGGAACGGCGCGTTATTGAAGTTGGATGTGAATCAAAATGAACTGACGCCTGCACCACGCGGGGTTGCTTTGCATCCGCGTCAACCGCATCGCGAATGAATACAAGGGATGACAAGCGGTGAGAATGCAGATTCCGCCTCGTCTGATGAGGAGCGTAGGTGTGTGGAGTTTGTCGTCTGCAGCGCGGATGGTCGTCTTTGCCGCGTTATTGATCGTGTCGTGGTGTGTGATGGTATGGACTCACGAGGCGGGACATCTCATGGGTGGTTGGTGTTGCGGGGCGCAATTGACGGTAGCGGAGGTGCGACCATGGCATTTGCCTTACAGTGTCTTTTCTCCCGACCCACATCCGCTGATCACTTTATGGGGAGGGCCGCTGATTGGGGTTTGTGCGCCTGTCTTGATCGCAGTTGTTGGAAACCGTGTCTGGTTGTGGTTCGTCGCTCACTTTTGTTTGCTTTGCAATGGTGTTTACTTGGCGACCGCGTGGTTTACTGGTGATTCTTTCCTCGACACGACCAAGTTGCTGGAGCACGGGGCCAATCCTTGGTGGATTGTGCTGTTTTGTGTGGCGACCATTGTGCCTGGGTATATCGGCATCAAGAGGTCCTTTGTGCGGCTTTTTTGTGCGTCTAAGATGCGTGCAGCAGAATCAGATGGTGCTGTGGTTTGATGGTGCTGTGGTTTGATGGTGCTGTGTAGCATGCTTTGCAGGCACTCAGGATGAATCTTGGAGGGGAGTTGGGCGATCATTGCCCGTGGTTCGTATGAGGGTTCTGGTGGGTGCCAGGCAGGTTGTCAGTCAATTTGATTGAAGTGAATTTGATTGAAGTGAATTTGATTGAAGTCAATTTGATTGATCGAGGGACGGTGCGAAAATTGTCGAGTGTGACTCTTAGGCAGCGGAATTTTGAGTTGGTTGCACGGTGCGGTTGAACTGGATTTGTTGCATGAATTGGCCTTGGTTACAGTTTGCTACTTCTTTGTCGGTGACGACGCATCAGGCTTTCTGTACTATGATTGGCCGGTCTGTTCTATTGGTTCGTGCTGGTGTTGTTCCGTTGACCTGTTGTTTTCCATTGCTGAGGTGAATCGTGTCGTTTGAATTCTTGCTTCGTTTTTGCTGTCCCGCTGCCTTCGTAGCATGTGTTGGGTTCATCGGTTGCTCGCAGAATGAATCTGCCACGCCAGTTGCGGTAGACACGGGCATCACTGTCGTTGAGGAGGAGAAGGTTGCAGTTCCTTCCGTTGCTATTCTGGATGCGGCGTGGATTGGTGATCTGGATGCTCTTCGGCAGCACATTGCGGCGGGGACAGATTTGAATACAAGAGGCGAGGATGGTGGCACTTGCTTGAACGCTGCAGTCGCCATGGGAAATACTGATGCTGCAATCCTGTTGATTGAAGCAGGTGCGGATGTCAACGCGAAGAAGGCGGATGGGGCGGCACCGCTTCATACCGCAGCTTTCTTTTGTCATGAGAAAATCGTTCGGTCATTGTTGGCCAACGGTGCCGACAAGACGCTTCGGAACAATGTGGGTGCGACAGCGTATGACAGTGTTGCGGGACCCTTTGAGAGCGTGAAGCCGATTTATGATATTGTGTTGGGGATCATGGGGCCACTTGGGTTGGAGTTGGATTACGAACGCATCAAGGCGGAGCGTCCGAACATTGCAGAGATGCTTTCTGCACAATAAAGAGATGCTTTCTGCACAATGAAGAGGTGCTTTCTGCACAATGGAGAGGTGCTTTCTGCA
>PKCN01000165.1 GCA_002862205.1 Planctomycetaceae bacterium | reverse complement strand
CGTGGCCAGTGCCCGTTACATCAGCGAAAATGTAATTCTGGCAGATGGCTCATGGCAGATCATCGATGCGGAGGGCGAAACGGTACGTCACGGAAAATGGGGCAATGTACTGCAGGTGATTGATGGCCAATGCAAGCTGCTGATGGAATCAGCACACTCGGAAATCCTGAATCCGGAAGTCAGCGCCGAGAAATCTGAAAGTCGCTTGCCTGTACCCAAGGCATTAACTGCCAAAGACGATCCTGTTGTTCCCATGATCGAGCGAAGTCTCCAACGCTACACGAAAGGCATCCGTACTTCGGACTTCCATTTACTGGCAAGTGAATTCACACCTGATGGGGTCCAGTCGGTTGGCAACATAGCCGGCCCAAGCCGTGGCTATAAAGAAATTGCCAAAGCATTTTCAGCAGGAGTGGGCGACGGCAGTCCCTACGAGAAAACGGTTCTTGGCGCAAAAGTCCTCGGGATTAGAAGAATCGACAAAGAGCTTGTCGCAGCCTACGGAGTCTGGAGTGTGCACACGACGGACGGAACGCTGGTCGATTTTGGTCAATGGGGAAACGTTCTGCGTCAGTCCGACGGCGAAGTAAAAATGATCATGGAATCGGCCGGCGCCTTTGAGTAGCCAACCAGGCGAATTTGCCTCCGGGTGACCGGATCATCAGAACCTCCGCGAAATGACCTGACGATCCCAGACACGTTACCTAAAACGATTGTCCCACCCGCGCGAGGGCTGTGTTCTTCACAGCCCTCGTTTTTCCGTACCCAAACCAACTGCGAGCAAAACTACGGTTGCGACCAGTTCCCTCCACTGCAACGCTGAAAGGGTTCCCTCGACTGGGATCGGACAGCTGCAAGCAGACTGCAGTGTGCCTCACAGTTCTTCAACAGGCATTCCTTCAGGATGCCCTCCCAACGTTCTTGCACTGACTCTTTCGCACCGTTCTTTTTCTGTAGCAGAACAGCGGAATTCTGAATTTCCCATGCGTTTTCCATAACTTTTTAAGCCTCGGTTGAATAACTGCTGCCCCAAATGCTGGATCATCAGAAACAAATCCGCTTCACAAAACATTTCCTGCACAAACGTTGGTAATTCGAGCAGTGATGGATCAGGTACAATGGTCAATCATGAGACAGTTACTGATCACGATCGTCATCACGGCCCACTGCATTTTCAGTGCGCATGCTCACTCTGATGACGCGAGCAAACTGGAATTTTTCGAGTCAAAAATCCGTCCTGCTCTCGTCAAGCACTGCTATCGCTGCCATTCCGTAAAGGCAGGAAAATCCAAAGGCGGGCTGTTACTGGATTCTCGCACTGGCTGGCAAGTCGGAGGGGACTCTGGGCCAGCAGTCGTTCCGTTCCAGCCGCAGGAAAGTCTGGTCCTGCTGGCAATCAATCACAGTGGCGAGAGTTCCGAAATGCCACCCGATGGGCGGCTTTCCAAAAAGGTCGTGCAAGACTTTGAGTCGTGGATTCGCGACGGGGCCGTCGACCCCCGTAACGGCGGAAGCCCAACAGTTGCTGAGCAAATGGATGTCGAGGCGGGTAAAACTTTCTGGTCGTTTCAACCTCGCAGGACTTCGTTTACACAAAGTTCCATTGATGAGTTTGTGCGTCCCGAGGCACCCCCCGCCACCGCCAACAAGCTGGCCAGACGACTCTTTCTGGATTTGATCGGACTCCCACCGAATCCTGATGAACTCCATGAATTTGCAAGGATCTACTCTGAGATCTCGCCTGAGAAAGCGGTGGAAATCTTTACCGAAAAGTTGCTCTCACGAAAGGAGTTTGGTGAAAAGTGGGCTCGGCACTGGATGGACGTTGCACGTTACGCTGATTCCAATGGCGGCGATTTCAATCTGACGTTTCCAGAATCATGGCGGTACCGCAACTATCTGATTGACGCCTTCAATCGTGACATGCCCTATGACCAATTCATCCGTGAACAAATCGCTGGAGACCTGTTGCCAGCCTCAGACGCAGAAGATCGCAATCGAAAGATGATCGCGACCGGATTCCTGATGGTCGCTCCAAAAATGCTGACTGAGCGGGACAAACCCAAAATGCATCTGGATATCGCCGATGAGCAAGTGGATACCATCGGCAGAGCAATTCTGGGCCTCACACTCGGATGCGCACGATGTCACGATCACAAGTTCGATCCGATCCCAACCGCGGATTACTACGCGATGCTCGGAATCCTGCACAGTACCCGGACCGCCGACGGGATCTTGATGGGTAATGTCAATGTATCAGGCTGGAAAGAAACGGAACTGGAAGTCGATCCGGAAAGGCGGCAACTGCTGGCACAACATGAAAAAAGAACAAAGAACATCGAAGCGGAATTGAGACGCAAACAAGACGAACATCAAAAGCTGCAAGCAGCAGGCTCAGTGCTTATGGATGATCTCGCCGCCGAGACAACAGGCATGTGGCGTGAATCCACTTTCCGACCCAACCACATCGGCTCGCATTATCTGGTCGCAGACAAGGACAAGAAAGAATCTCTTTCAATCAACTGGAAGATTCCCCTGCCCAAACCCGGCCAATATGAAGTCAGAGTGAGTTTCGGTGGCGGCCAAGGATTGGAGAAAAAAGCACCGTATGTCGTGACTCACGCCGAGGGTAAAACCGAACTTATCATTGACCAAACCGTGAAACCCCCAATCAATGGAATGTGGTACTCCCTTGGTCAATTCACTTTCTCGGCCAGCCCAACCGGAAACGACCCCGACAAAGAACAAGAGCGAACGGTTTTCGCACAAGTGGAGTTGAGCAACAGAAACACAACAGGTCCTGTCATTGCGGACGCGATTCAAATCGTTCCCGTCGATGCGATCCAGAATGTCGATGCGGTCCAGAATCCTGAACAAGCCGGATCGTCGAGGCCTCTGTTTGTAGACATCAAACGGTTGCAAACCGAACTGAAAGCCCTGCAGACCAACAAGCCGAAAAGAGCCAAAGCAATGGTGGCTGCAGATCACTCGGGAGAGCAAGTGGGCGATCTGCAAATCCGAATCCGTGGCGAAACAAACAATCTTGGAGCCAGAGCGGAACGTGGTTTTCTGCAGGTTGCAAGCAGCGTCGATGCCCAAAAAACGAGGATTCCAGAGGGTCAGTCAGGCCGAGTTGAATTGGCCGATTGGCTGACGAATCCTGAAAATCCCTTGACGTCGCGAGTCATGGCGAATCGAGTTTGGCAGCAATTTTTTGGTCGTGGAATTGTCAGCACCACCGACAACTTTGGAATCCGCGGGACGGCTCCCACACATCCGGAATTACTTGACTTCCTGGCGGAAACCTTTGTCAGCGATGGCTGGTCCGTGAAATCACTGATTCGCAAAGTGGTGCAATCAAAAACCTATCAGCAAAACTCGGCTCTGGTGTCGTCAAGCGATCCGGAAAATCGATACCTGCGTCGTCAGAATTGTCGGCCAGCCAGTGCTGAAACAATCCGCGATTCCATTCTCGCCATCACAGGCCAGCTTGATAGGCAGCAGCAGGAATCGGCGGTCGAGTCGCTGGGAATGTACGCCATTGAAACCAGCGGGAAACGCGACGCATCCCTTGGCAAGACGGGCGACCTTCGTCAACGCAGTATTTACATGCCCGTCATCCGAGGTGCTGTTCCGCCCTCACTCGCTATCTTTGACCTCCCCAATCCGGACTTGGTAACCGGAACACGAGCTGAAACCACGGTACCCACCCAGGCCTTGTTCATGATGAATTCACAATTCGTGCAGGACATGTCCCGAGCGATGAGCGTGAAGGTTTGTGCGGACCATGACGAACTGGCCCCATTGATCAGGGACTTGTATCAAAGAATTCTCATACGCCCCGCCGAGGAAGACGATATTAGCAAAGCGAAAGAGTACATTGGTGTGCTGACACGCGAGCGAAAGTCTCAACAGGAAGCGGTCGCATCATTCGTCCAAATCCTATTCAGTTCGACAGAGTTTCGATTTATTGAATGACAAGACAACCTGAATGTCTTCTCGAAGTACCGAACCATGAAACAATGCGAAAAGTTTACGATTCCACAAACTCGACGCCACTGGCTGCAAACCACTGGCTGCGGATTTGGTGCTGTCGCATTTCATGCCCTCTCGCAGCAGATCGCAGCGGCGGCTGAACCATCTTTGTCCACGCAGGCACTGCATCACACCCCCAAAGCCAAACGTGTGATCTTTCTGTTCATGCATGGTGGGGTTTCGCAGGTCGATTCGTTCGATCCCAAGCCGATGCTGAAGCAGTACGACGGCAAGGATCTGCCATTCAAGGGTTTGGACACTCTGGACATCGCACTCAAAGACAACCTGAAGAACAACCCAAAAAACGGTCGCGTCCTCGACACCACGTGGAAATTCCGACAACACGGCGAAAGCGGTGCCTGGATCAGTGATCTGTGGCCACACCTGACAAAGCATGCCGATGACCTGTGTTTCATCAAATCGATGCACACCCGCGGTACATCCCACGGCCAGGCCGTTGGCATGATTCATACAGGGAACGACAACCTGCTGCGTCCATCACTGGGCTCCTGGGTCAGTTATGGACTGGGCACCGAAAACGAGAACCTCCCCGGTTTTGTCAGCATAACGCCCCCCGCTGGCCACGGAGGTGCAAGAAACTATGGAGCCGCGTTTTTGCCGGCTCATCATCAGGCAACCACTCTGGGACATTCTGGCAGTAAGACTGCTGATGCAACCATCCGCTTCCTGAAAAACCCGACGCGGGACCTGAGCGAACAACAACGACAATTAGAGATGTTGCAGCAGGTCAACAAGAAGCACTTTGCCCAAAATCACCATCCGCAAATCGATGGCGTGATTCGCAGTTACGAAATGGCATTTCGAATGCAGAATATCGCGCCAGACCTGATTGAGATCAAAAACGAATCCAAAGCAACTCGCGAACTGTATGGATTGGATCAAAAACCGACCGCTGACTTCGCGCATCGCTGCCTGCTGGCACGCCGTTTTTGTGAGGCCGGGGTTCGCTATCTGCAAGTCAGCACACCCTATGTTTGGGACCAGCATGGTGGACTGGTGAAAGGACACACGAAAAACGCTTTGTCGGTAGATCAGCCAATCTCCGGATTGCTGACCGATCTCAAACAGCGTGGACTCCTTGAGGACACACTCGTTGTTTGGGGCACAGAGTTTGGGCGTACCCCGGTTGCACAGGGAACCAACGGACGCGATCACAACCCTGCCGGGTTTACCGTCTGGCTCAGCGGAGCCGGAATCAAGTCTGGATACAGCCACGGTGCGACCGATGACTTCGGTTACTACGCTCAGGAAAACAAAGTCCACATGCACGATCTGCACGCCACGATCCTGCATCTACTGGGCATCGATCACGAAAAGCTGACCTATCGGTACGCGGGCCGTGATTTTCGACTCACCGATGTCTACGGGGAAGTCGTCAAGGATGTCCTAGCCTGAACGACTGCTGACCGGCCACAACTCACCGGCCGCAACTCACCGGCCGCAACTCACCGACCGGCCCGAACCACCGCGATCGTGCCACTCGCCAGCAGAGAGAGAGCAGCGAGTCAGGCATGAGCCAATGCACGATCGCTACGCGTGGCGACAACCTGCCCCAAACAGGCAGTGTGGTGAGTCTCACGCCATAGGATCCCGTCACCAATCTGGCAACGGGACCTGAGCTCAATCAAAAAACGTGCCCCGAATCACTTACTTTTCATCAGCTTGACCATCGCTTTGCCCATCGCCTCACCAATGTTCATGTAGGTTTCGGCGTTCCCACCATAATGGCTTCCGGAACTGCTCCCTTTGGAAAGTGGGTGCGTATAGACGCCAGCAACATTGCCCTTGAATTCCGGGTATTTGCCGGATGCTCCATCAACCGCGAGGACAGCATCAAGAATCTTGCCACCACCATTGGTGTCTCCTTGTTCCGACTGTCCCAACGAAGCACAAACAAAGTTTGCCTTGGGAGCATCGAATTCCTTACGCAGTTGCTTGACAAGGTGCACAAGATTTTTTTCGTAACGGCTGGACAATGCTTCACTGCGACTGTCGCGATCACCCTGCCACCAGAAGAATCCCGCCACCTCATACCCATTGGCACCGGGATAAAACTTATCGAGTTCACTCAGCACTTTTTTTGCTCGGGCGACGTCACCATCATATTGCATCCCGGCGTACCAACCGATTTTCTTGGGCTCAGTTCCTTTCTCCCAACGCTCAGGTGACCCTTTGTAACCCGGATGCACCCAAGTCTTTCCTTTTGAGTCTGTGAATTCAAAACCTTCACTACCGGGTGGTAACAAGTCCCAACCCAAGGCGCGGTTTCCAATCGCACTCTTGAGAATCATGACGGGTGCGTCAGTCGCGTCCCCTACCGCGTGGCCAATTCCGATCTCAACTCCGACGTTTCCACTGATCGTCATCCACTCGTTGTTGAACTGTCGCATTCCTCCCGTACCACTGCCCATCACGCGAACGTTCCGAACATCCCCACGCACGGTCCAATTACCTTCGTCATCAATCAAATAGGGATATAATTTTTTCTCTTTGACGGCCGTTTCGAGAGATCCATCACCACCTTTGACCTTGCCAAAATTAAGCATGTTCGACTGGCCCATCAGAATGTAAACCTGCACCGGTTTGGACATATCGGCAGGCTTGCCCTGGGATGCTGCTGTTTCTTGAGCGTCAGCCGCAGAACTGATGGCAATGGTCAAACAGATTGCGAGAAAGCTCGTCAGCACAGCGAATATCGATGGTCGTTTCTTGTTCATCATGGAGTTTCTTGAATCGCGGAAAGGGAAGCACAGACTGCAGTCAAAGATAACAAACAAAAGCCTCGTTTTCAGGTAATACACCACCGCTTTTGCGAACACTTGCTGTTGGCTGCCTGAGACGCCCACCGACTCGCATCACACGACTCATCTCATCACTTCGCCAGCCCCTGTCTGTCCCACTCAATGCACTGCCCTCCCTTACCCAATCGTGCCCGTGCAACGACGTGGTATTATCGACAATTACCGATTATTCGTGTCGAATAGACTTCGTTTGCCGGTAATTTTTGGCACACGCTGCAGCCGCCCCGGTGGAAGAATTAATCTGGTGTTCTGGCCAATTGGTCAAGACCGCAACTCGGACAGCAACCTGCATCAGCATGTTCCTCGCCCCCTGCACGCCGTTGGATTTGCAAACCACTCTCAACACGTCGCCAAGCTGCCATTAAAATTCAGCGATCATCCTCTCGCCGTCCGGCGAATGCCACCACCCTTCAAGTGCGGGCCCTGCGCCGAGTTTGACGCACAGCACATCACGACACAGAAATCAGAGGCCCCGTTTTTTGACACTTCATATTCAGACAGGCTGTCCTCAGACGCACACCTGCGAGAAGTTCACTTGCAACCTCACAACACCTACAGGTTTCACCTCAATGAAGTCGATTCATTCCCTGCTTGTCACGATTTTGCTGGCGACCCACGCATTGGCGTTCATCGATTCTGCAAATGCAGACCCAACAGAACCATCGGCGGATGCATCGCGTCCCAACGTGGTCCTGATTTATATCGATGATCTGGGCTATGGTGACATAGGCTCATACGGAAGCAAAGACATTCCTACACCGAATATCGATCGTTTGGCTGCAGAGGGAGTACGTTGCACCGCGTCTTACATCACCAACCCACCGTGCTGCCCCAGCCGCTGCAGTTTGATGATGGGTCAGTATGGGCAACGTTTTGGCAAATACGGGATGTCACGAGGTTTACCCATCCCAACAGATCGTCCAACGATTGGCAACTTTCTGCAGGGCGTGGGTTACGTTACCGGACAGATTGGCAAATGGGATATTGGAACCCGTCGCCAGGGCCCTCTGGCCACTGGCTTCATGGAGGTTGCCCGCAATCCTCCAAAAAAGAAATACACGAAGCAGGAGATAGCCGGACTTCCCAAAAACCTGGCAGATTCAATCAAACGCAAAGATGGGAAATCCAAATATTTCTGTCTCAACGAATCCGGTAAGACCATGTGGTTGACTGACTACGATGGCGACCTGATGACGGAATTCGTCGGCACCCACAAAGACGAACCCTTCTTTCTTTACTGGTCACCCGAGGCGGTCCATTCACCCAGCATCGAGTGTCCCGAGCGTTTGATGCAACGAACCACCGCCAAGGGCAAGCGGCGTAAACTTGCCGGCGCAATCGTTTCAGTTGACGATCAGGTTGGCAAGCTGATCAAGGTTTTGGAAAAGCACAATCTGAGGGAAAACACTTTAGTGATTTTCTCGAGCGACAACGGGGCCAACGGGAGCGAGGGAGGATCTTCTGCCCCCTACACCGGTGGAAAGGGCGCTGGCACACAAAAAGAGGGCTGGGTCCGCGTGCCGACCATCTTCTCCATGCCAGGCACTCTGCCCGCGGGAAAACAGTTTGATGGGCTGATTGCCAATTTTGATTTTTACTCGACTGTTGCAGCGATTGCGGGAACAAAAAAACCAGAGCACTGCGATGGTGTTGATTTGATTCCCTACCTGCAGGGGGAAGCGACGGGTGATCCACATGAGTATTTATTCTGGCTCAACAACGAACCTGGTGACGCGGTCCGCAGACACTTGATCGCGGTCCGTTGGAAAAATTGGCGGTTGTACAGAAAGTACGAGCAGGATGCGTGGCAACTGTTCAACCTTGAGTCTGATCCGCGTGAAGAGAAGAACGTCGCTGCGATGCACCCACAAGTCGTTCAAAGGATGGCAGCTCAACATAGTGCATGGAAAAAAACACTCGTGCCGGTTGGGAAAATTCCGGAAACCAAGGGTCAAACGCAAGTCATTCCCGCTGGCCATGGCTGGGCAAATCACACTTCGGTCATCAACAACTAATTAATCGAAACAACCAACTCGCCCGAGATAAAAATGCAGCTGTTCAGAATCGTCTTGTTCGTCAATCTACTGAGTCTGTCAGTCTGCGGGAATGAAACATTCCAGCCATACAAGACAAACGATGATGTACCCCAAAATGCAGTTGACCTGTGGAAAGGCTACGATGCCCGTATCGAACCACTTGATGTGCGGATCATCAAGGAGTGGAAAGCGGATGGGGTTGTGACCCGTTATGTGACATTCAGGGTGGGGATATTCAAAGGATCCGAATCCCGAATCGCAGCCTATTACTCTTTCCCGGAAAACAGCAGGAAGAACGCCGGCTTTGTGTGGAGTCACGGCGGCGGTCAACGCGCGGAACGGAACCGTGGACGTTATTTTGCCACGCAGGGCTTCGCAACCGTCGACATCAATTGGCTGGGCCGACCGATGGAAAGTGATATCGACATCAACACCGACTGGGGAAAGGTGGATCCGACACAAGGCCCACGTTTCTACTCCAAGGCTTTGCGGAAAGGATGGAAACAGAATTTGCAGCCGGACGAGTTTTCGATCGACCCAGTTCCCAGCCCTCGCAACGCAAACTGGTTTCTACTGGCAGTGGCAGCGCGTCGAGCCATCACCTTCCTTGAACAGCAACCTGAAGTCGACGCGTCAAAACTTGGTTTCTCCGGTTTCTCGATGGGAGGCATGATCACCGCGTTGACAGCCACGGACGCAAGATTGAAAGCAGTCGTTCCCTTTGTTGGCGGCACAGGTTTCAAACATATCGACTTTCCGGGAGACGTCCGCGGCAGCAGCATCCGGGCTCATTTCAAAGACACAGATTTTTACAGCAGGACGATCGACGCCAGTGCCTATTGGCCGTTTGTCAAATGTCCAGTCATGTTCATCAGCTCATCGAATGACTTCCACTCCGCGTTCGATCGCATTTACCAATCCATGGCCCTACTGAAACACCCCAACTGGCGTGTCAGCACCAACATGCACCAGAACCATGGTCCAGGACCAGAACAATGGGTGCTACTGAACCAATGGTTTGACCAATACCTCAAGGGACTCGATCAGAAGATTCCGATCACCCCGCCCTCAACGTTCAGCGTCAGCGATGACATGGCAAGCTTCACCGTCACGCCCGAGAACAGCGAGCGGTTATTGGAAACAGAAGTCTATTTCAGTTATGACCCCAACAGTCGCACACGTTTCTGGAATCGTGCCAATGCTCGACAAAAGGGGAACACGTGGTCAGTTCAACTGCCAGTGCACAGGAATCTGCCGTTGTACGTGTTCGCTTTATGTCGGTACCGCCTCGCTGCACCCGTTCAACTCGAACGCGAAGAAACATCAACCTTTGCCTTGAACTCATGGGAGCATGCACTGATTCCAGAAACAGTCGAACTGCAGCAACTGTCGCAACTTCCCAAGACCCGGGTCATTTTTGAGGACTTCAAACAGGGAACCCGGGACTGGTCCAGTCGAGATCAACGCAGCATCAAAACTTACAAATTCCAGACCCCAGATCTCGATCGCTCGGATCGCAATCAGCTGTCAATTAGAATCAATCCTGCTGGAAAACGCTTGTCTCTGCGTTTGAATGCCGGCAGCAAATTCCTGAGCCAGGAAAACAATCTTGGAGACTTCGTCTATGTGAAAAACATCGAGTCTGGGCAACCCCGGCAAATCGTAATCTCGCGAAATGAATTCAAGAATTCGGAGGGCAAAACACTGGAGTGGGCCAAGGTTGCGACATTTGAGGTAACCTTGATTGATCGTGACACCAACCAGAAGGTCATGCTGACTTCGAAAGCAGGTCAGAAATACATTGAGTCCATCAAGCTGGAAAAGATGCCGCACCAGTGAAGCAGTATCACTTGCCTTGAAACCCTGCGCGGCTGCCGTGCCACCTGTGCGGCACAACTCTTTCCTACCGCGTGTCAAATACCGGCAATCAAGAGTTGAAGGACTACTGTTTGATATTGAAGCAGTAAACGAGTTCCTGATCTCGCAAGTACAGCTTCCCATTGGCAATGGTGGGGTGGGTCCAGATTTTTCCCCGCGGGCTGCGAAACTCCGACTGTGGATTCAAGGTGAATCGGCCTTTCTCATTCCAACCTTTGGGAGTCGCTTCGATCAAAGCCACTTCGCCGCTGCCTTCATCAAGACAATAGAGCATCCCATTGGCGCACGCGATTGCTCCTTTTCCCAACGCTTTCTTTTCTGCCCAGACCTGCTCGCCCGTCTCAAAATTCTGACAGACCCACCCCAAGCCATCGGAATAACCGTATAGATGGTCACCAACAAGAATCACGCCTCCGTGATGATTCTTCATGACTTTATTTTCATAGACTTCTTCCACCGCACCGTCTGTCAGCTTCACAAGACCACATCCGACTCCATACCCACAAGCGACATAAACCTTGCCCTCGCGAAAGATTGGTGTAGGCACGACTGCAATTCGACCAGGCCAAGGGTAGCTCCACAACACACGCCCATTGTCAGCCGCAATGCCAACCAAAGTTTTCTGCGTCAGCTGAATGTACTGGCGCACCCCACCATGTTCGGCAACGATGACCGAAGAATAGTCGGCTTGGTCGGTGAAATCTTTTGACTGCCAAATTTTTTCACCGTTGAGCTTATTCAATGCCACCAGTGCTCCGTCAGCACCTCCCGGTGTGCAAATGAGTTGATCACCATCGACCAGCACCGATTCGGAATACCCCCAGTAGGGAACTTTCCCCCCCAAGTCCTGCAAGCTGATTTTCCAGACCAAGTCGCCTGTTGCGGCTTTGGCACAAACGACGGTTCCATTGCCCGCCATCGCATAGACGAACTCGCCATCAACCGTGGGTGTACCACGAGGTCCATCGCCCCATCCATTCTCAAGGACAGCTTCGGTCATCACCATCCGCCACCGAACATCTCCGTTTGCTGCATCAAGGCAGATCAGACGCTCATCATTCTTGTAAGCACCCATCGTGTAGACATTTTCGTCGACAACAGCAAAACCTGCGTAGCCAACGCCGCACTTCTTGGACAACCATGCCAACTCCGGTCCCGGCTCTGGCCATTCGCTGAGAAGCCCTGTTTCGGTTGAAACATCAGTACGATCGGGACCTCGCCATGCAGGCCAATCCTCCGCCCGGACATCACTGAGACAGACGAAACAGATAAGCAGGCAGAGGCATGTGGGTCTCAGGATCATTCGAGTTTCTCAGTTTTTTTTAAAAAAGGCGGAATCCACTCCAGTGTAACCTTCTGGCATCTGGGAAGTTTCGCCCGCGTCTGAAATCAGTGCCGACAGATCGGTTTTATCTACCAGACCACGCCTGCACGCAAGTGTTTGTTTGCTGCCACTGCCATCCAATCGTCCTTTCGCCGGACTCACCGCTGGGTGACAGGACGTGGACGTTACGTCGACAGCCATATAAACTGTAACGGTGCCTCAGGGACATTGAAGCATCATCCCGCGATGCTATTTTTTTGGTCAAACCCCATGATGTTCTCATTGTTGAACGCCATTCTTGAATTCACGCTCCGAGCATTGTTGCAGTCTGAAAGTGGCAGGTGTTTTTCTTCAATCACACTTGTCGCGATCATCTGCCTCCCCACACTGCAAGCGGTAGAACCTCAACGGCATGCCTGGAATGAATCCAAGGTGATTGGATTTCCTGATCCCCCGGCTCCCTTTGAAGTCGTCCCACTTCATCCCCATCTGGATATTGCGAAGCCGATGGGAGTGACGGCTCTGCCCGGAACAAAAGACCTGCTGGTTCATGCGCACAAGGGAGGCTATGGCGGGCCGGGTCGACTCTTGCGAATCACTCCCGCTGATGCTGCCAGTCATGATACAGAAAGTGAACTGGAGGAATTCCTCGTTCTTGATGACATCATTTATGGAGTTACGTTCCATCCCGACTTTGAGAAGAACGGATGGATGTACGTCGGTTGCAACGGAAAATCCGATGCGTTGGATCAGGTTTGCACTCGCGTGCTGCGATTCCATATCCAACGTGAAGCACCATTTCAATGCGATCCTTCATCACAGATGACCATCATCGAATGGCCTTCGAACGGTCACAACGGTGGAGACCTTACTTTTGGCCACGACGGCATGCTGTACGTGTCGGCAGGTGACGGGACATCAGATTCTGATGCCAATCATGCCGGACAGGACCTGACCACTCTACCTGGCAGCATGCTGCGCATTGACGTTGATCATCCGACAAACGAAAAAAGCTACTCGATTCCGGGCGACAACCCCTTTCTCAACGTGAAGGGAGCGAGACCGGAAATATGGGCTTATGGCTTGAGAAATCCGTGGCGGATTTCTGTGGACAAAGAGACGGGAGATTTGTGGGCTGGCATCAACGGACAGGACTTGTGGGAGACCGCGCAAGTCGTCCGTCGTAGTGAGAACTACGGATGGAGCATCACCGAGGGCAGCCACCCCTTCCAACCACATCGCAATCAGGGTCCAAATCCGATTGCACCACCGACCATTGAACATCCCCACTCCGAAGCACGTTCGTTGACTGGCGGTCATGTTTACTACGGAAAAAAATACCCGACACTCACAGGACACTATGTATACGGAGACTACGCAACCGGCATGATCTGGGCCGCCAAGTATGAACAGGGCTCGGTGATCTCGCATTTCCCGGTCGCCAGAACCTCCTTGCAAATTGCTGGATTTGGAGTCGATCACGATGGCGAATTGATCATTGTCGATCACGGCAGTGGGCTTCATGCCTTTCTGCCGACCACACAAAAGCAGGCGAGCAACTTTCCCCGCTTGTTAAGTCAGACCGGTATCTATGAATCAATCACTGACAACCAGATTCACTCAGGCTTGATTCCCTATCGTGTCAATTCACCGCTATGGTCAGACGGAGCAGTCAAAGAACGATTCATTGGTATCCCCGGCACCCAAACGATCGACTTCCAGACAACAAAAAGCTGGGACTTTCCTGATGGAACCGTGCTGGTCAAAACGTTCTCACTTCCTGTTGTCCGCAGTACCGAGAAAGCGACTGACCCAGCCCAAACGGAATCATTGGCCCGAATCGAAACGAGGTTGATGGCACGCCAGAATGGCGAGTGGTACGGCTACAGTTACCAATGGAATAAAGACCAAACGGATGCTGTGCTGGTGGATGCTTCTGGGCATGACCAGACATTTCAGGTCGCCTCAAGCGAATCGAAACATGACTCGATTGAGCAAACCTGGCACTATCCCAGCCGATCTGAATGCATGGTCTGCCACAGTCGCGCCAGTAATTTTGTACTTGGACTTTCGGTGGAACAAACAAACCTCACGCTCACAGATGATGAACAAACGGTATCACAACTTGATCATTTCAATCGGTTGGGCTTATTCCACGACCGTGGATCGAGTGAAGGTGACACTTCAACTGCAGGCAGCCACTTCAACTTCCCTGCTCCCGTCGAAGAATTACCCAAGTTGGCAGACCCGGCCGACCTAACACAGCCGCTTGAAAGTCGTGTGCGTTCCTATCTGCATGCCAACTGCGCGAACTGTCACGTAAAAGAAGGCGGCGGCAATTCAACAATCACCCTCGCCATCAATCGTCCTTTGGACAAGACTGGCCTCATCGACAAAGTCCCAGCCCACGACTCCTTTGGCATCCCCGATGCCAAGCTGATCAAACCTGCTGATCCGTTGGCATCCATCCTTCTGCAACGCATGAAACGCCGTGGACGCGGACAGATGCCTCCGCTTGGCACCTCGATGATTGACAAGGATGCCGTGAAGATGATCTCGCAGTGGATCAATCAGTTGCCAGCAGACAAAGCGGCCATCAAGCCGAAAACGAAGAATCCCAAGCCTTGAAACAAGACGTACTCAACGCGTTCACTGGGAAAAACGTCTTCTAAACGTTATCAAAACAACGCGAACCCTCTTCTCTTCCCCGCTCCCCGAACGCATCGCTAATGGCGGACAGAGAGCAACCCACGACAGCCGGCTCGAATAGCTTATAATTCCCATTGGCACAAAAGCGGCGGCACCTTGTTTGACTCGCACCCAGTGCTGCCCCGAGATCGCAACCACAGGACAACAACATGATCAGACGATACTTGCTAGCTGCAACCGCTGGACTTTTTCTTCTTTGCTCACACGCGACTGCCGCAGATCATGTCGTTTACGAAGGTGATTCAGGGCCTGGCAAAGGCAAACACATCCTCTTCATCGCCTCAGACCACGAATACCGGGGTGAGGAGACGTGCCCCGCGATTGCCCGCATCATGGCCAAAAAGTATGGCTTCAAATGCACCGTTCTGTTTGGTCAAACCCCTGAGGGACTGATCAAACCCGGCTCAAGTCTGATTCCTGGCATTGATGCGATTGATGATGCCGACATGCTGTTTCTTTTCCTCCGCTTTGTACATCCAGAAGATCCGTGGATGGCCAAATTCGAGCAATATCTCAAACGGGGTGGTCCTGTACTGGGTTTGCGAACAACCACGCATGCCTTCAATGGGCTCAAAGGCAAATACGCTTACCAGAACTACAACTCTGGCAAAGAGGATTACGTTGGCGGTTTTGGCCGACAAATCCTGGGCGAAACATGGAACCCAAAATTGGGCGCCGGGCACTACGGACGGAACCACAAATTCGCAACGGCCATGAATGCCGTGCCTGAGCAGAAGGAACATCCCGTCATGCGGGGCGTGAAAGACATGCATGCGATGGCTGGTGCCTATTCGGCACGCCCCATGCCAAACTCAACCATCCTCGCGACCAATCAGGTTCTCGAATCAATGGAAGTCGGTGCCAAACCGATCGCTGATAAAGCGCCTCAGCCGGCAGCTTGGGTTCGCACTTACCAATTTCAGGATGGAAAAGAGGGTCGTGCATTCTGCAGCACTCAGGGTGCATCAGAGGATATCCTCAGCGAAGGCGTGCGTCGGATGATCATCAATGCGACCCTGTGGTGCATGAACATGGAAGACGAAATCAAGCCAGACGCAGACATCGCGTTGGTCGGACCATATAACCCGACGACTTTCAGTTTCAAACCTTCCATCACCGATGCAACTCCCGATGCAATCACAGGATGGGATACGCCTATCCTGAAAGCGAAAAAGTAAACTGGAGCCGGCTTCTGCCCAACGAACCAGCAGACTTCAACCGTCACATATCTGACTTAATCTTTTTGTCGCCACCTGCAAACACAGGTGGCGATTTGCGTCTGCCCGGTCACTTCTGAGATAACCATGTCCGGTCTGATGGTGCCCGCCAACTTCTAACGTTTTCCCCACCCAGTGGTGCTCGCCGCTTGATCCGGCACCGCTTGCAGGCGGTGTCGTTGGCTGCCAACAAACCAACGCCAGCGTACAGGAATAGTTACCTAACGCCGCAGCTTTGTTTGCAGAAAATCAGAGAACGTGCGCAAAGCGCTTCGCTTTTTCAACAAGTTGTCGATCTCTTCATCCGACATTTCGCCGTCCTTGTTCTTGTCGATTTTCTCGAACTCGACATCCATGTCCGGATCAATATCTTTCGCACCGCCCTCGTCAGGATCCTCGGGTTTTCTTCTTGCCACTGGATCTTCAAGATCAAAATACTCTTCGGACGGCTGCGTTCCCTGTTCATACCGCATCACTGATGCAGAGACTGGCTGGCTGCGGGGATAACAGGCTTCTTTTCCAAATCGGCCGAGAGGCCCAATGGAACGGAAACGCTCTTCAAAGAAAACGACATTGTGCTCCTGTAAAATGGTCCCCGTTTGCAATTCCAATCGCGCAAGTTCAGTGTTGTACTGCGTGAGCGACTGTGCCTCCGAACTGACACTATTTCCCCAATCAACAATCGCCTGCAAAACCACAATGAACTGGATAATTCCTTCGTTGTACTGCGCGAGTTGCTGTTCCAGGTTGCGACGGGCAGCGGCTCGAACAGCCTTGTATCGTTCATATTGAGCGTAAAACTGCTCGAGATTACGGAGACTCAGTGCAAGCAATTGCTGCATATTGTGCAACCCCTGATACAGATTGGCTCGATCACGTTGAATGATCAACTGCCGCTGACGCAGGGTGGCTCGCTCGGCTCTCATGCCCAGTGGGACTGAAAAATTGACCCCCAGTGACCAGTCCTGAAAATCACCTGTGCCACTACGCACACGATTCCCGGCCGGTGCAATGCCCTCGAGTCCATTCCATCGGTACAAGGCGACACCATTGAGTTGGGGTCGAGCCTGATTATCTGCGATCGCCAATCGCTGCTGATCCGCTTCAAGAATCAACTTCAACTCGATGATATCGGGACGTTCACGCTGCGCCAATTCATTGATCAAATTCCAATCCACTGCAATCAAATCTTCGAGCATCGGAGTGATTGGCACGGTGCGTTCTGCTTGAAAGGGTGGCAAGCCGAGAATGTTCAACAGGGCAGCCTGTCGTTGCAGTACGCTGGCTTGGGAAGCCAACAGGCTTGCCCGGAAGTTTTCCAAAGCCAGTTCGGTTTGCGCGAGATCACCAGCGTTGGCGTCACCACTTTCAACCCGGGCTACAGTACGGTCGTTGGCAAACTTTGCCTGCTCAACCTGCTGTGTTCGTGCCCAAAGATCGGTGCGAGCAAAAACAAGAGCCCAGTACGCTTCAACCACACCCTGAACAGATCGCTGCACTGCCTGTTTGTACTGAAAGAAGGAACGCTCAGTATCGATTCGTGCCAACACAATCGGAGCCTGATTGGCTGCCTTGCCACCGCCCTGCAGCAGCGGTTGTGTATAGCTGAATTCCGTTGACGTGCGATCCGAGGGGTCGAGCGGAAAAACACCGGGTGTGATGTGATTCCGATTACTCACCACTGCCATGTTGGTCGTGCCACCCAGCAGGTTCTTTTTGGTCAATCCGAAATCGAGCCCGAAACCTTCATTCTGGGTTCCGCCGATCAGTGTATTTCCGGGGTCAAATGGGTCAGGAAGCCCGATGGGATTTTCGACCTGATTCCAGAGATTGTTAAAACGCAGCGTTGGATCAAAGACGCCCTTCTGTTGATCAATCGTGGTATTCGTGATGGCCACATCATAAATCGTGCGTCCGCTGGTTGAGGCAGTCACTCCACTGAGCACTCGTACCACCTCACTGTTGGCCAGCGTGATGTTGATGGCCTCGTTGAGCGTCAGATTTCGTGGGGGCGCATCAAACTGCAGGTCGGCAACGGTAGGCGGGCGGGGTGTTTGAGGAACCGCGACTTGCAACAATTGACCGGGTAACCGGAGCTGCAAGGTACGCTGCCCAGGCAAAATCGGGTAACAAGGTTCTTCTGCCCCTGTCAAACGCGGCGACGTGGCTGCGAACGCAACGAGGCAGCCGACCGCCAAGCGAACGCCGAGAGCACGACCCGAGAGTACAGTATCCATAAGATTCGGATTCGACCACACACGACGATTACGCCAGTTTTTCCGTGTATGATGTCGTCTCCACCCCCGTCGTGGCGGCCTCCAACGCCACCCACCATCATCCTTGACGGTTACACAGACTAGGCAAGTCGGCGTTTGCCCTGACAACCTGCCATAAGCGTTTGCCCTCAGCTCGTCATACCACTGCGAACCAGAAGTTAACCTCGCATCTCGGGCCTGATTGGAGCTGGAATGCAACAACAAGACTCAACGTCATTCTTCCCGAGCGGGGTCAAGCTCGAGCGCAGCCTTTGCGAGAAGAAAATCGGTTGTATCCTCGACGATTTCACCATCCCGCAAAACCAGAGTTCGCTTGGCATTACGGGCCACATTCTGATCGTGGGTCACGAGAATCACCGTGATATCCTGCAGTTCGTTCAATTCACGAAACAAGTCAATGACTTCCCGGCTGGTTTTTGAATCGAGGTTGCCGGTGGGCTCATCCCCCATCAGTATCGAAGGGCGATTGACAAGTGCTCTTGCAATGGCAACCCGCTGTTGCTGTCCACCGGACAACTGGCTTGGGTGGTGGTGATAGCGATCTGCCAAGCCGACTTTCCCGAGCATTTCCATAGCGCGATCACGCCGTTCACGAGCAGACACACGAGGTCCGTACATCAGCGGCAGTTCTACATTCTCAAGTGCCGATGTACGATTGAGCAAATTGAAGTTCTGGAAAACAAAGCCGAGTTGTTTGTTTCTGATTTTGGCTCGTTGATCACGATTCATGGTGACCACTTCTTCGCCATCAAGCAGATAGCTGCCATGGGTTGGGCGATCAAGACACCCCAATGTGTTCATCAAGGTTGACTTGCCACTGCCCGAGGGACCAACCAGTGCGATGTATTCACCGAGCTCAATTTTCCTTGTCACTGTGCGAAGTGCGTGCACCTTGACCTCACCCAAATCGTAGACTCTGCGAACATCATCAAGTTCAATCAAAGCCATTTACTCGTACCTCAATGCATCAATGGGGTCGAGTTTGCTTGCGCGTCGCGCCGGATAATATCCAAAGAAAACACCGACGGCTGCGGCGAATGCCATCGCGACCACTGCAGCAGGAATCGAAACGATCATGGGCCAATCGGTTCCCGGTTTATACATATTGATCAGCACGTTGGCGCACATCGAGGCACCGGTGCCCAGCAACAATCCGATGGCACCACCAATGCAGGAAAGCACAACTGACTCAATCAGGAATTGCCGCAGAATGTCTTTGCCTCGCGCTCCCAATGCCATCCGAATCCCGATTTCCCTTGTTCTCTCCGTGACCGAAACCAGCATGATGTTCATGATTCCAACTCCACCCACGAGCAGCGAAATCCCTGCAATGGCGGAGAGCATGAGCGTCAAGGTTCCGGTAATGATGCCAAGTGTCGCAGCGATTTCGGTCGTATCCTGCACACTGAAATCTGGTTCTTCCGAAGGCCCGATTTCGTGTCGTTCGTAAAGCAGCGATTCGATTTGCTTTGCGGCTTGCCCCATCTGCTTGGTTCCACGAGCCGACACCATGATGATCCTGACGTTATCGAGCGGTGAACCATTGAGCCGTTTCCGGACGGTCGTGTGAGGCATCAGCACCACATCATCCTGATCGTCACCAACCATATTGGCGCCTTTTTTCGCCAGAATCCCGATCACACGAAAGGGTACATTGTTGATCCTGATCATCTCGTCCATCGGATTGACAGTGCGAAACAGTTTGGAAATCAAAGTCTGACCAATCACACACACCTTGGCATTGGATTCGATATCACTGGTTGAAAAGAAGCCACCAGCTTCAAGCTCCCAATTTCTCACTGTCAGGTAGTCTTGCCCGACCCCCTGCATCTGCTTTGGATTCCAATTTTCATTTCCGTAAATGACCTGTCCAGCAGTCGCAACGATGGGAGACGCGGCCAGAACAGCAGGACACTCCTCTCCGATTGATTCGGCATCGGCAGTGGTCAACGTGGGAGCCCCCGACTGCCTTGCCCCGCCGCGACGCGTTTGCCCCGGAAAGACAAGAATGACATTGGTTCCCAAGGCTTCAAACTCACCGCTAACGAGTTTGCTGGCTCCTTGTCCGATCGAAACGATCGTTGTCACCGCCGCGATTCCAATCACGACACCAATGATGGTCAAAACAGCACGCATTTTGTTCTTCAACAAAGCGCGAAACGCAATGCGAACCGTATCAAAGAAAGACATGCTCGACCTAATCCTTCTTGCCAATGACCAGCTTGTCACCGACCTTCAGATCACCTGAAACCATCTCGGTAAACTTGTTTTCCATCAAACCAGTCGTGACCTCGACAGCACGAAGCAACTCACCATCGACGACCCAAACATGACGCTGGTTTTTTTTTCGCTGTGCCTCTGCACTCTCGGTCGCCGTCTGATTTGCTGCTTCGTCTTTCTCCGCATCAGACTTCTTTGTTCTCCAGGTCGACCCATCAATCAACTTTCTGTCAGCTTCGCGAACCAGTTTGATATTGTCTGGAAAAAATCGAAGCGCAGCGTTGGGGATTTTGGGGACATCCTCAGTAGAATCCACCTCAAAAGAAATACTTGCAGTCATTCCGGGCAGCAACTTCAAGTCAGGGTTGGTCGCCGCAATCACAACCGGATAGGTAACAACATTCTGAGTGGCGACACTGCTGACCCGAATCTGCTCAATTTCTCCGTCGAACAATTCGTCAGGGTGTGCATCCACCGTAAAATCCACCGGCTTGCCCGCAGACTTTGCAGCTTGAATCAGCCCGATGTCAGCCTCATCCACCGATGCAAACACGTGCACCTTTTCTCGAAGGTCGGGCGCCACCACAAACAATTCCGGTGTCTGGAATTGTGCCGCCAATGTTTGCCCCGGATTGATCAGTCGATTGATAACCACTCCATCCACCGGCGAAGTGACCTCGCAGTATTGCAAATTTGCCTGAGATGTTTCCAGTGAAGCCTTGGCCTGTAAAATCGATGCTTTGGCCAGTTTTCGCTGCGCTTGCAATGACTTGACTTCAAAGACCAGAGCGTCCATCTCACGGTCAGACATGAAGTCTTTATTCTTGTCGCGAAGTCGTTTTCCTCGCAGGTAGTTGTTAAGCGACTGCTGCAACTGAGCTTCAATACGTTCCAGATCAGCTTCTCGCGTCGATAAAGTTGCATTGTCGCGATCAACCCCCGCCTTGAAGAGACGCGGATCAACCCGGGCAAGCACATCGCCCTTTTTTACCTCATCATTGAAGTCAACATTGAGTTCAACAATCGGGCCGGAGACAAACGATCCAATGGAAACCGACAAGACCGGTTGCACCGTGCCTGTTGAATTGACGAATCGTATGATATCACCCGATTCGACCGCCGCCGTATCCCAGGTAATCTTGTTGCGCTCGCGCCAATAATCCCGTGCGGGCCGGTATCCGACAGCCCCCAATGCCCCCAATGCCCCGACAACGATCAGTAGTTTTAGAAGAGTTTTCATGCCTGCAGGCACTTCGCCTTTCTCAATCGCGGAAAGTTTCAAATGGCTGGTATTTCGCCTGGCTGACCAAATCAACCACTGTCTCCACCACGACTCGCCCCCGGTACGCCACCGCTGATCGCACCGCTTCATCGATGGATTTACCCGATATCATAGAAGATCAGGCCTTCGAACACAGCACGAAAAGTAATCCGGCAAGATTCGGCCAAGGTTTACAACCTACGCCCCGATACGCCCCCCATACGCCCCGATACGCTCCCATACGCCAAGGAACAGCAAATAACACATGCACACCGTCCGCCACCTGAAAGCAACTCCCCATTGCCCACCTACAAGTAACTCCTCGAAAGTATCTTGCGTGTGACATCTTGCGTGTGACGCCGTGGCCGGTACGAGAGAGAGCTGGTACTGGACAGAGTTTGTGAAGAGACGTCAGGGTTGCTACGCTAGAATGTCTGGGAATCGGGCAAATTGAGCGTCAAGTAGAACGCCTTGAATACCAAGATCAACCCTGCTTGGAGCCAACTTGGAAACCAACCAGAACTGTGCCGCTTTCCCATCTTCAAATCGTGTCTCACCCATATCCACCTTCGTGAATCCTTGCTGACCCCGCCACCTATCGAGCGTCCCGACAAATTGACTCCGCCTCCACCGCCTGAGGTGCGAGCAGAGGTGACTGAAAATGTGGCTGTGAATGTGGCAGCTTGCCCAGACGTGGCGATGAGCGTGGACGCTTTCCTAGCCGTCGAGGGTCATGAGAGCGATCTTGAGACCATCAAGGAACGTCAGCTCCGGCAATTTTCCGGATTACTGTTTTCACTCATCGCGCATTTGGCAATTCTCGTTCTTTTGGCCTTGGTACTGATCCCAAATGATCGGTCCGATCCGTTGGTCATTTCCCTCGCGGCTGCGGACAAAAATGACCCCTGGGCCAACACCGAAGAATTGTCAAGCATGGAAAGTGTTGATTTCGCTGTGCCCGATCAGGAAACTCTTACTCCTGATTCAGCGCTCACAGACACCGTCGAGATCGATCTGGTTGAGCTGATGGAGGTGGAGCCCCCTTCATTCTCTAGCATGAGTGTTGCGCCAGCCGATGCCCCTATTGAGGCTCTCGCTGATCCCGGTGACACGGGCGAGCAAAACAAGAGCATCAAATTTTTTGGTGCCGAAGCTTACGGCAATCGCTTTGTGTTCGTGCTTGATGTTTCTTCCAGCATGGCTGCACGAAATGGGCAGCGACTCGAGCGTGCGACCAGAGAATTGATCGGATCGATCAATCAACTCACTGCCGAGCAGGATTTTTCAGTCATCCTGTATAGCAATCATGCTTTGCCAATGTTCGTCAAAAACAACGAAGCTGTGATGAGACAGGCAACCCCCATCAACAGGCAGGCCGCCATCGATTGGCTGGGGTACCAGGTCCGCCCCAACGGGGGAACCATGCCCGCACGAGCGCTGCAGATAGCAGGCAGCTTGAAACCAGACGCTGTTTTCTTTCTGTCGGATGGTGAGTTTCTGTACGGCCACGGGGCAAACCTGAACTCACCACTCAATTCCTTCTTCCAAAACTTTGGACAAGCGCGAAAGGCAATGCCACCACCAGGCGGTGAGATACTGGATCCAAAAGTTGTCTTATCTGAGTACCCTCCGGAGATCGTCGTTCATACGATCGCCTTTGAAAGCTTCGCCAGCGGCCCCTTGATGCAATTGATCGCAAAAGAAAAAGGCGGCCAGTACCGGTTCATCCCGCCACCATGAATTTCGAACCTTCGAATTTCGAACCTTCGAATTTCGAACCTTCGAATTTCGAGCCTTCGAATTTCGAGCCGGCAAATTTCGCATGATGGGTTGGAGGAACGTCCACAATCTCACCGACGCCAATCGACAGCCTCACCCGACAACACGAATTTCATTGAACTGATAGCCTCGGAAACAATTTCCCGAAGTGGCACCCGTCTTTCATCAATCTGTGAATTCAACCCGTGAATTCAA
>PKCN01000164.1 GCA_002862205.1 Planctomycetaceae bacterium | reverse complement strand
TACGGACCTTCCACGCAGTGGGATTGGACTTATCCCACCGAGATTTTATTGCGGATCAATAATCAGATACCTGCAAGTAATTCCATCTCCATTGATTTTTCAAATGTCAAGTACGGCAGCCTGGCCGTGACTTCGCAAAGTGAATTACAACTGAAGGGGAATGTTGTGTTTCCTGGCAGCGTCACGCTTTCGGCACTGAAGGATATTACCCAGACCGATGGTGCTGTTGTTCGTGCGCAACAAGTTGACTTTGTTTCTACTTCGGGTAGTGTCGGAGCTGCCGGAGGCCCGGTTCAAATCGATTTGAATCCGTCTTTGCCCGTTGATGCGACTGCTTTCCAGAGTATCTATCTCTCTTCCAGTGACGACTTTGTGATTGGCCAGATTGATGCCTCGGTGGGCAACAGTCAGCGTCCGTTGGGCAATGTTGAGTTGCAATCGCAAGGTGACTTCATTGCGGGATCAACTGAGGCGGAGATTACTGCATCGAGTATCGATTTGCAGGCCAAAAGTGGCAGTATCGGCTTGCAAAGTGCACCACTCACAATCCAGACACAAGCCTTCCAGATCGACACCGGTAGTCTGGTAGAGGGACTGCTGACTGCTGCTGCGCAGGACAGCATTTTTCTTGTGCAGCCTCGGGACGAATTGCGGGTCCATTCGGTCACGACAAGTTCACCTCAGGGAGTCGTTTCCCTGGTGAATCAGGATGGTGATATCACCAGTGGCAGCACACTCGACTTGTTTGGCTTTGGTGGAAGGAAATTTACATCGGCTCAGATCACGCTGATTGATGAAGCAATCAAGGTGCGTGATTTTGTTCTCGACTCCGGTTCGTTGACCATTGCAGCATTCGAAGGTTCCGTCCAGTCGAACTACTTGCAGTACTGGACGCTGATGGGTTTGCAGTTGACGCCGCCGCTTACGCCGATACCGCCGCTGGGGTCCTATGATCAGCAGGCAGGTGAGTTTGTTCTTAATTCAGATGGCTTGGCCTATTATCAGACGCAAGCAGATCTCTACTACACAGGACTGGCAGAAGATCAGTCGCCAGTAACAGCAACGTCGACTCAGGTTCAGGCTTACGGCAATCTGATCTACAGCAACGCCGTGAGTGTTTTTGCAAGTGATCTCGCGTTTGGACCAGAGTGGAGTTCGCTGGATCAGTTCGGAGCTTACGATGAGAGTTACAAATTCGTGGCTTCCTCACAGGCAGTCAGCGAATTGACTCATGATGCGGATGAACTCGCCAACTCGTTTTCTCTGCTCTCGTTCGATGCTTTTCAGATGAGTGAACGTGGCTATGACCGGACCGGATCGCAACCAGCGATCCAGACAACTGTTCTTTCGTTGAGTGCCAATGGTTCGATTGGTGCGTTAAGCGATCCGGTTGAGATCACACTGGCGAGCACGGAGGCAGGTCCGATTACGTCGAACGAACAGATGCTCTTGGCCCAAGCAACGAGCGCGGGCGAAATTAAAATGGTCGGCGAAAATGTTGATGGTTCACGGGTTGTTTACTCCTACGAAGACGCTCCTGTGAATGTTACTCCCGTGGCTGCCCTCATTCGGATCGATTCACCTTTGCACGTGGACATTGCCACTGATGGTCTGGTTTTGGTGGACGCCACGGGGCCTGTCAATCTGGCCGAGACGGCAGGTGATTTGAATCTTCTCGATGTGCAGACACTTGATATGGCCCAATTGATTGCTCAAAACAATATCAATCAGGTGCAGTTGCAAGAAACATCTCAATCGACTGGTTGGTCGATCAGCGGGGACGGGACACTGGGGTATGTCAATGATGATCTCGAGTACGAAGCAACTGACTTCACACTCAATAATCGCGAGTTTGCAACCGGCGTGATTGCAAATGGCAGTTTCGAGGAACCCGTGCAGTTGTCGGAAAGTTTTACCTACAATCCCGCGAGCACCACTTGGGTTTACAGCCCGGACAATACGGGAGTTTCTGGCAACGGCAGCGGCTTTACCAACGGAAATCCCGTTGCACCGTTTGGCAGTCAGGTGGGTTTGATTCAGCAGCAGGGTGTGATCTCACAAAGCTTTCAGGGTCTGGTTCTTGGCCAGCCCTACGAGCTTCATTTTGACATGGCTCAAAGGGCGAATTATCCCGAACCCACTTTCACAGTCGGGCTGGATGGTGACGTATTGACCACGCAAACACCATCTTCCATCAATTATGAATCCGTCGCGGTTCCTTTCACACTCGATGACACTCTTCTGCAACTGACTGACGGTGGAAATAATGAGGCCACTGCTTACTGGTATCAAAACCCCGTCAATCTTCCAGCGACCGGGGAATTTACCGTTGAATTCACTTACCAGTCAGGTGGTGATAAGGCCGCTGATGGGATCACATTCGCATTCCAGAACGAAGGGATTGATGCACTTGGAGGTGTTGGAGGTTCGCTTGGGTATGTAGGGATTGGGGGATCGACAGCCGCATACCAGATCAACCTTTATAGTGGCCATGTGCAAGGTTCAAATTTTGTTGTAGACAACACTTCGGAGAATTACCTGAGTACCGGAGAAGTCAGTTTCGATAGTGGTAACCCAATTCAGGTTCAGCTGGTGTTTGATGCCGATCAGCAGACTGTCACCGAAACTCTGACTGATACCGTGCTGCTGACCACGTTTACGCGTACCTACACGGGGATTGATCTGGGTACGGTCCTGGGTCGACACGCTTATGTCGGTTTCACCGGAGGCGATGGCGGTGCTTCTTCAACTCAAACCGTGACAGACTTCAGCCTTTGGAGCGAGAGCCAAAGCACTTCACCGATCATGAGTGGATTCGGCAACTGGGGCTACACGGGAGAGAACACACTTACCTTTACCGGTGTGGATCCTTCAGATGCTGACCAGACAGCCTTTCTTGATGGAATCGCGATTACGCGTTCGCCCGGTATCTTGTCAGGAAAGTTGAATCTGGTCTCTGGAGGGGGCCTTGGAGAACAGAGCAATCCACTGAATGTTCAGGTGGGAGGGCATTTGGATGTGTATGCCGTGAATGATCTCTATCTTTCACATCAGGCCAGCAATGACCTCCGTCTGAATGAGATTTATACCGGTGGTAATGCGAATATCGCTGCACCTTCAGCCAATATTTTTGCTGTCACAAACCAGCTGAAAGGATCGATTGTCGGCTTCGGAGCTAACGGCTCCGGTGAGGGTTGGTCCACGAATTCCACGAATGGCAGTGAAGTGTTCGGTGATGATACCTTGACACTGGTGAACGACGCAAAACCAGTCGGAGCCGCGTCTGACTGGGTGAGTGTTTCGGAAGCCTGGTACGACACGCTGGTAACTGTCGACAGGGATTTTGTTGCGAGTTTTGTTTACGAGAGCCAAAGTCCAATTTCGACGTTGGGATTCAACATTGTTCCCAGTGGAACGACTGTGAATGTGGGGACGCAGGATTTACAGGACGTCTCGTTTGTGATTGACAAGGAATGTCAAGATTGCGATCAGTCCCAAATGGTTGGACTGTACTATGAGGGTGCAGGTGGTGGGGTTCAGTTGAATCAACTGCCTGACAGCATCGGCTTGGATGCCGGCAATCCCATCCACGTTTTGATGGTCTACGATGTGAGAACATCCGTGATTGCTTTTGCCTTGACGGATACAGTGACAGGTATTACCCATACATTTGATTCCGTTTATGGGACCATTCAGGCACTTGGGACGAATCTGGCTCGGTTGGGGTTCACTGCTCTAGGGAACGGTCAGGCTGCGAGTCAGGAAATCACTGGATTCAGTTTTTCCTACGGGGCTCCAACCATCGAATCCAACAATCTGTCCATCACTTCTGGGAAGCAGATTGGCGCTCCCAGCGTTCCCGTTTTGGTGCTGGCTACAGGTGAAATTCAGGCTGATGCGCCGGACGGGATTTATCTGACGCAGGTCAACGGTGACCTGTTCGTTGATTCTGTCGCGAGCGAGAGTGATATTCAGCTTTCTGCACTTACAGGCTCGATTGGTACAGCTGGCTCCGCAAATCCTGCGGATTCGAGTCTGTTGTTGGGTGCCCAAGGAAATGCCGAGTCTGAGAGCGTGCCCACGATTCAGGCCGATCAGCTTCAGCTTCGCAGCTTGCATCACCTTGGTGCAGTGGGCTCCCACTTGGAAATCGGAGCCTCAAGTCTCGCGGCTTCGACTGTGGTTGGTGACATTAATCTGGCACAGTCTGGAAACCTGGCCGTTGACGGGACGATGCGAGCTGGTGGTGCGATTCGTCTGATGGGCGACTTACACATCACGGTAAGTTCCCCGATTCACGCTGATCAGGAAGTCGATCTGAAGTCCAATGGCGGCAGTGGCAACCTGCAGTTAGAGCCCAACGCACACGTTGCTTCTGCCAACGGATTTGTCAGCTTATTTGCTGATGGAGCCGTGATCGCGGAGCAGGGTTCCCGCTTGGAAAGTTCGCAACCGGTTTCCGTTGCCACCGGGGCTGCAACGCTTGCTGAAGGCAACCCGCATCGTATTCGATTGCTTGGGGCCATCAGTGGTGGGCCGCTTCAATTGACATCTGGATCTGAGGATGATTCGGTGGAACTGGCGATCACGGATTTGAGTGGGGTTGGTGGAAATCCACTTGAGGTGATGGTCAGCCAGTTTGGAACGCTGCACTTGGACGATACACGATCAAGCACAGGCAGATCCTACACGACCCTGCAAGATCGCATTGAAACCGATGTTGCGGAATTGCAGCTGGGGGAAGTGCGATCTGTCGTCATGAAGCTCGGATCGGGTGATGATAGTTTCCAGTCTCAGGCTGCAACCGTTTTGACCTCGCTGGAAATGCACGGCAATGGTGGTGTCGATCAATTCGACTTGGCTGCGTTCCGCGGCGGGGCAGGACTCGCTGTGAAAGTTGTGGGAGGGGATCATGAGGATCAGTTGTTGGTCGATGGTCTGGGAACCCCGGTTTGGATGGTCAATGGAACTGTCCATGCGGGGGATTTGCATGTCGATCATGGCGATATCGAGAAGTTGTTCTTGCAGAATGCAATTGAGGGTCTGTCTGCCGAGCAGATAGAAAAACTGGAGTTTGCGGCGAGCTCGTTCCCTGCGGATCGTTTGCTGCTGCTGGGGACAGCCGGTGAGGATGATTGGTTCGTGGGTTTGACGTCCAGCGGAATCCAGATCGATGGCATGTGGAATGAAACCGATCACCTGCGACATCGCTTTAGCGCGGTTGACTATCGTGAAATTGTTTTTGAGTTGTTGGCCGGAGATGACAGTCTGCTCGTCAATGGCATAGCCAGTCATCGGGTGATTGTTGATGGTGCCAAAGGAAATGATTGGATCAGCATCGATGAATCGGATGCATTGATCACGGACTTGGACGGCAATAACTTCATCACCACCGGGGCTGGGGAAGACGAGATCCATACCGGATCAGGCAAAGATAAAATCAATGCGGGAGATGGCCGGAATGTGATCCATGATGCCGGAGGTATGAATTGGATGGTGACCGGAAAGCATGATGACGTGATTCACCACATGAATGCGAATGACTTCATCTCTGCATCTGACGGTATCAATAAAATCTGGTTGAACGGTGAGCTTCAAGGTTGGCACAATTCAGAAATTCAGACGGATGTTAATCGCGATTCCAATACAACACCACTGGATGTGCTGTTGATCATCAATCGTTTGGCCGTTGTTGATATCACTGCAGAAGACGGTCGCTACTTCTTCCCAGGTTCAGCTGACAGCCTCGATAAGTTCTATGATGCAAATGGGGACGGATACATGTCCACTCTCGATTGCATTTTTGTGCTCAATTCTCTTGGCCAACCCGTGGACGAGGGCGAAGGAGAAATGCCGGCAGAGCGGGCGTTTGTCAATGTTCCCATCTCTGAGAATGTTTGGAACGGGATTGGAGATCGGAAAACCGACGAGTGTTTTGCCAATTGGGACGACGAAGTGATTCCCATGCTGACCGTAACACCGAATAGTGAAAGTGCTCTGCTCGATGCATGGGCACGGGAGGATGTTCGTCGAAGGGAGGAGTTGGAATCCATGGTTTCAAACATGGATCAGCCTGAAGAACAGGAAATGGGGTTGGAGTCACTGCAGGTAGGCCGGATTCGATCCTCGTGAGTCATCCGGCAATGTTTTTTGGATTCCCGTTGGGATCGGCTCGGAACGTACGTTATTCAATGGGGTTGGATGGAAGACGATATCAGTTCACACTTTCCTGGTATTTTGCGTTCCTCTCAAATGGTAATGGATAGAATCCTCTGGTTATGAACAAATTTCTTTGCATGACGTTGTTGGTGCTGCTGGGGTCATCAGGCGATGTGGTCCTTGCACAACGCGGTTTTCGAGGCGACTTCGGTGGTGGTTCAGGAAAACGAATCGCACCGGAAGACTTGAAGTTTGAAATGGGAGTTGCAGCGATTCCCGATCTGCAAACTTTTGCCAAATTGTCCTACAAGGGAACTGATGTCGGACGTGATCCTTATTTGGCAAACTTGCAGTATGTGAAGTTCCTGATCGAGAATCCTGAGTCTGATCAGGCCACGCTGTACTTCATGAATACGGGAAATTATCGGGCTCATCCCCCCTACATGGGAATGGTGGGCATGAACAGTCGCGGTGCGATTCGTGGGGCTATTTCCTTCCAGCCGCGAATGAAAGATGCAGCGGGCGGAACAGGTTTATACGTCTTTGACTTTCAGCCCAATGATGCCTTTGCGTTCGAGACGATCAAGTACGTTCGTGACACGCTTGTTGAAGGTGCCCCGTTTCTCAAGGGACAGTTGGCCTATCATCCACTACGTGGTGGGATGGCCCGTTACGAAGCTGATAAGTCAAAATACGAAGCTTCGGATGTGGCGGTGCATCTTGATGCTGATCTTTATGGCAACATTGGATTTTTGCCCATGAATGCCGGCGAGTCGTTTGGTCGCCTGCGAGTGATGGGCAATGAGACGCGTTCCTCGCCACGCGATATTATGATTTGCCAAACGCTGCCCAACCAGATGCCGCGTGTAGCCGGCGTCATTTCCGAAGAACGTCAGACACCACTTTCGCATGTCAATCTCCGGTGTGTTCAAGATCGTGTTCCGAATGCATTTGTCACCAATGCAATGGAGCAAGACGCGATCCGTTCTTTGGTTGGGAAACTGGTTCGCTACTCTGTCACCGCAGATGGTTACACGTTGCGTGAAGCTACCAAGCAAGAGGTTGACGAACACTTCAGTAAATTCAGGCCAAATGAACCGCTGGTTCCTTCAAGAGACCTCTCGGTCAAGGTGATCAAACCCTTGCAGGAGATCGGTTTTGAGAATGCCAACAGCGTCGGTGCGAAAGCATCCAATCTGGCAACCATGCATACCTTTGGGTTTCCCGATGGGATGATCCCTGATGGGTTTGTGGTTCCATTTTCGTTCTACGATGAATTCATGAAACGCAATGGACTCTATGCCAAGGTCGATGCCATGCTGAGCAAGAAAGAGTTTCAGCAAGATCAGGATGTACAGCAGTCCATGTTGAAGGAACTCCGAGAACAGATCCAGCAGGGAACCCTGTCCGAATCAATGATGGTCGCCCTTGAGAAGATTCAGGAATCATTTCCAGCCGGAACGGCCATTCGATGCCGGTCAAGTACCAACAATGAAGATCTGGCCGGCTTCAGTGGTGCCGGCTTGTACGACTCTTTTACGCACAATCCTGATGAGGGGCACCTGGCGAAGTCCATCAAACAGGTCTATGCCAGTCTTTGGAATTTTCGCGCATTCGAAGAACGCGATTTTTATCGCGTTGACCACAAGTTGACTGCCATGGGCGTGCTGCTGCATCCCAATTTTAAAGGCGAACAGGCCAATGGAGTCGTGGTCACGGATGACGTTTTGTACGAATCGCAGGGCAACTATTACGTCAACACTCAAGTGGGCGAGGATCTGGTTACCAACCCCAATGCTGAATCCTCTCCAGAAGAAATTCTGCTTGGATGGTGGAAAGAAGATGGACACCAAGTGGTTCGTCGCTCAACCGATGCACCCGAGAATAAGACGTTACTTGGAAATGAGCACCTTGCAGATTTACGAGACCGTCTGGCAAAGATTCACGGAAAATTTCGTAAGTTTTATGGCCAGGGTGAAGATGATCAGTTTGCCATGGAGGTCGAGTTCAAAATCACGAAAGATGGGAAACTCGTCATCAAACAGGCACGCCCGTGGGTGTTTGCGAACTGATTGCCCTGCTACTGCTGGCCGTTTCATGTGTGCCCACCGGCAAGCAAACGCTTGCCGGTGGAATCCACCTGGTTTTTTTAATTTCAAATCAACCCGGTTTGCGATCCCGTTGGTCTCGCTCTTGAAGACCTGAATCGATTTGTCACGCATCTACTTGTGGCGGCCAGTTTTCTTGTGGCTTCCAGTCGGACGCTTGATTCGCGCAGCATGGGGCTCGAGGTCGCTATTCGATGCACGTGCCCAGGGAGCAGTGCAGCATTCATGCCGTTGCCTGTTTGTTTCAGAATGAAACAGATTACTCAGAAAGGGATATGCGGAGAACAGTCCGTGTCTGCGTCTCGCAATGAATCTGAAGTCACGTTTTGTCGGGAGAAACGTTATTTTCAATCCTGTCGAGGGATGGAACAGGCAGGTGATCGAACGTGGCACGTGGCACCTGACTTGCATCGTACCGCAAGTGAAATCGTTGGTGCTCCGCACTTTGTTCTCTTCTCTGTCTTAGGATTTGATTCATGATGGTCACGATTCGCACGAGCCTGTGTTTTTCTTTTCCTGTTTTTGTTTTGAGTCGCTCTTGTCATGGGTTGCGGGTGGTCATGACTTGAGAAGTTGGTCAAAGAGCGGCGTAGCGACCCGACCGCTCCAGCGGTGCCCACCCTCGAATCTGTCGAAATGAAGATTTTGAGGCACTCCTGCAGCATGATAGATGCGTCGCAAACGTGCTCGAAAGCGTTCGTCCCATTCAGGCACAATCAAGCGGTCTTGGGAACCCGTTTCCCAAACAGCAGGACGTGGTGCAATCAGACCACCAATTTCCGAGTAATCACCATATTGCAGGAGTCGGGGGATGACCTGTGATCCGCAACTGTGACGCTGAGAAAGCCTTTCCTGCATCAGATTCAATGCACCGCTGATTGCTGCGATACGGATGCGTGGGTCGATCGCGCTGACGAGCATCGCCATTCGCCCTCCATAGGAAAGACCTGCACAGCCAATGCTTGCGGGTTTCAGGTTGGTTTGTTGTTCCAGCAGGCTGATCGTCCAACGCAGATCGCGGAGGTTGGAAGTGATCGGTAGTTGACCCAAAGCCTGCATTCTCACAAAGGTGACAGCACAAGGATCTTTTCCGCCGTAACGTTCCGATTCGACACGTCGGCCAAATGGGATCATGCAAGGCGCCGCAACCAGATACCCGCGACGCACAAACTGTAATCCATAATCGTAGTTGGACTTCTCGATGTGCTGTGCAGCATCCGTTTGATCTTGACGGCCTACGACTGCGTCATGCCCCAAAGGACCGTGGCCATGAATGCACAGGACACCCGGAAGCGGTTGGGAAGAACGAGTCTTGGGCTTCAGGAGATATACCGGTAGCGATGGGATTCCATCTGCTCCAAGAAGCAGATCAAGCCGTGTGTGGTCCTTGAATTCTTCTCGTCCAACTTCGTTGACGATCCAGTCTTTCGGAGGTGATGAATCACCAAGAAGTTGATTGAGTTGACTGCGGAATGTTCGTTGCCAAGCGTCAAATTCGGTCCGACTTTTTCCCTTGAATTGCATTGCAAGCTTTGCGTGTTGCATTGCTGAAGCAATGTCACGATCGACGCTCTGTTGTTTCTCTTCTGCGAGGATCCCCTTGCCCGGCAACATCGATGTGGCTCCGCCTATCCAACACAACTGCTTCAGGAATTGCCGTTTGTTGAAAAACCGTTTGTTGAAAAACATGGGGTATTGCTCTTCGATTCAAAGTTGTGGTGGAAGTCTGTTGAGGCTGAATGTGTCAGTTCGTTTGATGGTCCGCACATGATCATAGCTTCAGGTCGTTTCCGGAGAATGCAATGTTCTTTGCGAATTTCGGAAGTAGGACCTGATCGCTAACCAAGTCACTCGTCCGGTCGGTGCATCGGCTCGATTAGCATCGTGTGACGTCGCGGAAAATATCCGATACGGCGATCAGCCATGATTTCATTTCCGATGATGCCATCCGATCCAGCAATCGAAAGCGACATGCCGATCAATGCCGGCAACTCTCCTGTCTGCAAAGAATAGATTGTTTGATCTGCCTCAAAGCTGGTTTGACCCAGTTTCGTTGTGAACGTGCCAAAACCAGGTAAGAAATCCTCTACTTCGTGCGCACTCGGGGGCAACGGTTCAAGCGACTTGGTCAGATAACTATACGGAGCACCTGTATCGAAAAACATCGTCAGGGATTGGCCGGCACATGCTACCTGCAATGTTGGAACTCCCATGATGTTCCCGATGCCCAGTTCATTTCCCACGAGCCCGATCGATCGGACGTCCATTTCAGTTTCTGTAAGCAGCATGGTCTCTGACTTGATGTCCCAAAGGATGTCGTACTCGTTGAGAATGTCGGTCCCAAGCAGCCCGTCAAATTCTACACCTACAAGGTTGATCAGGCTGGGAATTGAGAGACCCATGTAGTTTTGCTGGACTTCGAAACTTCGCTGATACCCCTGCAGATCGAACGAGAGAATGGTTTTGGGCGAGATGCTGGTCGGGGCTCCTGTGTCGACCAACCATTTTCCTTGTGGGGTGTGCATGAATAGGTGTGATTTTTCGTACGTCAGCTTCATGGTGATCATGAGTGAGTGATCCTCGTCTTTGGAATTTCGTTTTGAAGCGGCTGTTGGAATCGCCGGCACTGACACCATTGTCGTGCACGCGCAAACGCATACGCCAACGTGTGCGTACCCGCATGCGGGCGTGTTACGCATGCGTTGGAAAATAAAAACACGATTTTCAGAAAAGGGATTGACTAGCTTTTTCTCACTGGAGATTTCCAGAAGTGCTGGCAGATAACTTCAAAGCTTGTGGCGAGTGCACCAGTTTGCCCAGCTTGAGTGGATTTCCAATCTCTGGATTCCCGAGCGATTTTTCTGGCAACTTGCTACGCCACGCGTAGCACTCAACACCCGGATCGGTCAGGTAGCTAGCAAGCGTACCGGGTGCGGTGCTTGGCCCGTAAGGGATGCGGTTCTCAGGAGTTTGAGCTGATGACTGAGATTTTCTACTGACAATGCACGCGGCAACAAAACCGAAGTGTTGCTCTTGGTGCAAAAGGCGAACGCTTGCAGATATTCTGTACAAGCATGTGATCCGTGATCAGCTCAACCTGTACGAACGCAAGTAATAGTTGACTGGCGAGTACGTGATTGGGGGGGCGTCGGGTGACCAGTACGCGTGCCGAGGAACAAGAGGAGGGGTATGCGCGATGGATGTGTCGAAGTTGCGGCTGTGCGGTGTATGCGGGAAAACGCATTTCGAGTGTTGTGCCACTGGCCGATTGAACGTTTGGAGCCACATTGTGCGCTGAGACGCACGTTTGCTGACTGCCAGGATCGTTTTTCCTCGCGTTTTTGTGGCGAACTTTTGCCGTGAATTCTTCCGTGGCTGGTACAAGAGTGACGAGCCAGATTATGCTGTGCGGTAGGCCTGATGGTGGTCGAGGCGGATGGGCAGATAACGCCCACGTGATACTCGCCTCTTGGGCTGACCCACCTGAACTCCTTCCAACTCAACTAGCAACCGGGATTTTATCATATGCAACCCAAACGGAATCTGACACGTCGCGGATTTGTTCAAGGCACGATCGCGACCGGTCTGGCGTCGGGCGGATTCTTAACGGCCGAGCGAGCTTTTGGTTTTCAGTCGCCTAATGAACGTCCTGTTTTTGCCACTATCGGCCTGCGTAATCAGGGTGTGACCATTACCAATAAGTCGACCAAGTTTGCCGATTTTGCTGCGTTGGCTGATGTGGATTCAAAGGTACTGGGAACCAACGTTGAAAAATTGGAAAAACGTCAGGGCAAGAAGCCCGATTCGTATGGTGATTACCGGCGAGTATTGGATCGCAAAGACATTGACGCGGTCATGATTGCTGCTCCGGATCACTGGCACACCAAGATTGCGATTGAGGCGATGTTGGCTGGCAAGGACGTCTATTGTGAAAAACCGCTCACGTTGACGATTGCTGAAGGGAAGTTGATCGAGCAAGTCGTCAAGAAAACGGGGCGTACTTTCCAAGTGGGAACGATGCAGCGGACAGAATCAGGGCAGCGATTCTTGCAGGCAATTGCCTTGGTCAGAGCAGGACGCATCGGAGATGTCAAGAAAGTGACCTGTGGAATTGGTGGGTTTGGACCTTCGCCCATGATCCCGGAAGCACCCGTTCCAACGGAATTGGATTGGGACACCTGGCTTGGGCCTGCACCCAAGGTTGCGTATCGCGCTCTTCCTGAAATCCGCAAAGGTTACGGTGGCGGTGTGCCCCTCTACAGCAACTGCCATTACGCTTTCCGAAACTGGCATGCGTATTCCGGCGGTAAATTGACCGACTGGGGCGCCCATCATGTCGACATTGCCCGCTGGGCAATTTCTGGTTCCAATGCTGGCTCTGGCGCGAAAGCTTCGGATCAAGCACGAGCTCGCAAAGTCACACCGTTGAATTACAAATTCGATGTCGAATATGACAAGAATGGCTACCCGGTTGTTGATGATAAATATGATATTGCGATCAAGTACAACATCAAGGCGGAGATGGATAATGGTATCGAGCTTTTAATTACCAATGAAGGTGATAACGGAATCTTGTTCGAGGGAACGAAGGGACGGTTTTTTGTAAACCGGGGAAAAATCGTCGGCAAGCCTGTTGAGGATCTCGCGAGCAATCCGCTGCCAGGTGGTGCGGTCGAAGAGGTTTACGGAGGGCCCGTGCCAGAGAATCACACGCTCAACTTCATCGAGGCAATCAATGCGGGCGAGCAACCAATATCGGATGTGTGGTCACACAACCAAATGCTCGAAATTTGTCATCTCTCGAACATTGCGATGCGTCTGGGAAGGCCACTGGATTGGGATCCCGACAAGCGTGAAGTGATTGGTGACAAGCAGGCCAATTCCTTCTTGTCTCGCGAGAACCGCAAAGGTTACGAGATCAACATGTAGTGGGCGAGGTCAACTCATCGCATTGCTGAACGCGACTGTGAGGTCGCGTTCACCGTCAATCGTGAACGCGACAATACGTCAGTTTTGCAAGCTTTGTGTTTTCGTCCGCTCCCTTCCCCCGCCGATGGTTCCGGCCAAGGTGAAGGTGTCGAGATCAATCGGCGATCTCGTTTCATGTGCGTGTTGCGTAGTACCGTATTTTGCTTGACTCGACTTTGGTAAGTGGTTCCACTGCAGCGACAAGTGGCTTTGCGTCGACGCCAATCTTTTCAGTGTTCTGCAGCATCGAAAGCTTTGTCTTTTCGACATCGTCGTGCAATAGTGCTACCAATTGAGGCCTGAAACGTGTGATGTTTCCGCCGGTTTCAATCAGCGTCTGGCTGGCGATTCTTGTCACGCTAGAAGAGTTTGATTTCAGCCCATAGAGCATTATAGGCACGCATCCGAATCCTGAGTCAGCGTCCACAAGGTCGCCGTTGCTCTGATTGTCAAATCGTCCTGACTGTGTTGCGTAAGCTTTGTGATAGTGGAGACTGATGGGTGTGCAGCACTTCCTGGTTTCTCCAGTACCTGCAACGAGGGCTTGACCTTTTCGGGTTGCTGAAGCATTTGAGTTAGTTCAGTGACAAAGCCTGTTTTCTCATTCGGGGCAAGGTGATTGATCAGAAGGCTGGCGGTATTGCCCGCCTGCCATTGCAAGTGACCGATATTTTTCTTTTTGCTTTGTAGGATCTGCAGTGAGCGTTGAACGATCTGAAGTTTATGCTCCGTAGAGAAGCGGTGCCCCGAAACGATGATCGAAGATACGATAGCCGGCAGTCGGCTTGTGTCACGAGATTGGTAGTCAAGACACAATCGCTCGGCAACTCGATCAACCTGTGCTTGTGTCGCGAATCTGGCTGCTTTGCCCAGTACATCGATGATTCTCCGTTTATCCGGATCACTTCCATCTTCAAGAAGTGCGATACCGGCTTTGATCAATTCGTCACATCCTGCCGGCGATTCAGCTGATGCGAGGGATCCGAGTGCATGCATGAGCATGGCCAAATCACTGCCTTCCAGCCTCGCCGCCAGGCTCATCAGTTTGGCTACATCAGTGGCATTGAAAATTTCGGGATGGCGAGCAATTGAACTTACAGCCGAAGTGCAAACTCTTGCGTCGGAGTCACTGAACAGCGACATGAAGATAGATCTAAGCTTGGGTACCGGGACATGTGTCATCGCGGGAAGACTGTAAGCAACTGCCTGGCGAACATCGGGTGCCGGGGCCTGAAAGAGCTGGTAGATCCGGAACTCCTGCTCCGTTGAAAGTTTTCCCTGACGATGGCTTCCTGCGATTCTTATAAACGTGGCGTGCAACTTGGCGTCAGGGTTGCCGATCTCATCGATCAGACGGTCGAGATGATTCGGCTCCGCAGTCCACAGGATGCTGTGGGGTGAATGCACAATTGCACGGCATGGCCAATATTTGCCGTTCTCAATCGCCCACTCACGAGCCGTTTTTGAGGTGTAGCTGGAATCTTTCACCATTCCCACCAGCATTTCGACGTCTGCTTTTGTCAGCGGATGTTTGGATCGGGCGCGGGCTCGGTTCCAACTATCCAATGTGAGGGTCAGTGTCATTCCGGAACTGCGCCGCATCCAACTCAGGAGTGCATCACGAAAATCAGGATTGAAGTTTGTCGTGAAATCACTCCTCAAATCCACGTTGACTTGATAGGCCACTTCGGGGCTCGCGCCGGAGGCATTTTCAACCAGAGAAATTTGGATTCACATGTGGGTTCGGTTCTGCTTGCGAATTCCCAGCTGCGCGGCGGTTTGCCACGCAAATCAGGACCATCGTTGCGAGGACAAGCCGTGGAGTCATCTTGCTCTCCTGTGATTTCGAGACCGATTGCTCCTTCATGAAACGCTCGCACAGTTCGCGTAGGTTGGCTGTATTGCACTTTTCAGGAAAAATTTCTTGATTCGTAAGACACAAAAAAGAGATTTACTGAAAGGTTGTTTTGATTGGGCGGTACCTGTCGTGAACCTTTGTACGATTCGCAATCCCAATACAGGATGAATGCTATGTTGAAAAATATTTTCCGCTGCAAGTCAGCAACCGCACGTGATTCCAGAAGTCGTTCGCAAAAACGGCGGAAAACGCGTTATGTCCCTAAAGTTCAGTCGCTTGATGAGCGAGTTGTCTTTGCATCCGTATCGTTTGATCAGGTGACGGGAGCGGTCATGCTGGAAGAGGATCCTGCTGGCGAAATCAATTTGATTACGGTTAATGGTCCTGCTGAGAATCTTTCCATTGAGGATATGGCAGGCATTCAAATCGCACCGGGGCATGAAAGATTTTTCACTGAATTGTCAACAGACAAAGTGCAACTCACAGAAGTTGCTCAGTTGGTAATTCTGGATACTGGCCACGAAAATGACGTTGTGGGTGCGGGAGGTACCTCTGTTACCACCGAGATGTATTTGGGGCCGGGTAACGACCACGTCATCTCTGGCAGTAAAGTGAGCGATGTTATTTATGGCGGACCAGGAAACGACCTGATTCGAAGTTCCGGTGGCGATGACTTCCTGTACGGAGGTGCAGGCGATGACGAGATTTGGGGAGCAGGAGGAGTTGATTTCATCGAGGGTGATGATGGAGATGATCTTTTAAGAGGTGGAAATGGCGGGGACACCATTGGTGGTGGGTCCGGCAATGACATGATCAATGGTGATGATGGCGATGATATTCTCAATGGAGGTGATGGGCATGACAGCCTGACAGGAGGCAGCGGGCGTGACAAAATGGATGGTGGATTGGGCAATGACCTGTTTTTTGCCGAGGTGTGCGGCCTCTATCCGGACGCTAAAATTGACGGTGGAGGAGACGGCAATGATCAGGATATTCTAATGTTCTCAAGTCTGACTGCTGACTGTCTTTCCTCCTTCAATATTACGAATGTTGAATACGGGCTCGTGGATGCCATGACTGAATTGCCTGCACTGAATTACCAACAGCTGTTGGCTTGGGCGGGGCCGGGCAATACCGGTCATGCACAATGGACGATTCATCACGTAATCTGAGTCCGCTCAATACGCGACGGTGGTGGTTTATCAGGGTTTGGTTTTGTACTGAATGTAGGCCCTGACATCCTGGGTAGTGAACGCAAGCGAATGCCGACCTGGTATTCGCTTTGCGTATGATGTGATCAACAACTTGTTTGCCCGATTGCAGAGTCGTGATATCATCAGGCCTGGATTGCACCACAACACGGGAATTAATTTCTGTTTGCTCTGGTAAACTGGTTGGTGTGAAAAGTACGAAGGTTCGGTGCTGATCGCCGGACTGTTTTGCTATTCATCGAGATCAAAGTAGAGATGCTGTCTCAGGTGAGTGATGTCGGAGGCTGAAAGCTTGCTCGAAGGTTTTGCTCCAGTGCGTTCATATTCCATTGAAAAATTTACGTCAAACCAACGCAATGGTTGGCGAATCAGGTATCAGCATGCCCGCGTTCATGGTTTGTCGCGCAGTGTCTGTTGGATGACCGTCTGTTGGATGACCGTCTGTTTCACCGCAGGTTGCAAGCCTCGTGACAGTGCTGCGGGTGACAGTGCTGCGGGTGACAGTGCTGCGGGTGACAGTGCTGCGGGTGACAGTGCTGCGGGTGACATGGATGCAAGTCAGGCATCCCCTGCCGTAGTGCAAGACGATTTGAAAACTGTTGACAGCGACCGCGTTGAGCTTTTGACGAGTGCCGAGTCGTCATGGAAGCAGGGGGATCTTGCGTTAGCTTCGAAGTTGGTACAGCAACAACTGCTTCGCACGCCGGAGGATCCGCTGGCACTGCTACTTGCCGGAAAGATTGCTGCTGATGAGGCTGATCTGACCACCGCGATCGATCTGGTCGCAACGATTCCGCTCGATTCGGACCTGTCGGTTGAGTCGACGGAACTGTTGGTCAAATGGTACTTGGCTGCGGGGCAATACGATCAGGCTGTGATTCGATTGCAGGCAGGTTTGACGCAATCAAGTCTGCGACCCACGCTCAAGGTTGCGTATGCTCGTCAGTTGTGGGCACTGTTGAATCGACTTGGGCGACGGCAGCAGGCATCAGCGGTCGCAGACCAGTTGTGTCGGTCTGGTTACGTTGGCGGCGATGTTCTGATCTCTCTACTGCGTCGTGGAGATGCTTTTCCACTTGCTTTGGGTGATGATTCACCAAAACGGCATTTTTACCCTGGCTTGGGATTGGCGCGATGGTTCTTCTCGCAGGAGGACTTCCAACGCGCACTGGAAATGCTCGGCAGTGAAGGCAGCAACATTGGAAACCAAGACACCAATCATGCGGCGGATGCCTTGCGAGGTCGTTTGCTCGCCGAGTTGCAACAGACGGATGAATTTGTGAAGTGGTGCCAGAATTGTGACCCTGAGTCTCGCCAATACAGTGACTACTGGATTGCACTGGGGATTTACTTTTTTGACCAACAGCAACTGGAAGCGTCCGCAGACGCCCTGATGGAGGGAGTTTATCTTGATCCGACTGACGATGATGGTTGTCACCGTCTTGCGCGTGTCTTGGCCGCACTGCAGCAAGACGAAACAGCCGCGCTGATGCGGGAGCATGCCATTCGAGTTGCGACGCTGAAAAACCTTGTCAAACAGTTGTCCATTGCACGGCCCCAACCTGATCTGACTGCCGATCTGCCGGCACAGCTATTAAGCATCGCTCGCCCGATTGAAGCAATCGGATGGGCTTTGAGCAACTTGGGGCCGGGCAATGAAGTCAAGCGGTTGGCTTTGATGCAGCAGTTTGCGAATTTGCGTCAGGATCCCACGGTTCCAAGCATGAGCAGTGAGTACGCTTTGATGGAGATGGAACGCAACAGTCAATCGCATCAGGATGTTTTGAAGCGATTGTCAGAAGCGAACAGTGAAGCGTCAAACGTTGCGGACTCCAACATCGCTTCGGAGGACGCTGTTGGTGGGAGCGTGTCGAACCCGGTTTTTGTAAACGTGGCCAGGGACATGGGGATCGATTTCAAATGGTTTCCGAATCAGAATGGCAATCTTGAATCTCTTCCCATGCATGAAATGATGGGTGGAGGCATAGCGGTTTGTGACTTTGATTTGGATGGAAAACCCGATATTTACTTGGCCCAGGGATCAGGTGATCCACCTGATGGCAGGTGCTCAAAATCGAATCTGATGTATCGGAACCTTGGTCAGCATTTTCTCGATGTGACCAAATTCAATGGGGCAGCGGACTTCGGATATTCATCAGGGATTGCCGCGGGCGATGTCAATCAGGATGGTTTTCCGGATCTCTATATTGGATCTCTCGGTTGTAATCGCCTGCTGATCAACAATGGGGATGGAACCTATCAGGATGCGACTGAGCACCTTGGAGAGGCTCCGCCACAATTTACCAGTTCTGTTGCGATTGCTGATTTGACCGGCGATGGCATGCCGGATCTTTTTGAATGTGTGTATGTGGAGATGAAAGACGGCTTTCGATTGCCCGATCGAACTGCCAATGGCAAAGAGTTGCCCCCGAATCCAAACGACTTTTACGCCGAATCAGATCGTTGGTACCTCAGCCAAGGTAACGGCAGCATGGCGTTGCAGGTTCTTGACCGACAATCGATCGAACCTGGCACGGCGCTGGGGTTGGTAGTGACAGATGTTGATGGCGACGGAGCGAACGATGTGTTTGTTGCCAATGATGCACGCCCGAATCATTTGCTAATGCGGTTCGGTAGTGGAAACGTTGCCAATGTGGCTGATCTGGTCGGCCTTGGATATGGTTTTCGTGGTTTCAGTAACTCCTGCATGGGCATTGCTGCGGGTGACTTCAATCGTGATGGCCGATTTGATCTTCAGGTCACCAACTTTTTGAATGAATCCAATAACCTGTTTCTGCAAGGTGAGGGTGGCCTTTTCAGTGACTATTCTGTTCGCTACGGATTGAACTCGGTATGTGAGCCCTACACGGGGTTTGGAATAAAAAAAATTGATCTTGATCGAAATGGATGGCCAGATTTTGTTGTGACCAACGGACACGTATTCGATCAGCGTTCCGAAGGCATCGACTTTCAAATGTATCCGCAGGTGCTGATGAATGAAGGTTCGCGTTTGCGAGCCAATGATCATCAGGCTGCAGGAAGCTATTTCGGGGGAAAACACGTGGGGCGTTCGATGTCGGTGATCGATTACGATGGTGATCGAGATCTCGATCTTCTTGTGGGGCATCTGGATTCTCCCATCGCGCTATTGGAGAATCGTACTGAGACGAGGAATTCGGGGGTGCAATTTGAATTGATAGGTACCCAAAGCGAACGTGATGGCATCGGCTGCCGCGTCGTTGTGCATTTCGCTGGCCAATCTTTCACCGATTGGGTGGTGGCGGGTGATGGCTACCTGTCAAGCGATGAGCCCGTGCTCGACTTTGGAGTGGGCAATGCAGGCAAGGCTGGGAGTGTTGAGGTCCACTGGCCATCAGGTCAGCGACAGAGATTTGAGGAGATTGAACCCGGTGAGCGGTATGTCATTGTTGAGGGCAGTCATGACATCTGGCGTCGTACCAAAGCCGGGGGGCAGAGTCAGGGCAAGGATTAAGTAGCAGCGGTTTTGTTACCTTGGTTGAAAGGTCTGGCTGTCATCTGCTATTTTCTAGGTAGAGTCTGCAATTCTGTTGATGGCCGTCAGAGTCATCAAATATTCGTAGTGATACATACAAAGGCGTCCAATGATGAAAATTTCTGCATACTTTCTGATGTGCTTCTGTCTCTGTGCTCTCTCGTTGACCGGTTGCGGTGGAAGTGGTGAGACCAAAGTCATCGCACCGCCTGAAGCCGTCGAAGATGACGGTGCCGCAATGGAAGGAATCGATGACGACGCCTACAACGAGGAAATGGAAAAGTCCATGAACCAGCAGGGTGGTTGAGTTATTTGATCGGCAACCCTCGATTCGGCTTACTCCAGGTTTGACTCGCACGAAGTTGATGCCAGTTGCCCTGTGATCCAGAGAGCACCACTGGAGGGCGTGGACATGCTGTTTTCAGATGTCTGAGGGGCCTGGTGCTCAACGCCAATCAAGCCAATGGACGTTCAATAGCACCGGGTGATCAACGCCCGGTTTGAGTCAATCCCGTGGAGAACTGGGTGAGGGGAATGACTGAGCGGCATCAAATGCAACAATTCTGAAAGCCAATACGTGGCAAAGTGTCTTTCCCAATCAGCCGGGGGATGCGAGAATTTCCCTCAATGTGGGCATGATAAGAGCTGTTATTCGACGCTTTTAGCGTGAATCTTCCCATTAAGAGGGTCAACAGTGGCCAGCTTTGGTGCATAATTAGGCAGCACGGTCAGGTGGCACGGTCTTGTGAGTTTCTGGCGAGAACCACTGCTTCTGATTTGGACTTATTCTCTTTTTACTTTTCGAGAGGTTATGAATGAATCGTTCGAGACAATCACGACGAGGTTTTACGCTCGTTGAATTGCTGGTGGTGATTGCCATCATCGGCGTGTTGGTAGGTTTGCTCCTGCCAGCAGTGCAGGCTGCACGTGAAGCGGCTCGCCGCATGAGTTGCAGCAATAACTTCAAGCAGATCGGACTGGCAGTCCACAATTACCATTCTGCTTACAAGCAGTTGCCAACGCATGGTTCTGGAACTGGCATCGGCCTGAATTCCCCCAACTGGTGGCAACGCGGTAATGACGCCAGCAAAATGTGCTTGAGTGCATTTGTTGGACTGACCCCTTTCATGGAGCAGCAAGCTCTGTGGGAAAAAATCTCGAATCCAATGGCCGAGACAGTCACAGGAGCAGCCCCTCCGGGTAACACGGGTTTGCCAGGGCAGTGGCCTGCGATGGGACCGAGTCCGCGAAACTTCTCGCTCACTCCGGGTTATATTCCTTGGTCCACTGAGATCCCAACCCTTCGTTGTCCAAGTGATCCGGGCACGGGACCACCTTCATTGGGGCGTACAAACTATGCCACTTGCATGGGCGATTCACCCAGTCCTTGGGCGAACAATTACAAGCGTGGCAACCTCACCCCCGGAAGTAATTGGGGGCACAGCGCCGCCAACTCGGTGAACCGCGGCATGTTCTATCCACGTAAAGAGTCGAAGTTCCGCGATACTCTCGACGGATTGTCCAATACGATTGCAATGGGTGAAATCAAGACTGACCTTGGTGATCGTGATATCCGCTCGTCGATCTCATGGCGTGGCCGTGGTAGTCAGGACGTGAACAATAACCCTTCGTTCTGTCTTGATGCCGGTGAGATCGACCCCGAGCGCCCCACTTATTGGTGTGCTCCAGGTTCAAGTAATTGCACTCCGCCAGAGCGTCTGGTTCAGAATAGCAGTCGTGACTGCCGTGGTGGAAACTGGGCAAACTTCCGCGCGATCGTGACGCAGATGTACACCGTGTTGCCGCCGAACAAGGAAGTCTGTGTTGGGCAGTGGGTTGATGGTCCGGGTACTTGCCCACCAAGTAGCAACCACCAAGGTGGTGCTCACATCCTGATGGGTGATGGAGCCGTTGTCTTCATGACCGATTCAGTTGAGGCAGGTGATCGGCGTGCTGGTGGTGTTCGACTCGGACAGACCGGCCCGCGGGCGCCAGGCTCACCAAGTCCTTACGGACTTTGGGGTGCTCTGGGTACCAGAGGCGGCAAAGAGACCATTGAAGAACAGCTGAACCAGTAGGCTTGAGCTTCAAGAGTGTTGAATCAAAGACCTCACCCGCGTCATGCGGGTGAGGTTTTTTTATGATCCTGTTCATCTGTCCGCTTTCTATCTTGGCTTGAAAAGCCTGAATTCACCAGCTTCGTGCGTTTGCTCATGGCGTGAGGTTTACCCTCTGGTGGTGGTGATTGTGGTCATCCCCTCCCATCCAAAGCTGGTCGGTTATTCTTCGTGAACGCGAATCCAGTGATCATGGAATTCGATGCCCTGTTCCTGCGACACCTTTGGCATATGGCACTCAATGCAGTTGGTTTTTGCAGAAACCGGGCAAATGGTATGTGAACTGTCATCCGTATCGTGGCACTGGATGCAGTTCTGAATATGGTCCTGCTGGCTGAGCCCATGGACGGACTGGTGTGGATCATGGCAGGTGCTGCATTTCATTTCCCGATTGGAAGCCAGGTAGCACTTGCTGCGGAGCATCCCGACTGGTTGAAATCGAGTCATGGTGTCGGGGTAATCGCGTAGTTCCTGTTTGGTCACACTGCGGGGGAGTCGGTGGCAGTCTCCACAGAGTTGGATTTCGGACTCGACGTCCCAGTTCTCAGCGCCGACTGAGTAGGGAGGTGGATTTTTGGAATTTCGGGCCTGTCGAACATGTTCGCTCCCGGGACCATGACATTTTTCGCAATTCACATTGGCGACCAGACGGTCGATCCTGCCCTCGGTAAGAATGCCAGTGGTTGTGTGGCAGTAGACACAGCGTTGAGTCAGTTCGCCCCGGGTGACGTCACCAAATTTTTCGAGGTCACGCGCAGGTTTTTTTTCACTGTGTCCAACTGTCATCCCAAGACGCTTGTCCGGGTAGCAGCTGACACGATGTTCGATCCCTTCAGTCACTCCATCAGCCCCGCGAGCGAGCGTCAGGATAGTACGAGCGTTGTGCCCCGATCCTAGAGCGTATTGCAGAGGAATTTTCGAGGGCTGTTCAGCATTGGGTAAAGATACCGAAAGATTTCCGTCGTCGTCTTTGGAATAGGTATACACTCCATGGGCATCGCCACCATCAAACGTTTGCTTGTCAAAAATGTCGGGAAGGTCCGTTTCGGAAACTTCGATGAAGGTCGAGGCATGTCCATGAGCAGCATGCTGCTCAAAGTTGTCCCGGTGACATTCCGCACATTGCTCACGCCCAACGTAGGTCGGCTTGTTTGTCGTCTCCCTGGCCCGGTCCGAGCTTGAGGGAGAAGTGTTTGTAATCACAGGTCGGGCGGCTCGGGATGCTGGTTCATCTGCCATCGCCATTTCGCTGGGGTTTTGCCGCATCGACAAATAGACCGTCCCTGAGATCAGAACGGCTAAAGTTGCGATGGACATGGTTCGGGTGATGGTCAAGCCTGCTCTCCGGGATTAGCACGCGGTATCTGCGGTTGGTCCTGTCATGATGCGTCTTGCCTCGCTCAATAGCGACACTTCACGCTCTTCGGGCGAAAAAATGGCATTTCAAGACCAAGCCCTTCCGCACAATAGCGATGCCTTGATCCTCTCCATGGTACCTTGGAATGCCAATCATGATAAATCGGGAAAATCAGCCAGCGGCGATGAAAATGTTTCCTTGCCGGCAAAGCAGGCTCCTTGAACCTGTTTCAGCCAACAGCACGCAACTTTCAGGGCAATGCTTTAAGGCATTGTTTTACGGCATTGTTGCAACCAGCCAGTCGTTTAGTGGTGCTGGGGCATGATCAAATGAGTTTTTTATAATAGGAATTATCTGGGCAAATGGCGGCAGATTGGCGAAACAGACTCGGGGATTGTCGCGTATCAGGTGACAAGGTGTATCAATGGTGCCAGACAGCGTAGCGTGAAAGCATGACGACGATTCAGGCGAACTCAAACGCGGCA
>PKCN01000110.1 GCA_002862205.1 Planctomycetaceae bacterium | reverse complement strand
CGAATGCATCATTGCGAGGTTTGTGAGAGGCAATCGTTTCTCGAGCGTAAAAGCTGGTATTGAGCCGATGCCTTGAAATGGGAAGCACACCGTTTCTACCCGCCAGTCGGACAGTGTCGGCGATGTGGGGCCGCCACAAATGTGCTAACCGAGCTTTTGCCGCGTGATAAAAACCTGCGCAAACCAAATCATGCCAGGGTCTGAAGGACACTCAAGTGGAACCTGGGAGCCACCAGGCAGCTGAACCGGGCTGGTTCAAATCACTCATGCCTCAAGGCTTCAATCGGATTCATTTGAGCAGCCTTTCTCGCTGGGTAAATCCCAAAACATAGCCCAGCGCCGACCGAGATAAGAAGCGAGAATACAACGGACCACAATGCGATGCGGGGCTCAAGCGACGAGACCACAGGTGGCAACAATTCCGGATCAATGGCCTGAATGATACTCCGCGACAGCCGAAATACCGGTCCGCACAACAAGCCAAACAGGACTCCCAGAATCCCACCGGTTCCTGTCAGCAAGAGGGTTTCGGCGAGAAATTGCTTGGTGATGTCTCCCTGCTTTGCACCAATGGCTCGCCGGATCCCGATTTCGCGTGTTCGTTCGGTCACCGTGGCCAGCATGATATTCATGATTCCGATCCCCCCCACCAACAACGAAATGCCGGCAATCACAATCAACAGGATATTAAACATCGCTCTGGTGCGTTCCGCCTGACGCAGTAGTTCCTTGGGCACGACAACCGCGTAATCCTCTTCATCATGGTAGGTGTCCAACATGGATTGGATCACACCGGCTGTCTCATCAATGTGTTTGGTGGACGCAAGGGTAATCGTGATTTGGCTCAGTTCAACCTGCTCACCCGCAAACTGTCCGCCTGCCACCCGCCGCATCACAAGATCGCCCACACGTGACCGCATGGTTGCCAGCGGTATGTAGGCATCGAGGTTATAGTCCCTCGAGTCCAGGCTTCCTCCAATGGCGGCTGACGCGGTGCGTTCGAAGGTCTGGCCCACGACGGTATAAAACTCGGTCCCCACCCAGATGGTCTTTCCAATGGGGTTCTCGTAGGGAAACAGTTTTTTGGCAGTATCGTGCGCAAGTACAATGACCTTTTTGCCGTTGTCTCTTTGCGTCAGCCAGCGGCCCCTCGCGATTTGCAACTGATTCAAATCCAGGTGTTCCTGAACACAACCGACCAGCTTTGCGTCTGTTGTCAGGTTATCACGTCGCAGCTCAAACTTCAGTTCCCTCATGGGAATTGCCGCACTGATTCCCGGTACGATCTGGACGATACGTTCAAAGTCTTTCCGCTTTAGCCCGTAATTCTTTATTCTCGAGTTTGCATTTTCGCCCTTCACGTTGGGCTCAATCGTCCTGACGATGATGTTGTTCGCACCCAGTTCAAGAATCTGTTGTTGAGCCTGATAACTCACGCCTTCGCCCATCGCAACAAGCCAAATCACGGTGGTAGTTCCAATGAAGATCCCCAAGGCAGCCAAGCCTGCTCGCATTCGTTGCAGGAGCAGGCTTTTAAGACCCAATTCCAGCGTGTGAAACATTCTTGAGCGAAGCACAGCAATCAGATCCTTCTCGTGAGTGGACTGGAGTTCGTAGGTGCATCAACAAGCTTGGGTCCCACGAAGCCAGCTGTTATTGGCTGGACGTATTTTTGTTATCGGCAGGCACTGGTTGATTGTCCTTTGACCCTTGACTGTCGCCATCGCCATCTTCCTGGCCCGCCTCGGACGACTCGTCCATTCGTTCGTTTGGCATCAGGCTGACGTCGCGTGCCTCCTGCAAAACACCTCGCGGATTCAGAATCACTTCCTCACCCACATCCAGTCCTGAATCCACGATGATCATCACGTCATCACTGTCACCGAGAGTAAGAAGTCGTCGCTGGACTTGGCCTGAAGACAATTTCACCCAACAAAGAACGCCTTCAACGGACTCGATCACCGCGGTCACGGGGACCGTGATGACATCCTCATACTCGGCAAGAAACACTTCAACCTCTGCACTCATTCCCGGCCGCAATCCATCTAATTCGGGCAACTCAACGGTGGTTTCATACTTGACGAGATTTCCGGTCCACCAACTCGCAGGTTCAGCGATCGCTGCGACCTCCAAAACACTCCCAGCAAGTTCCTGCTCAGGCAGCGTGATGATTGCTCGCATTCCCAATGAGACGCGTTCAATCATCGACTCATGAATCCCAACCTTCACTTGCATGTGTTTCAGGTCCGGCATCAACAACAGCTTTTGGTCACGATGAACAGTTGCGCCTTCTTCGATATCAGGCGTTTTTTCCCAACTCTGGGCAGAGGGGTAGATCACCATGCCGCTTTTGGGTGCCGTGATCGTGCAAAGTTCTTTCTCGCCGAGTGCCAGATCACGTCGGGTACCATCCATTTTGGCACGTTCATTGAGAGAATCACGATTCGCCTCAGCGGCTTTCAATTCTCCACGCAGTTGCTCTAACTGTTGGGGCTTCGTGTACTCTTTGAGCACACGGATTTCATTCTTTGCCTCATTGACCCCAAGTTCAGCCTGCGTTGCTGCAAACACTTTCTCGGTCAATTCAACCTCGGGTGCGTAGCCACGTTCAAACATCTGCTTTGAATGTTGCGCCATATTTCGCGCGACACGAAGATTGGACTCAGCGATCGCAAGATCCTTTTCCAACGTTTTGAGTTCGATGACGAAACGCCCTTCTTCGTACTCCTTGACTGCCAAGGCTGCACGTTTTGCGTTGGCGCGACTACTTTCAGCACCGGACAGTGACCACAACGCGTATTTCGAGCGTTCGTTGATCGTATCCTCAATCACCAGCGTATCGAGCCTGACAAGAACATCACCCTCCTCCACCACGGATCCATTTTCGACAACCCAGATCACTGTGTTCTCGCCGCGCACCTTGCACTTGACTTCAACATTCTCGCGACTCTCCAGAGTCCCCTGCTCCGTGATCGATACCGTCAACGCCTGACGCCCAACGGTGTGCGTCAGCACCTCGGCGGTCAATGTCTCCACGTTCGAACCGGCTTCCGAGTACGTGCGGATGCCGATCGCGATGATGCCCAGCAAAGCAACCAGGAACACAAGTTTTAGAACCACGGAACGATTTTTCTCGTTGGGTTTACTCATCTCCGATACCCTCCTGACCCTCGTCAGCGGGTTTGATCACGTCTGTTGCTGTGACATTGCTCACTGGCTTTTTTTCCGATTCTACTGGCTTGAACGTTTCATCCATTTCCGCCATCACAGCCTGCGGGGACAAGGCAACTTCGTCCCCGAATTCGAGACCCTGTTCAACGACCAGAAAGATCTCATTTCCGTCCCCTAGAATGATCGGTCTTCTGACAAATTTTTCACCGCGTTTCACCCAACAGAAGCAGCCTTCCTCTGTCTGAGTGACGGAGGCGACCGGGATCGAAACAACGTCCTCATAGGAAGCAAGCAGCAGATCAACCTCTGCCGTCATGCCGGGCTTGAGGTCGTCGATCGGGGGAACATCGATGATCACATCATACTTGACAACATTTCCGGTCCACCATCCCGCCGGGCGTGCAACAGATGCGACTGAACTTACTTTCCCGTCCAAAACCGAGTTCGCAAGCGTGACTTTGGCATCCATTCCAACATGCACACGGGCAATCATCGATTCATGAATGCCAACTTTCACTTGCATCTTGGACAGGTCCGGCATCAACAGCAACGTCTGGTCACGGCGGACGCCCGCTCCCACGGTCACATCTGGGGTATCCTTCCAAGCGGCCGACGAGGGGTAAATCACAAGCCCCGATTTCGTCGCCTTGATCACGCAATACTCCAATTCCCGAGTCGCACGGTCCCGTCGGCCTTCATCCATCGCCAATCCGGACTGATCTGCCTCCTGCTTGGATTTTGCCGCCGCTAACTGCCCGCGAATGGTTTCCAGACGCATATTGCGGGTGTACTTTTCCAAGACCCGTAGATCCGTTTCAACGACCTCCAACTCCAGTTTGGCCCGCGTGACCGTAAACTCATTGCTTTCCACCTCAAGCAAGGTGACAAACCCACGGTTAAACATGGAACGCGAATTGGCGAGATGCGTCTCTGCGGTCTCGAGGTTCGTCCGCGCAACTTTGAGCTGTCTTTCCAGCCTCTGCAATCTTGTCTTGTATTCACCCTCCAAATACGCAGCTTCTGCCAACAGCCTTTGATTCAGGTTGGCAATGGACTCTTCCAGTGTGGCTCGAGCCGTGTGCGATTCGGTCGTGTGTTTGCTGATCGCATCCTCGACCCGCTTGGTATCCAGCCGAACCAGAACATCGCCCTCTTTCACTTCCGTCCCGGCATCAATGATGTAGGTCACGGTGCTGAATCCCCGGACGCGGCATTTGATCTCAGTGTTCTCCGCGCTTTGGACCGTTCCCTGTTCTGTGATCGTGACTTGCAAGACCCTTTTTTCGACGACATGACTCAAGTGGTCGGGCGCACTTCTTGCGAAGAAACTTGGCATCCACGCGTCACTCCCGCTCACACTGATAGATACCGCCACCAAAAGAATGCCTGCCAGGCTTATCCAGACCAGAAATCCTGCCCGGGAACGAGGCCCCCTTCCGGAAGCTTTGACTGTCTGATTTCCTTGTTCACCTGTCATAGTAACAACACACTTGCTGAGACGTCATTTCGAATTTCATGATCAACCATGGCCTTTCAGGCGTGGCACAAAAACACTGCTCACATTTCCAGTCGCCTTTGCCCGGAAAAAACTTTTCTCCAAGGCCCTTTCCACTCTCCCCAGCCGCTGCACGGCAGCCGACAGAGTTCTCCAAGCTCGCTCCCCACATGCGGATTCAATCGCTTCTTCTCATTGAGGATCACCAACAGACTGCTGTCAATTTAGCGGAATCCACCCGCTTGATTCTGTTAAATCACATCGTTTGTTACGTTCCGTTTCAATTTTCCAGTTCCCTTCCAAATCACCGGTGTGTCCGGCAAATTATCATGGAGACACCACAGAGGTTTCTGCCGTACCAGCACCCACGATCCACATCATCTGCTCAAATCGCCCAGATTCGCTCACGGTTGGCAACGTTATTCTACCGCGAGACCTTGGGCTGCCCCTGACTCTCCTGCAAGTCAACTCCCAACCCGGGCTGTTGCGTCGGGCTCTGATTCTCAAGTGCTTGACCAGGCTGGTCGGGAACCGGCAGCTGAAAATCCTCTGGCAAGGCTTCGACAAACTCAAGCACCTCGTCTGAAACTTGGGGAGGCACCAATTCAAAGTCCTGCTCCGCTTGATTGACAGATTCCGAGTCAATCAAGCCTTCCTGTGCTTCGCTTGGTAGCACATCGATGATTGGATCGGAGGGTAGTGGCTCCTCCAACCAACTTCCGTCAGCATCCAGAGTCATCACTCCAAGCTCGCGAGCGAGTCGCATCTTAGCGGCATAATAACTGAGCCAGGTCGCGAGAAATCGATTTTGCGTATCTCGCAACGAGGCTTGGGCGGAAATGAGATTGATTGCCGCGGTGGGTCCGAGTTGCGGCGGCCGTTGACCGGGTTGAGCCGGTTTGCTGGGCGCTTCAAGCCTCGCTTGAGTCAGGTCGACGCGGCGAATTGCAATGGCAACCGATCTCCGTTGAATCTCCAGACTCTCCTCAAGTTGTTTGACCTGACGCAGAATCACACGTAAGTCAACCTGCAAAGCATCGTGTGATTGAATGAACGCGCGTCGGCTTCGTTGATAACTGATCAACGCCTCGCGATACGCATTGCGTTCCAGCAATCTTGTGAAGGGAGCATCAAATTCCAAACCAAGCCGCAAGCTCGCAGTTGATGCGCGGAAAGCCAAGGGGTCGTTACGGTCCGTCAAGACAGTTCCAGAACTGGTAATATTGAGCGCGGACTGCAGCGCATCGGCGCTGACGGCAATCAGCCGCCAGCTGTCAACCAAGGCGGCTCGCCCATTCATAAAGTCAAGGCGATTGGACAAGGCGATGCCCATCGCGAGATCTGAATTCAATTTAATCGGCGTGATCGACACACTCTCCAATCTGGCTCGTGCCTGAACCAGAATGGCGTTTTGTGAGAGGCGTTTCAAATCGGCCATCGCATCGGTCGCTTTCTGCCTCAGAAGCCTCGGATCTCGATTTCCCTCTTGCTCTGCAGCTGGCTCTGCAGCTGGCTCTGCATCTGGCTCTGCATCTGGCTCTGCATCTGGCTCTGCGGCTGGCTCTGCATCTGGTTCAGCGGCTGGCTCTGCATCTGGCTCTGCGGCTGGCTCTGCGGCTGGCTCTGCATCTGGTTCTGTATCTCTTGACAACTCCGCAATCGCTTTGGAAACGCTGTTGTATTCAATCTCCAACTTCGCCGCATCTCTTTCCAGTGCTTCTACCTCGACCGCCAATTGCTCGCGCTGCGGCTCATCCATGTACTCAAACCGTTTTGGCAGATCCGCATGCATCTGTACAATGTCCTGCAATGCCGCCTCAATCAGCTTGCCTACCAGTGCGGAAAGCTCTTCAATTTGCTCCACGACAAGATCAAGTTCGGCAAGTCCCACCGCATCGTCAAGCTCACCCATCAGGATCTGTTGAGCGGAAAGCTGATCCTGAACCGCGACGGCGTCATCAGCAATGAGCTGAAACTGTTGGATCAGCGTGTCATCAAGCCCAAGCGGAGTATCCGGTGGTAATCCCAACGCGTTCTTTTTGTAATTATCAAATGTGCGGAGGTAGGTGTTTTTTGAAAGCAACAGTGAAACACGCTCTGATTCAATGTTTTGCCGAAACTGCTCAACCTGAACCAAGTCGATGGTGCCGGTGCTGAGAAACGCCTCAAGCCGCCGAAGACTCTGCAACTGCAGTTTCAAATTGTCTTCCGCGTTGCGAATTTGTTGCTGCTGTTGAAGCAGCCCCACAAAACCATCAACACCACCGACACCTGAGAATATTGACAAGTTGGTATTGCGAGAATTGCGTACAGGTCCGCTGACCCCCAGGTCGCCAATGGCCACAAGCGTGTAGAAGCCCTGACGATATTGGCTGTACGCACGCAGGTTGGCCAACAGGTTTCGCTCAGCGAAGGTCAATTGTTCTAACGCCACATCGCGTCCCGCACCGCGCAGTAACGGCTGAATGAAGGTAAAGTTGGCAATTGAGTTCGCCAGACCTACATCATCACCGGTAAATTCAACCACAAAGGAATTCGCAAACCCGACCAACAGCTCACCAGCCGTCGCGTACTTGCGCCGCAACTCGACAGGAGAGTTTCCTGTCCCGATGGTAACTCGATTACCCTCGATCCCTTCAAACGGCTCGGTGATGATGTAATTCCCCGAAGTTCCATCAAACTGGATCGCGGCGGGAATCACATTCCCGTTGTGCCTGTAAAAAATCCCAAGCCCGCCAAAGAATTGAGTGTCCAACCTGAACCGTTCTCTTGTGACATCGAGCGCCGACAGGTACAGCGTCTCCAACTGGCTCTGATTCTGCGGTGAATGCACGTAAGCCAGTTGAACCGCAGAGTCGAGATCGAGAACGTAATCCCCATTCTGATTCAGGGTTCCGTATTCGCCCAAGGTCGATTGCCAACCGGGATTGTCGAGACTGGAACGAACACCGTAGTCGCCCCAATGCTCCCACCCTTTCATGCCGTCAACGCAGTGCATGTAGCGGTGCGACGTAGGATCATCCTCCGGACTCGGCGGGCAATTCTGGTTGTACGGTTCAAAGTAACGACTCTCGGGATTCATGCGGATCCCAAAATTCGTCGTACGCCATCGCGGATCGCGATTCCGCTCAGCGATCGCCGAATAAACCTCACGATCCGCCGAACGTTGGTATTGCTGACGACTCTTGGCGCAGCCAAATACAAGGGCACTGAAGAACAGTAACAGCGAGACGCTACCAATCGTCAACTTCCGACCCATCGCAGGCATTTGTGTGCACCGACTCCCTTCGGCTGAACCAAAACTGAAAAACCGCTCTACGAATAACTACCGCTGATGCCCGAATTACGACAGTGAACCCAAAATTTCTGCGGTAAACCCTCGACAACGACACATATCGTCGCTTCGTAAAATCGATTCTCAACCACTGAGCACCCAGCGACGTATGAGCTTGGCCGATGCTATCCTTTCGAAGATCTGCCAGAAGCAAGCCAACCAAGAAAACAACGTCACCTGTGTTTAATCGTGCAAATACCTACTTTTTGCTGAATCGAACCCGCCCGTTGTTACAAAACTAGTGCATTCTCAAATGGAACCTCAGCAGACTCCACCAGAATCCGGCAAACTAGGCGATGTACAAAGGGTTCCACGCGCCCATGCGAAATATTAATGCTGCTCTCAGACAACAACATCAAGGCGCCGGCATGCGCAACCTGGGCCAAACCCGCATCAATAACAACCAGATGCCGCCTACCTTTTTGTTGCTATCAACTCCATGAACTGCCACCCTCACAATCAATGTCGGCCCACAATCAAACGGGTACGCCAATCAAACGGAAACGCCAATCAAACGGAAACACCAATCAAACGGAAACACCAATCAAACGGGAACGCCAATAAAACGGAAACGCCAGCCAAACAGTCCCGACATGCGCATTACTGAGTACGTGTTCAGATCCTAAACGGATGGGTGGCCCTAGGTGCAAGTAGAGAAGGCGAGCCCAAGACGGAAGTGATCATTGAACGCACGGCTGCACGAATATGTTCAACAAGCGACGCAGCGTGGAATGAGCGTAAACCACCGGCACGCTGTGACGGTAGCAAGCCACGACGCGAATGTTGGACAGCGGTTCGCAAAGCCCTCAGGTTGACACTTGTTCGGTTGGGACTTGTTCGGTTGGGACGGTGTTCGGTTGGGACGGTGTTCGGTTGGGACGTTGTTCGGTTGGGATGGTGTTCCAAGCGTTACAACAAGTCTGTCAAGCTGATAACGCTGCAACAGCGCGGCAGTCAGTGCTACAATGTTTGGAACTACATCTTCAGGCACTTCCCCCGTGCGACCTGATTACGCCAACATGTTACTTCTCAAAAGACGTTACTTCTAAAAAGACAGTACTTCCGAAAAGATGTTACTTCTGAAAACACAGCGTACCTTGCTCCACAGCGTGCTGCTGGCCACCTGCATTGGAATGATGCAATCGTGCCTGGCAGATGAATCGCTGCCCCGGACTGTGGTAGCGCGTTACTGCATTGACTGCCACAACAACGACAATGCCGAGGGTGGTTTGGACCTCAAAAGCGCGCTCGAGTCCCGGATAGTCTCGAACAGTAATCTATGGGAGAAGGTTGTCCGCAAACTCAACTCACGGCAAATGCCGCCCCTGAGTTCAGAGCGACCGCCAGAACATGTATATGCTTCAACCATCAAACACCTCACAGATCGACTCGATGCCTCCGCTGCTGCATCCCCCACCCCGGGTCCCACGCCAACTTTGAAGCGATTGAATCGGACTGAGTATCAGAACGCGGTGCGTGATCTGTTGGATCTACAGATTGACGCCAGCGATCTGCTTCCCGCCGATGAGTCGAGCGCAGGTTTCGACCACACGTTGGTGCGCAGTCTATCGCCCACATTGGTCACGAGGTACTTGATTGCGGCAAGAAAAATTGCCAAGCAGGCGGTGGGTACTGCGGTGTCGGGTCCAACGGGAAAAACGTTTCGTATCAAACCTGACGTGACGCAGGAGAAACACGTCCTTGGGCTACCGTTGGGGACACGAGGCGGCGGCACCTTTCTGCACCACTTTCCAGAAACCGGCATCTACAATTTCCAGGTCCGTCTGACACGGGACCGCAATGACGAAGTGGAGGGACTCAACGGTAAGCATGAACTTGTTTTGCTGGTCGACGACGAGCAGCACGCGAGTTTGACAGTGAGCCGTCCTTCTTCAGGATCACTGGCTGACTTTGATGACACCACGTTGCGAGCACAATTTCGTGTTCCCGCTGGGCCCCGAGAGTTGACCGCAACCTTCCTCCGCAAATCCGGCTCTCTTCAAGAGACAATCCGACAGCCTCTCAATGTCCACTACAACCTTCACCGCCATCCCCGTTTGAGCCCCGCTATTTACGAGGTTTCAGTCACGGGTCCCCATCCGGACTCCACTTCAGCCGTCTCACCACCGCCCGGCGACTCTGCCCCTGCCACGCCCAGCCAGAAACGCATCTTCCTTGCACGACCCAACGGACAAATGAGTGCAGAGGCAGCAGCAAAACAAAATCTTTCTGCGCTTGCGAGGAGAGCATATCGTCGCGAAGTGACACCACACGACATGCCTCGCCTACTGAAGTTTTTCAATGATGCCCATGCGTCCGATGGATTTGATGCCGGAATCGAAGCTGCCCTGGCCGCGATCCTGACCAGTCCACACTTTCTCCTGAAACTCGAAAGCGATAAAAGCGTTTCCGCTACCGCAGGGGCACACCGCATCAACGATTTTGATCTCGCCTCCCGCTTGTCATTCTTTCTATGGAGTTCATGCCCAGACGATACCCTCCTTGATCTCGCAGCAAACAATCGATTGCATCAACCGGACATTCTCTCCGCACAGATTCAACGGATGTTGGCTAACGAGAAAGCGGGCAACCTCGCCACCAATTTTGCGGGACAGTGGCTGCAACTGCGCGACCTTGACTCGATCACACCCAACGCGCGGAGATTTCCGGACTTTGACGAGAACCTGCGGCAGGCGATGCGTCGCGAAACCGAGTTGCACATCGAGTCGATGATTACTGAAAACCGCAGCGTCCTTGATTTACTTCAATGCCAACACACCTTTCTCAATGAACGTCTTGCCAAGCACTATGGGATCCCCGGCATTCAGGGAAGTCGCTATCGCCTTGTCGAACTCGGGCCCGACACTCGGCGTGGGGGCTTGCTACGTCAAGCCAGCATTCTAACCATCACCTCGTACGCAACACGAACGTCACCCGTGGTACGCGGAAATTGGGTACTGGAAAATATACTTGGCGCCCCCGTCCCGCCTCCTCCCAATGATGTTCCAGCGTTGGAAACGCAGGCAAGCATCAGTGAGACCGCCACGCTACGGGAGCGTCTGCTGCAACATCGGCAGGACCCCACATGTGCGCGGTGCCATGATCTGATGGACCCGATCGGCTTTGCACTCGAGAATTTTGATGCAGTGGGTCGTTGGCGAGACCGCGAGCATGACAAGGTAATTTCTGGCGGCGGCCAATTGCCAAATGGACAATCATTTTCCGGAGTGCACGATCTGGAAGAGGCGTTATTGACCCGCCCGGAGCTATTCGCGGCAGCGTTCACCGAAAAACTGCTTACATTCGCTTTGGGACGAGGTATTGAGTTGCACGATGGTCCGGCGATACGCAAAATAGTTCGTGACGCGAAGTCCGAGAATTACAGCGTTTCTGCCATTGTGCTAGGAATTGCACGCAGTGTCCCATTTCAGTTGAGGATGGCTCCATGAACTTTACGCCAGGAAATATCATCAGCGGCAGATTTTTATCCCGGCGCACTGTGCTTAGATCTGCAGGTGCGGTGGTTGGTGTGCCTTTACTGGATGCCATGTTGCCGGCAGGACCTGCGGCAGCCCGGTCCCACCTTGAGCAATCAGCCAAACGGCTTCAGTACGTTTACATGCCCATGGGGTGCGACCATTCGCGGTGGACCCCCAACGGCGAAACACTCGACAACCTGCCCTACATTCTTGAACCGCTCGAAGCAGTGCGTGATCGTGTCAACGTGCTCTCTAACCTGGAACTGGCACAAGCCTATCCGGGTTCCCATGCTACTTCCAACTCAGCCTTCCTCAGTTGCGCGAAGGCGAAGCACACGGAGTCCACCGATTATTTCCTTGGCACGACCGCCGACCAAATCGCTGCTCAGCACTTTGGCAATGCAACCAGACTGCCATCGATGGAGCTATCGATGGATCTGACACAGATGACAGGCCAATGTGACAATGGCTACGCCTGCGTTTATCAGAACAATCTCTCATGGTCATCGCCAACGACACCCCTTCCGTCGGAAGCTCACCCCCGAATTGTTTTCGAGTCGATGTTCGGGGAGGCAGGCACCGCCAAGGAACGTCACAGTTCACTCAGGCAACAGCACAGCCTGCTCGACTCGATGGCTGAAGAGATCGCTAGTTTGAAGACCAAAGTAGGCGCATCGGACAAAAGAATCCTCGACGAATATCTACAGTCGATCCGCAGTGTAGAACAGCGTCTTCAAAAAGCCGAGTCAGATGAAAACAAGGGCGTGGGCCGCGACATGGAACGACCACTCGGTGTTCCTGCATCTTACGAAGAGCACGCAAAACTCATGATCGACTTGCAAGTACTGGCAATGCAGGCCGACGTGACCCGTGTAGTCACGTTTCAACTAGCCAGGGAAACCTCAAAACGAAGCTACCCCGAAATTGGTGTTCCTCAATCCCACCACCCATTGAGCCATCACGGAAACAACGAAAAGAAAATTGAGGGGCTTGCCAAAATCAACCGTTTCCATGTGTCCCTGTTTGCCTATCTACTATCCAGACTTAATGCCACCGAGGAACGGGGCGCATCGCTACTGGACAGCACGGTGTGTCTGTTTGGAAGCGGGATGGGCAACCCTAACGTGCACGATCATACCAATCTGCCCACCCTTGTTGCTGGCGGTGATGACGCGGGATTCACTGGCGGAAAACACATTGAATTCCCCGAACACACGCCGTTGGCAAATGTCCACCTCACTCTCCTTCAAGGCATGGGAATGGACATGGAGAAGTTTGCCGATTCGACGGGGATCTCGCCGGAACTCACTTCCCCCACCCATCAATAACAAATGCGACGCAAACTCCCAGCACCCATGGAACTTCGTGCTCTCGCTATTCTCTTTCTGCTGTTCGTAAGCTCGGTGCCGGACCGTGGCCACAGTGCCGAGCGCATCGGTACCGAAATCGCAGATGCGGTTGAGCACAAGGAATTTGCAAAAGTCAGGCAACTGATTGACGCCAAGGCCGCAGTCAACGCAAAGCAGAATGACGGGATGACGGCGCTCCACTGGGCAGCGTTTCACAATCGCGAATCGACGGTCAAACACCTGCTCTCGGCTGGCGCGGGAGTCAACCAAGCCAATGATTATGGCGTCAGACCGCTGACAATCGCTTGCCTGAATGGATCTGAACCGATTGTCAGCCTGTTGCTTGAATACGGCGCAGACCCCAACAGCAGCCGGGATGGATCTGAATCAGCAGTACACACCGCCTCTCGAACCGGCAGCGTGGGTGCTGTCACAGCATTGATCAAAGCCGGCGCCAAACCCAACCCCAGAGATCATCGAGGGCAAACTGCATTGATGTGGGCAGCAGCCGAGGGAAACACCGAGGTCGTTCAACTGCTGCTCAAGCATCAGGTCGATCCAGCGGAAACTTTGCCCTCGGGTTTTAATGCCTTGACCTTCGCAATTCGTAACGGCCACATCGACACCGCCAAGGTGCTGATCCATGCGGGAATGGACGTTAATCAACCCATGAGCACTGTTGCAGCAAAGAAAAACAAACCCGACTCAGGGATGTCGCCATTGATGCTTGCCATCGAGAACGGGCATTTTGAGGTTGCGTTGATGCTGCTCAATGAAGGCGCCAACCCCAATGATGACCGCACTGGCTTCGCTCCCTTGCATGCACTGTCATGGGTACGCAAACCAGAAATTGGGGATAACCAGCGTGGCAATCCTCCTCCGCAGGGTTCCGGCAATCTGACAAGCCTGGAGTTTGCCAAACAACTGGTATCGCACGGCGCTGATGTCAATTTGCCGAAGCGGTCCAACGGCGGTTCGCGATTGCGCATCTCCGTCAAAGGAGCAACCCCATTTTTGTGCGCTGCCTCCACCGCCGACGTTGCCTACATGGAAGTGCTCATTGCATTGGGGGCTGATCCATCGGCAACCACGGCCAAGCGACAAAATGCATTGATGATGGCAGCAGGGATTGACGAAGGCGCCAACGCTGACGGCCCGGCCACTGCAGAGGAACATCATGCTGCCGTGTTGTACGTCCTGAGGCTCAACGTCATCGACATCAACGCACTGGATGCCAATCGACAAAGCATCATGCACGCAGCTGCCTACAAGTCACTTCCAGAAGTGATCCGCTTATTTGACCAGCGGGGCGCAGATATCGCTATCTGGAACCAGGCAAACCGTCAGGGCAGAACCCCATTGGCCATTGCACGTGGATTTCGCCCTGGCAACTTCAAACCGGATTTCGCAACCGTGCGGGCAATTGAAAAGGTCATGCGAAAACATAACGTCGACATCCCGTTACCGACGCAAGGAAAACCCGAGGCCTGGAAAGCAAACTGACTGGGACCTAAGCGTCACCACCGCGAAACCTATCAACAGCCCACACCGGCTTGCCGAATCAGTTCGAATCCAAAGGAAACAGGGCGCCATTCTCCAACTGCTCCATCAGTTGATTGAAATCCCCTTCCAGTTGCTCATTGGTGACAGGAGCAGAATCATCACTTTTCCATTCAGCCAGATCTCGCAAGTGGACAAAAGACCCAGGACTCACCCCGGGCCCCATATCCTCGACAAACCTCTCCAACCGCGACTCAGTGATCATGCGGTTACTCTTCGCCGTCCGGTTCCAGACCTCAGTGTGGTATTCGAGCAGTGCGGCGTACAACCGTGGATTTCCGCCAAAACTGATTAGATACCAATGCATGGTTTTCCATTCAGAGGCATCCGGGATTGGGGCCCCAGGCCCCGTTTTGCTGGCTGGCTGATTGCGCACCATATCAACCCACTCGCCATCTCTCGTCCGTCCACTGAACAGATAGGTCGTGTTGCCGCGGGCAGGAACACAGAACATGAGAAAGTTCTGTTTCAGCATGACCGCATTCCCAAATCTGTAGAACAGATCAGGGTTACTCATTTGCCACGTTCTCCCCGGGCCCCCGTACAAACCAGCAACGTTCCAAATCAGCACGTACACGAGAAGGAACAGGGGAACCACTACCGTCAGGCCGGCCTTCAACCACCGAATCAACCAGTGTTCGACATGAGCGTTGGACATCACTCCTCCATTCTCAGAAATGGATCCGAACTGTGCCCAACGAAACCGATCCCAGAACAACGAAGGAAGAAACGGAAGCCAGGCCACCATCGAAACGTAAGTGAACTTGCCAACATCCATCGTTAAACCGATTCCGATATGAAACGACCAGAAAAACGCAACCAGCATTAGACGACACTGACTCGATTTAAACGGCATGAACACAAGCAGCGGAACAAGCAACTCAATCACCAGCGTTCCATAGGTCAGCAATGAAGTGAGGGACGGATATTGGATCAACCAGCCACTCAATGGTCGTGTATAACAGTCCTGGCGCAAGATGTAGTCCATTGCTGAACCATTGAGCCACGCCTCATTCCACTTTGAGAAGCCGGCGGTCCAATACATGACACAGACCTGCAATAACAGGCAAGCTGTTCCGACCGAACAGATCCACTTCCTCCCGCTATCGCTTGGATTGGCATCTGGCGTTCTTTTGCTACGGCGCCACTGATCCACGGACCAGACACTGCCCAACGGTATGAACAACGACCAGAACAACAACATCCTGAGAATTGTGTCGCCGCCAATGACGTACATGGGATTCCTGACGTGTATGGAGGCAAGCAGAATCCAACACCCCAGTGTTGCAATCCGCGTGTAGCAACCAATGCCTAGCAGCAGAGCAAAACAAGCCAATGCCACAAAGATTGTCCTCTGGAAACCAACCGCTTCAGACAGGTAGTTCAAAGAGTACCCATCCGGTGACATTGCACGGGAGAACGCACTATCAAAAAAGCCAGCTCCGGAATAAAACGCCTCAGCCGAGCCATAACGCACAACGGCGTCAATCATGATCAACATTGCTGCACCGATGCGAAAAGCCGCCAGCGAGCGGGTGTCACATCCAAAAAAGAGCTTACGGCAATCTTGCATTTTTGACTCGAAACACAGGAACCAGTGACTGGGTATTGCATGCACCCAAAACTTAACGAAACCGTCGAATCCCTTTCACGTCGAATCCCCTTCACGTCGAATCCCTTTCACAAGGAATCGCCACGTACAGCCACGCAGCGGTCGCAACTTCCGCATCGGAGAGACTTCTTTGCCCACCACCGGCATCCCATTCACGCAATGGAGCTTACGAGCCGTTGAGCAGCTACGCGAGTGAAGCCCCCATCCGCCGCTGTCTCAGGAATGATTGGCCTTGCCTGAACAGTATCGGCACCGGGCGACGCATTTTTCAGCCAAGCCAGGGCCCCGCTCCCGGAAAGCCATAAACAGACTGTCCTGAGAGCCACTTGAAAACGCCCTCGCTGGCAGGTGAAAACGTCCCGCGTTCTCGCCATCCTGTGCCAAGAAGGCAAACCAACCTCATTGCTGGATCGCGCCCCCCCCCTTGAGAGTGCCCCCTCCCGCCCAATCAGGACCAGTCACTTTCAGAGACACTTCAGGCTTAGCAGCCAGCGTTCTTGCGACGCCCACGCTGTCGGCCCCCTCAAGTTCATTCAAAGTGTCCACAAACTTTGCCAATTTGTAACATGCAAACCAGTTGCATCAAAAACTTTTAACGCACGCTTGACAGTTTATAATACTAACTTGGGAAATTGAATCATCATCGGTTAGTGTTAAGAAGCGACCGTTAACCAATCTCATTGTGACCTTCTCATGCGAACACTTAAATTCTTCATCACGCTCCTTTTTTTTACTGGTTGGGCACTCACCGCACGCGGGGAATTTGATGCCAACAAGCTGCAGACGAATATTCAGAAAACAATTGATTCAGTACGGCCAGCAGTTGTCGCAGTCCGAGGGACGCGTAGTGCTTTCAGCGGTGTCATCGTAAGTGCCGACGGCCATGTCCTGTCTGCGGGGCATGCCGTGCGGCCGGGAATTCGTTATAAGGTCATTCTCCCGGATGGCCGCAGCTTCAGAGCGCGTGGCAAGGGCTCGAATCCTGATGCTGATTGTGCACTGCTCCAGATCTCAGAAAAGATTGACGACCTTCCCTTCGTCCAAATTGGCGACTCATCGAATCTGGTTCCCAATCAACCCTGCATCGGAATCAGTTTCCCCGGTGGCCAAGGAACACGTGAACAACCAGCTGTACGCTTCGGTCGCATCGTACGAAGAGCACGATCTGGCCGGATGCTCCAGTCAACCGCTTTGATGGAACCCGGTGATTCCGGAGGCGGCCTATTTGATTTGGACGGTAGGGTGATTGGGATTCACTCCAGTATCGGCAGATCGATGAGCCAGAACTTTGAGGTACCCATTGACGTCTACAAGAACTTCTGGACCGAACTGAATTACGAACGCCAGTTCACGAGCAACTCCCGTCTGATCCTTGGCATCGAGGCCCGCGAGCGAAGAGACGCCAGCGGCATCACGGTGGAAGCGATAGTGAAGGATGGCGTGGCCGAAAACAGTGGCATCAAGCAGGACGACATCATCACAACGATCAACGGTGAGAAAACGGTCTCCATTGAAACACTCCGAGCCGCATTGGCCAATGCTGCGGAACAGCGGCTCGAAAAGTTTCCGCTGACCCTGAAACGGGATGAGGATTCGGTATCGCTGGACGCTGATTTCACCAATGATTGGCTGCCTCCGGAGGTTGAACTCCCGAAGTACGAGCGGACAGAATTCCCGGTGCCTGTCGCAATCGAGCAGTTGGCTAATCTTCCACGAGTGTTCTCCGATTTGGAACAGAAACTGGACAATGCCTGCGTACGGATCCGTAGTGAGGTACCCACCAAGGCTGGCACGGAAAACGCCAGCATCGTGGGGACCCTGATCAAAGACACCGACTTGATCCTGAGCAAAAACTCAATGGTGGGAATGAATCCCCGCACCAAGCTTGACGACAAGGAGACCGAACTCGAAATCGTAGTACGCAACAGCGAGAATGATCTCGTCCTGCTTCGCGCCCCCGCCAAGCACCGCCGCGGAATCAAATTGTCTTCCGTGTCTGAAGAGGTCCCGGAAGCGGGCATCTTCCTGATCGCACCTGACGCTTCAGGTCCCGGTCAGCTCAGCATTGTAAGTGCAAAACTTTTCCGTTCCGAGAAAGAAGTGAGTCAAGGTTATCTCGGTGTCTATCCTTCCACTTATGGAGATGGGAAAGGGGCGGTGCTCAACAGGATCGTGTCCGGCGGAGCCGCGAAACGCGCAGGATTACTAGTCGGAGACGTTGTCACAAAAATGAACGACACTGAGATCAAAACGCATAGTGATATGCGCAAGCTCTTGGGGAGTCTGGACCCCAACATCACCATTGTTGCTGTGGTTCAGCGCGACGGCGAAGAGATTGAGAAATCGATTACGTTGGGGGCTTTTAAGTCAAACTCCAACCATGCCGCAGATATCATGGATAAAAGCGGTCGCCGAGATGGATTTTCGGAAGTGCTTCTCCATGACGCCAACCTGCAGCCAGAAAAATGTGGAGGTCCGGTTTTTGACCTTTCCGGTAATTTCGTGGGCATGAACATCGCCCGGAACAGCCGGGTGCGCAGCTACGCGCTCCCTTCCTCGGTCGTCAAAGAATTTTTAGAGTCACAAAACTGAATGAACGAACCGGAAACACCTCACCCATCGGCCCGGACAACACTCTTCCGGTCTCATTGGGCGTCACCGTCATTTCTCTCAGCGACAGGCGTGACGGCGTTCCCCGATGCGGGTTCCGCGTGATTCTGAGGGCACCCCACTTCTCTCTCCGGAAAATGCGGTCCCAAACGCAGATACCACTTCGCAATGTCGAGCCGGGGCCAGACTCTCCTGTTCATTCTGGTGCTACAAGATTCATCCGCACACAGAAGACGGGAACGCTGCAACAGAGTTGAACCAGATTCATTTGAGTCTTTTCTTCACTGTTGATTCCACTGTTGTTCGATCGTGCGAGTCCTCTCCATCACCACCCCACCCATGTGTTTGGTTGACTTGCGTTCAATGAGCAGGATCAGACATTCATCTTTTGCCACCGGATGATGTCGGACTCCCTTGGGTACCACAAACACTTCTCCAACAGTCAGCTCGACTGTTCGATCTTCCATATGGATACTGAGTTTTCCATCGAGCACCATGAACATTTCGTCTTCGTCTTCATGCGAATGCCAAGGGAACTCGCCCTTGACTTTCGCAACCTTCAGAAAAGAGTCATCAATTTCCCCGACAATTCGGGGAGACCAATGATCAACGAGACTTCTCGCAATGAGTCGCGGATCAACAACTTCACTCATCGAAATCAAACTCCACGCAAAATGTTCTTTACTCACACGACCTTCGCTCGATTGATTCAATCATGAGGTCCAAATACGCTCCTGCAGATTACAGTCCGTAGCGTTCCACAATTTCCCTGACTCTTGCTTTGGCTTTTACCAGCTGTTTCTGTGTCAACTGCTTTTCGAGTTCCACACACCTATCTCTATCAGGAGAGTCATCATGGCGGTGCGCGACTGAGAACCAGGCGTAAGCTTCCACAGGGTCCACCTTGGCACCTTCACCGAGCTGATACAACAGTCCGACGCTGTATTGCGCCTCCATGTCTCCTTGTTCGGCCGCCTGTCGATACCAGTGCATTGCCTTCACGTAATCCTGTTCAACGCCCATGCCTTGATCATACATCAAAGCAAGATTGTATTGCGCGAACTGGTCACCCTGCTTTGCCGCCTTCAGGTACCACCTCACAGCCTCAACATCATCCTCTTTAACACCTTCGCCCTGGTCATAAAGCGACGCCAACATGTATTGCGCGTCTACGTCTCCGCTCTCAGCAGCCAGCAAGAACCATTTTGCGGCTTCCAGCGGATCCTTTGGAACACCATCGCCCTCTACATAGACACAACCAAGATTGTATTGTGAGACGACATCGCCAGACTCCGCGGCATGCTTGAGCGCTACTAGCTCATTCCGCGATCCAGAACATCCAACCAACGCCAACAACAAAAGAGTCCGACACGTAAGCGCACATCGTTTCATATCACCCTCACTGATAAAGTTCAACCGATAGTTACACCACACTCGAAGAGAATAGAACTGGACAAGAAAACAATAGTTTGTGAGATCTTGTATCACGGGTCAACATTATGGACCTGCCGTACACTTTTTTGATGAAACACCCCAAAACACTGGAACGCGGTCAAACTCGCCAACGCTTCCTCTCACCAGACTCAAGAGCGATCAGAGCAACCACAACGGCTCACTACACACATTCTCCAGACCACCCATTCTGAGGCACCGCATGGTGGAAAGTGGATTATGACGTCGCTGTTCGAATTGCGACAAAACGGTATGAGATGGGAGCCAGTACCATGCATTTTTCAGGAAAACCCGTGCAATTGGATACCGCAATCGTCCTTCCCACGACTGGAGTGAAACGCTAGCAGTGGCCTTTCCCAACACCACCAGAGTGCAAAGCCTCAAGGGAAGACCACCAAGCGTGCTCAATCTTTGTCTCCCACAACGACGGAACTTGCCAACCATTTTGGGCTAGCGATTCCAGAAGTTTCAAGCTGTTTCTTTAAGCATCCACGCGCGAGGAAGACAAGGACTGTGACGGGTTCGCGATGAGACCGTTTCACACAATCGGTCAGCAATCTAATCCACAAGTCACAAGACCATGTTGATGCCGGCCCTACGTTACCATCGTCAGGATTGACTTTCGTCTCACCCGAATTCCCGACGTGATTCGATTTCGTTTTTGGCTCAGCCGTGCGGAGTCAACTATCATCCTCAAATGCCAGCAGCTCATCGTCTTGCCTCGCTTCATTAAACGCCTTGACACGATGAATCCCCGTGCAACTGGAGAGCATGCAAAGGTGGAATCCCTTCTGGTAACAAACCGAGGCGATCATGGCGACAGCCAAATCAAATAAGTCGGCACGGTAGTAACAGAAATGCCCATCTTCGTTTGCGACGAAATACACAAGGTGGGTTCGCTTATCCTCATCGCAGATACGCAGGGCGACCAACCCCTCAGAGATTGTTTTCTGGACAGCCTCAACACCATCAAATCCCCGAGCCAATTCCATGACTTTCTCCGAGGCATCAATCAATGGTGGTTTCAATACGGTATCAAGAGCGTCATCGATTCCATCACCCAAGACTTCGCGATCAAGATGCACCCCCCTCAGTCCCTCATGGGCGATGACAAACTGATGAGGATCAAGCGAACTGGAGACAAAAACTTCGACATGTCCATCACCTAGTTGGTTGACGGACATCAGTTTTCGTCCGTCTTCGGCTCTGCACGTCAGGCACAGGTCAACGCCCTCCTGACCCATGCGATCCCATTGTCCAATCCCGGACACCGCAGTGGATGCGATCGTGCGTAGAAACATTCGAAAAGTTCGCGTAGCCTTAATCACCAAAACTCCCCTCAACCGAGCATTCTTCTTTGTATCTCCGTACAGAGCTAGAACACATCATTGAGCAACCTCGTACCCTCAATTTTCCGGTTTTCCTTTCACCGACACAGAAGCGAACGCGAGGGGTTCGTATTTCGCGGCCAATCTTGGCCTTCTGGGTCTGCTTCCGTCTTTATTGTGGCCTTTAACCGGCCATGAACAAGGCGACGCGCTCTCACATACGCCGCAAACTACGTCAGGGAAACACGGTGTACCGAAAACGACTAGTCGCACGATTTTAGCAACCATAGGGAATTTTACAAAGAGTGCACTTGGTTGCACCAGGATAAGTCTTTCTGCTTCAGAGTTCAAATCTGCCATGTTTTAAATACTCCCCGTGGCGCGCCCGACCTAGGTGATTCGCTCAATGCCTTGAATTGGGCAATGCATCCCGTTGGATACACTCCGCCCAAGATTCAAGTGACTGCGAATACCTTTGAAAACTGCCACCACGAAGCCAACCGGGACACGCTGTCTGGCTGGATTCACCTTCTCCGGCTGAAAGCTAACGCATTCACGCTGCAAGACGCGAGATCACGAATTGATAGGTTCCAAGGCTGGGATCGTTCGAACCCAAATACTGCTGTGCGGAAACCACCTCGCCCTCAGCAAAGCCACACTCACGCATGTAATGTTCTGGTTGGTCACAACCGAACACAAACCTCTCTCCCAAGTCATGCATACCAGCGATAAACTCTGCTATTTCTGGTTGGTTCGTGGTACCCTCAACGACTGCTTGAGTCACCATATCGGCCCAGATGACGCTTCTCTCATTTCGCAATGCAGTCCGCACATCTGACAATAGCTTTGTATTTTCGTCTTTCGTAAAATACATCGAACACCCCTCATAGATCACGATGGTTGGGGCATCTGGATCAAACTCGGAGCATTGTTCGAGCAGTTTCCCAACCCTGTCTCGCTTAAAATCAGCCGCCAGCATGTGCCGCTTGACCGGACGAAGATCTGAAAGAGCCGAGATCACCAACTCACGTTCCTGTAGCATTACCGGCAAATCAATCTCAAACGTCTTCATTGCCTTGTCACGCTGTGCGACTCGGAACGGCCGCATGTCCAGTCCGGCTCCCAGTAGAACGACCTGTTGAAAGTTGGAACCTTGACCAAGAAACTCGTCGATATGGCGTGTCCGGGCGGACACAACCTGTTGTAATTGCGGCAATACTTGAGAAAGGCGTTCGGCCAAAACAGCACCATGTGGCCCGGCTGCCTGCTGATCGTAGCGGTGGCCAGATCCGATGCTGCCAACGTCCATGTTTGCCCGAAGCCCTGCAATGAGTCGTGCTGAAGCCTTGAGCTTGTGTGAAGTCTTCACCGAATCCTGGGGTGACTTTTGTGAGCACCCATCGTCTTGTTGAGCATGCAGAAAATACCTCATCTCCGCCTCGGCAACGGTGTTGCCATCCGGATCTGTAAATTCAACCAAGAGGCTGATCAGGACTCGCTTTCCGTTGGCATAACGCTGCCGTACCGTTTTGACCATGTCTGCTGGCACCCGACACCTGCCATGCAGTTCTGCCGTACTCGGCCGGCGGTATCGCACCTTCATTGAAGCCAGCCACATTAAAGCCGCGTTCTCACCGCATCCGGAGTGGACACCAATCACGGGTGTGCCACGAATCAATGTTGCCAACGCGATGCCGCCGGTATAATCAGCAGACAGTGAGATCAAAGCGGCTTGGTGAGTCCCATGTTGGTTCGTCGAGGCCACGGTTAACGGCAAAATCGAATGGCAACCTCCATCGGACACTTCCTCCACACGCCACTCGACTTGCTCAAGAACCGGGACCGCCTTGCTCAACAATCTGGTGACCAGCGGTGGATTCATTCTCTCACGATAATCATCCTCCCACGATACACCTTCGACTTTGTCTACTTCATTCCCAACACAGAGAGGTGATTTTTTTCCATGCCGCGCGTCAAAATCCGCGGCTACACCATCAAACAAATTTTTCACCGGCGCTGTGTGTGCCGTCGCATCTGTCGCGTGCAAATGAGAACTCATCATCCCAACTCCCTCTTGGCTCATATTCAGTTTCAACCAAGCTTTAGATTTTGGATCGAGGCGATAGTAGCCAATCACTACTCTCCATCCGTTGCAGTAAACACTGTTAATCTGCAGCGTTAAGTGGCTAAACGAGGGTTCTGACAAAGTCAGACCGGGAATCTTCAAATTTAAACAAAAAAAAGTAAAACCAGACATCGCCGCCGACCGGCTGACAATCCAATGGCTACCAAAACCTCGGCTTACGTGGCATTTTGGACACTCGCTCGATTCAATGTTCCCAGGCCCCTGTGATGCAAAGGCTGCCGTTTCCGACAAACGCCATCGCTCAAATTCAATTTCGCTACAACCAAAGTCACGGCCTGGCCTTGTGCCGATTCTTTCAACCTCTCTTCCTCTTTCCGCCACAATAATCTGACATGCATACAGCCGTGGCGTGCGGCAAACACACCCAGAATCTCTGGTAGACTCCTACTGAAATCCATGCAGCGCAAACTGGGTGGATCTTGTAACAGGGTGCGAGTTGCTTCCTGAACGGCCGCATCATTTCTACGGTGCCTTGCTTGCGACTGAAACGCTGTCCACTCGCTGATTGCTGATTGCTGATTGCTGATTGCTGGTTGCTGATTGCTGGTTGCTGATTGCTGGTTGCTGATTGCTGGTTGCTGATTGCTGGTTGCTGATTGCTGGTTGCTGGTTGCTGGTTGCTGACGCATCAAACCCACATCCACTCCGGTTCTCAAACCTTTCGTGAACCCTTTTTCCACAACCGATGACATGAGTTCTCGTTTACAAATGCGTTGTTCACCTTGCCGGACGGTTCTTATCACCGCATTGTTGTGCTTTGCAACCTTGGGTCACACGGAAGAACAAACGCCACATCCCTCAGCGATACCCAATACGCATCGCCCTGGGAAAGTCGATCGCCCAGAATTGGTACCCTACATAGTGAAGATTCCTGATGTTCTGCCTG
>PKCN01000338.1 GCA_002862205.1 Planctomycetaceae bacterium | reverse complement strand
TGATGCAACTGTGGCATGGTTCGCTTGCGGGTGGATTGCCTGGCCGCGCGAATCGTTTCCAACGCCTGTTTTAAGCACGTTCATGTGAAGTAGCGATTGAGCAAACTCTGGTGTTAGAATGGGAGCGATTGATCATGAGGGCGTTTTGAAATTCAGTTTGGCTTGCATGACCGGAAAAAGCTGTTGCCCCCGGATCATTTTGCCAATCATTAATCCGGATAATGAAATATGTGCCGTTTGCTGCTCACGCTCTGTCTTGGGCTTGTTGTTCTGCCAATCGCTGTTGCTGAGAAGCCAAACATCATCATGATTCTTTGCGATGATGTCGGATTCGAATGCTTCAGTACCTATGGAAGTCGAGAGTATTCAACGCCGCGTCTTGACGCACTGGCAGCGGAAGGCGTTCGCTTTGACAACTGTCATTCCACGCCGCTGTGCACGCCCAGTCGGGTCAATCTGATGTCGGGCAAGTCAAATGTGTTCAACTATTTCGACTTTGGTGTCTATCCCGAGGGTGAGCCGACATTTGCGAACTATTTCAAAGAACAGGGGTATTCGACTGCCGTGGCAGGCAAGTGGCAGTTGCTGAACTCCACGGGTGGTATCACACCTGAACAGGCCGGTTTTGATACCCATTGTCTGTGGAACATTCCTGGCGGTGGGAGTGAGCGATATTGGAATCCTTCTTTAGTACAGGACGGCAAGCTGCTTGATTTGCCCGACAGGAGCTATGGACCTGACATCACGACTGACTTTCTGATCGACTTCATCAACACGAATCGGGAAAAACCGTTCCTTGCCTACTTCCCAATGATTCTCCCACACAATCCGTTCCCGGTGACTCCCGACAGCGTCGATCCGAAGTCGACGAACCCGAAAAACAACTTCGTCGATATGGTGCAGTACATTGATAAGAATGTAGGGCGTCTCGAAGACACATTGAAGAAATTAGGGCTACGCAGGAACACGCTGATCATTTTCACAGGCGATAACGGGACCAATGCGCAACTGACATCAGAGCTCAATGGGCGTCAGATTCGTGGCGGCAAGGGTTACACGCACGATTATGGGACTCATGTCCCGTTGATCGTGAATTGGCCTGCGCGTGTGCCGGGTGGGAAGGTGAACGACGATCTCATTTGTTTTTCTGATCTGTTCCCAACGATGGTTGAGGCGGCAGGCTTGCCCGGGAAAAAAATCTCGGACGGCGATGGATGGAGCTTTTGGCCGCAATGCCAAGGCCGGCAAGGGCGGAAACGCGACTGGATCTACTGTTACTATTTTCCCCGTCCCTCATCCGCCAAGTACAACGACAAATACCGTCACTATGAGGTCAGATTCACACGGGACAAACGTTATAAGCTTTACGATAACGGTGACCTGTTTGACACGGTCAAGGATGTGAACGAGAAACAACCCCTTGCTGTTGGTCAGGCCGGGCAACCCGCTGAAGTGGCTCGCGCCGTGTTGCAGAAGGCGCTGGACTCTTATCCCGCAGATGGCCGCAATGCCAATCGCAAAACGAAGGCCAGTTCCGCTCAGAAAAAGAAGATAAAGAACAAAGAGAAGCAGTAGGTGGTTGCCAGCAAGCGGCAGTGAAAGATCGCAAAAGACCACATGGATGGGAATTTGTTTGTATCACAATCCCGCAATGGTGCATTCAGCAGAGGTGCCAGCTTGGCTGTGCAGCGTAACCCTGCTGCATGTGGGTGATCTGTTGTGAATGGTCGAAGACTTTTCGATGCAACAGCGGTTCTGGCCTTGGCTGTCGGAAGTTCACAAGATGGTGCCTGGGTTGCCCGTCAGCGTCTTGGTGGCGTTGCTATCGATTCATGATGATTGATTACCGCTGGTGAGTGTTGCTAAGGAGTATGAAGCGGTTGCGTACCGGGATCTTTGACGGTGTGATAAAGTGGTTTTCCATGTTCGTCGTAGAATTCAAATCTGCCCTTTCCATCTCGCGTGATGACCACTCGCAGGAAGCCACCTGAGCTGGATTTCTGGGTGTAAAGTTGTTTGATCGTTGCGTTCGGGTCGGTCGACTTGGGGTCACCGGGTTTACGCCCCAGTCTTGAATTTGCATCGACCAACGCACCACACGAGAATTCCTCGATTCCCAGCGAATGCCTGGCGTGGTATTGCCAATGTCGATCACCGCAGAGAGTGTAGAATCCTTTTTGGTGCAGGCCATGGGCGACGACCCACTTGAAGAACTCCAGCCCCTCGTGCTGAAAACCTTTGATGTTGGTGTGATTGTCTGTTTTTCTGGCGTCATCCGGGCCGACCATCGGCGTTGGCGAAATTAACAGCTTGAACGTAGCGTCGCTGGAGAGCAGCGTTCGCTTCAGCCAGGCAAGTTGTTCGGGACCCCAGAGTACCTTGTCGGGGCCATCTTTCATTTTGTTGGGACTGCGGTAGTCTCGTCCCTCGACGAGCCAGATTTGCAGGTGTCGGTTTACGCGGTAGGTGCGATAGGTCGTTGCGTCGGGGTTCGCCGGATCAACCACGGGCACCTGCTCCCGAAATGTAGCAATCCCAAGGTCACTGGACGGAGGCCGCTCTCCTTCACGGTCACTGTCATCAAAACGATGATCGTGATCATCTTTCTCCCAGTAGGTTGGCACATGTTGAAACAGCTTGACGAAACGTGGCTGACGAAACTGCTGGTGCCATTTTTTTCGCATCTGCTCAAGGGTTGTCGCTTCACGTTCATCGTGGCTGTCGTAGTAAATGTTGTCACCAGTGCCCACAAAAAACGTCGGTTTCATTTTGCGGATGGTCTCTAATGCCGGAAATCCTTGCGATTTGTCTTTGCCATGATAGCTCGTGGTGATGTCACGAATCTTTTTGTTCGTCTTGCGGTCTCTCTTGCCGAGTTGGCCATGATGGAAGGACACATAATTCATGCCGGTGACAACAACGAAGCTGACCTCTTCAATACCGGTCTGTCTTTGCAGGGTTGAGAAAGATCCGACCGGGCCAGTGAAGGTGGTGTTTTTGTCAGGTCCATACACGACACGAAAAAAATAACGAGTCGCTGGCGTCAGCTCCGAAAATTTTTGTTTAACGATGAAATCACCGTTCGCTTGTGACTTCAGCCAAGGGCTGTGAAAAGTGGGTTTGAAATCACGGCTGACACTCAATTCGAATCTCGCCGCCCCAGCCACGCCCGGCACATCCTCGTCCACAAGCGAATTTGTCGTCGTCAGGCGTGTTTGCAGGATAGCGCTGGTTTGGTCCACTTCTCCCACCATGCTGCCCTGCCCCAGCTGAATCTCGGCCTTAACAGGTGATGACATCAATAACACGATTGATAAAACGAACGTAACGAGGTTCCAGTTTTTCATGACATTCTTCTTCTGGTGGCAATATTTGGTCCTGATATCCATGCTGCGAATCATCCCGATTTGTCCGCACAAGTTGCAATGTGTTACTGCGATATCATGCTTGTCGAGTCCATGAATGTATCTCAAGCGGTGGTGGTGATCAGACGTTGAGGCCTGCTTTGCAATATTCACTGCCGGGTGGATAGTGATTTTTTCCGCGTCGAGTATGTTAAGGTTAACGTTTCAGTTTGTTGCCTGATGGCCGTTACGCATCGCGGGCATCAGATTTCAGGAAAACAGTAGTTCAATCCAATTTTCCAAAAATGCACGAGCGCAAGAAAGTAGTGAATGTCATCGGTAATGGTTTTTCTGCTCACTCGATTTTCCATGGCTCCCAGCTGAAGCGAGCTGCGTTTGCGTTGGTGAACGTTTTTTTGTGCTTGGCTGTTGTCAGGGTCTCGTTGTCGGCCGAGCAGGGAAAGCCGAACGTCTTGTTGATTCTTTCGGACGACCACAGTGTTCCACATGTCAGCTGTTATGGCGACGAAAACACAAAGCGTTTCAACATCACTCCAAATCTTGAGCGTTTCGCGGAACAGGGAATGCGGTTTGATCGTGCTTACACGTCTGCTCCCCAATGTGCACCTTCGCGGATTTCAATTTTTGCGAGTCGGTCACCTGTTGACCTCGGCGTGACTCGATTCGCGCAACCACCTCGTGCCGATGTTCGCTTCTTCACGGATGTGCTTCGCTCCAGTGGTTATTGGGTAGGGTTGGATGGCAGGCATCAGCATCTCGATGGACGTATTCGGGAAGCCGAGCACATCGATCGAACTCTCCGGGAAGCTGGAATGCAGAGTCTTGATCAGCGGTTCGATCACTTCGTCCGATCGGCAAGTACAAAAGGAGACAGTTTGGCTGAGGTCGCTGACCGTGTTGCCGCTGCGTTGGATAAAGTGCCTGAAGACAAACCATTCTTTCTCTATTTTGGCTTCAATCAGCCGCATCGGAAGTTTGCGGTAAATTATGACGGGATTGATCCAAATCAGTTAGAGCTTCCTGAAGACTGGCCTGATTTACCTGAAGTGCGAGTCGATTATGCCAGGTATCTCGCGTCGGTTCGCGAGCTCGACCAAGGGGTCGGCCAGATCATGCAACTCGTGAAGACTCGTGGTATCGAAGACAATACCCTTGTCATCTTCATGGGGGATAATGGTGAAGCACTGTTGCGTGGGAAAGGTTGTCTGTTGGGCCGTGGTACCCATGTTCCCCTCATGATCCGGTGGCCGGGCCGGGTTGAGCCAGGTTCTGATTGTTCTGCACTCGTGTGTGGCACCGACCTCGGCCCAACGATTCTTGCCGCTTGCGGTATGAAACCATTGGAAAAGATGACTGGAGTCAGTTTTCTTCCACAGTTGCTTGGGGAGAAGACGACAGGACAGCAATATGTATTTGCTGAACGGGGCTGGCACTGGGGACCTATCACACGTACCGATGGATTGGATCTTTCGCGGTCTGTTACTTCGGAGCGGTATCGCTACATCTACAACGCATTGCCCAACCGCAGTTACACACCCGTCGACATGTCAGGCAAAGATGCCTGGAAAGCGATTCAGGCGGCACATGCAGCGAAACAGTTGTCGCCGTTGCACGAGCGATTGTATTTTGCGAACCCTCGGCCAGTCGTTGAACTATACGACTTGCGCAACGATCCGTTGGAACTCAATAACCTGACAGGGAAAAAAAGGATCGCCGAAATCGAGCGGAGTCTGCGCGAAGAGCTCGAAAGCTGGATGATTCGCGAGCACGATTTTCTACCGTTGCCAACACATGCCCTGCAGAATGCAAAGTAGCAGAATGAAAAGCAAGGCTTTGTCATTTGCCCGTTTTTGCAAAGCAAGTTCGGCGGCGGTTGATGATCATGTGTTGCAGTATTCGGCGGTCAGCCATACATCCACCATCACCGACTGCTGATTTGATCATGTAAACTGCCTTTTTACATTCTATTCGAGACAAGCTGGATCGTTGGTGATGCTGGTATCAGGAGTTGGGAGCAGGATTTGACTAGCCGAGAAATCGACCAAAAAGCGGCAATCATGATTGTCATTGAACAGCTTGGTAGCATCCCGCCGGGCACGAAATGTTCTGCTGTATTCTTCGATGCGCAGAGGATTGGTCGTGAAAAAGAGTTCTACGCAAAGCTATACAGTGAGAACGGGGTGCATGATCTGGAAGTCCTTCGTGCGATGGTTGCCGCAAATGTCCCAGGCGACCCCTATTGGCTGGTCTCCTTGAAATCCAGTGGTGGGCCCCTTGGTGAGGTCACTCATCTACACAGAGTGGACGATCGAACTGGCAAGATGCTTCCAGATCCTGCGTAGCCAACCGCACGGTCGGGTTAGTACTTGTACTCAGAGGTACTGGCACTCAGAGGATGCATCGTGCATACCGTTTCACGGTGGCAGGACGGTCAGGCTGTTGAATGTCTGGTTTTGGTTGTGGAACAGTGGCGTCGGTTTGTGCCGTGATACTGACTGTGTTTCCTGTGTTTGGGTAAACCGCTACGATACTGCGGTCACCCATTGCTACGATCAGGGATCATTCGCTTGTTGAGTGAAACATCATGAAAGCCGCCAGAATCAGCGAACTGAAAAAAGAGCTCGCTAAGCTTGATCACGATGACCTGTTCGATGTTTGTGTCCGGCTGGCAAAGTTCAAAGTTGAGAGCAAGGAACTGCTGACTTACTTGCTGATGAAGGCTGACGATGAAATTGGTTACGCTGACGAGTTGTGTGATGAGATTGATGCGAATTTGAATACCCCGGGTCGAATCCACAAAAAGACTTTGCGGAAAATCGTTCGTTGGATGGACAAGTCACTGCGGTTCTCGGGTGACAAAGAGACTGAGTTGCAGGTGCGAATCCACTTTTGCCGACGGATTCAAGACAAACGAATCAGATTCGGTGGTTGTCGCGTGAGTGAGAATATGTACGCAACACAACTGAGGAAGATTGACAAGGCGATTGAAAAAGTGCATCCCGATCTGCAGTTTGATTACAATCAGCAACTCTCGGAAATCACCACGCCGGTTTATCATTGATGGTTTTCAACAGGAGATGGGTCGCGACTTTCGGTTTTGTTGCGGCGGAATTCCCCGCTCTTCGCAGGTCATTTGTTAAACTTCTGATCATTGGCCATCGTATTAATGGGCCATCGTATTAACGTGGGTTGGAATGGCGATGAAAGTACCGTCCGCGTCAAGGATCCGACCGCTCGATGAATGAATGTCAGCACGCATGATTCGTCAGTGTTTTATTCCAGTGCTTGAGCAACAATATGAATAAGAATGGATTCGGGCAATTTGCCACCCTGCTGATTGGCCTGCTAACCGTGACCCTGCTTTGCGCTGCACCGGCATACGCGAAAAAGGGTGAAACCGATTGGAGTCTCGGGCCAACCGGGGCAAGAGGCTTGATCGATGCGTGGAAGCATACGTCCGACGCTCGGCGTATCGTGATCACTCGAGTTGCGACCGGATCCCCCGCTGCCGGTGTCCTGAATGTGGGGGACGTGATTGTTGGTGTCGAGGGCCGGGATTTTGACGATGATGCACGTATCGCGTTTGCTAACGCGATCACGCGAGCCGAGCAAGAAGAGGCTCGTGGTGTTTTAAGTCTGGTGTGTCTGCGTGATGGAGTGCGAAGAACGACTGAACTTAGGCTTCCCGTGGTGGGGAACTACAGCAAGACAGCACCGTATGGTTGCAACAAGTCAGAAGCGATTTTGGAGCGTGGTTGTGAAGTGATTGCCAAGCGAGGCATGCGAAGTGTCTCAATACCCAACAGCATCAACGCACTCGCACTGCTGGCAAGTGGTGAAGCAAAATATCAATCACTGCTTTCTGGTTACGCTAAGAAAGTTGCCAGCTATCAGGTGGGCCCAATGGCAACCTGGCACTACGGCTATGCGATCACATTTCTTGCGGAGTATGCCCTTGCGACCGGTGACCCGTCGATCATGCCGGGGCTGCAACGTCTGGCTTTAGAAGCGGCACGCGGTCAGAGCAAAGTGGGGACTTGGGGGCATCGATTCGCGATGCCGGATGGACGCGTGGGCGGCTACGGGTGCATGAATTCTCCGGGAATCCCTTTGACGATTTCTTTGGTGCTTTCTCGTGAGGCCGGTGTGAAAGACCCGGCCATTGATCTTGCGATCTCAAGGTCGGCTCGGTTTCTCAGGTGGTATGTCGACAAGGGAGCCATTCCCTATGGCGATCACGCACCCTGGCCCGGGCATGAAGACAATGGCAAGTGCTCCATGGCCGCCGTGCTTTTTGACTTGCTTGAAGATCGTGAAGCAGCAGAGTTCTTTGCAAAAATGAGTACCGCTGGGTACGACGAGCGAGAACGCGGTCACACCGGAAACTTCTTCAATATCCTGTGGGCCATGCCCGCTGTGTCTCGCTGTGGGGCGTTGGCCACCGCGGCCTACTGGCGTGAGCAAGGTTGGTACTACGACCTGGCGCGTCAGCCTGATGGCAGTTTTCGTTATCAAGGTTCACCAGCTGGTGAAGAGGAGCATGGTTCGTACAAGAATTGGGATAATACTGGAACCTACCTGCTGGCGTATGCTTTGCCGTTAAGGAGTCTTTATCTCACAGGGAAGAAGCGGTGCTGCGTGCCGGTCTTGAAAAAGGCTGAAGTGGAAGAAGTGATTGCCGCTGGGCGTGGCTACTTCTCGACAAAGGAAAAGGATCGCTTCCGGTACAAGGCCCGCGCTGAGAGTGTTTTGATCGAGGGCTTGTCCAGTTGGTCACCGGCGGTTCGGAAACGCTCGGCCGTGGAACTTGCGACTCGTCGCGGCAATGTCCAGCCAACCTTGCTCAAACTGGTTGAATCCAATGATCGCTATTCTCGCTACGGGGCAGCCGAGGCGTTGGGCCATGTTGGCCGAAAAGGGGATTCTGCTGACTGTGTATCGGCATTGCTCGAGGCCTTTGAATCGGAGGATCTGACCCTGCGAATCATCGCGGCAGAGGCTTTGGCGCGAATTGGTCAACCAGCTCAGTCGGCCGTTCCAGCAATGCTGGAACGTTTGGCAGGTCCAGACCGAAAGCACGATCCTCGAGGCATGGAGCAACGATTTCTCTGTTTCAGTCTCTTCAACCGCCGTGGGGGGCTGATCGGAAGGTCGCTTGATGGAGTTGATCGTGAATTGCTGCTGCGGGCGGTTTGCATCGGATTGCAGAACGAAGATGGTCGAGCACGCGGAAGCCTTGGGACCGTTTATGCAAATCTCACCTACGATGAAATCAAGCCGTTTCTACCCGCCATTCATCAGGCAATCGTCGAGCCCGCACCCAGCGGAATCATGTTTGCAAGTGGAATCCGGCTTAGCGGTGTCGAACTACTCGCCAAGCACCGAATGCGGGAGGGCATGCCGCTCTGCATTCAGATCATGGAAATCGACAAGTGGGGTAAGAAAGACCGAATCAAAAGATGTTTGAAAACGCTGGAAACGTACGGCTCGGCAGCCAAGTCGGTCCTGCCGGAACTGCGACAGCTTGAGAAAGACTTGCAAGCTCATGGTGAGGCCCGGATGCTGACGCCCGTGGTCCAGCAAGTCACAGCGCTGATCAAAAAGATCGACAATGGCGAGGATGCCGTTGAGCTACGGAGCATTACGGATGCGTGATTGGGAACGAATTCATCAATCAAACAGGAACATGGAAATGTTGCAACTTGGATATCGCGTTTTGCTGGTTTTGGTCGTCAGTTCGGGTGTTACTTGTGGAAGTGCGTCTGCGCAGGAATCTGACGCGAACACGAAAACTCCGAACATCGTTTTGATCATGGCGGATGATCTCGGCTGGAAAGACTTGCATTGCTACGGCAACGAGAAACTTGACACACCCAATATTGATCGGCTGGCACAGCAGGGATTGCTTTTTACCGATGCCTATTCAGCGGCTCCCGTCTGCACACCAACGCGCGCGGCGCTGATGACCGGGGAATCACCCGCTCGTCTGAACATTACCAATCACGCCGCAGGACATCCACCGAATTTTCAAAAGCCGGGAACAAATCTGATCACGCCGCTCTGGTTGCGTCACCTGCCGCTGGAACGCGTGACTCTGGCTGAGCAACTCAAAGGAGCTGGGTATGCGACGGGATTCGTTGGCAAATGGCATCTCTCGCATCGCAGCCGATCTGAATCTGGATCTGATGGGAATCTTCCCACAGAAGCGGAGTTGCGACCTGAACACCAAGGCTTTGACGTCAACATTGGCGGCTGCAATTATGGCGGGCCACCAAGCTATTTTAGCCCTTATCGAATTCCCAATCTGACTGGCAAGGCAGACGGCGAGTATCTGCCTGACAGGTCCGCCGATGAATGCATCGACTTCATCAAATCGGCTCAAGCCGATGGGAACCGGCCGTTCTTTCTTTGTTGGTGGAATTACTCCGTGCACTATCCGTTTCAGGCTCCCGCCGATCTGGTCGCGAAGTATGAAACAAGAAAAGGCCCAGGCATTGAGAATCCGACTTATGCAGCGATGATTGAGGGAATGGATGCATCAATCGGAAAACTGCTCAAGGCAATCAACGAGCAGAGACTGGATAAGAATACCATCGTGATCTTTACATCCGATAATGGACCGTTTGCTGCGAACGTGAAGCCGCTGAGGGAGGAGAAGGGGCACGTCTACGAGGGCGGAATCCGAGTCCCAATGATTGTTCGCTGGCCTGGGCATGTAGAGCCCGCGACAAGGACAGCGACGCCTGTGATCACCATGGACATTCACGCCACGATTCTCGAAGCGACTCATCTAAAACCCGATCCGTCAAACACTCCCGATGGAATCTCTCTATTGCCGTTGCTCAGAAATGAGTCAGCTCTGACACGTGAGGCAATTTTTTTCCACTATCCCAATTACGCGTTTCACAAAGCGAATCGATTCGCAAGCGCGATTCGTTCTGGCGATCACAAGTTGCTGTGGTTTTATGATGACGACTCGGTTGAATTGTACGATTTGAAAACTGATGTCGGTGAGTCACGGAACCTTGCCAACGACATGCCGGAAAAAACACTTCAACTGCATTCCAAGCTCAAGGCATGGCTCAAGAAAACCAACGCCAGTCGTCCACAGAAGGGCGGCTGACTGTGCAACTGACTGTGCAACTGATCAGCGCGGAAAGGCCTCCAGTTGGACCAATGTTTAAATGGTTCCAGATTCGGGCTCGTTCAGGCGTTGGCAGAGACAACGGGATGGGCTTTGCGGGCACAGGTGTTGTGCGCTCGTGCGAGTTGTAATCGACTCACTTGCAATCGTTGCATCGGCCACGTAGGAGAATTTCGGCAACTTCACCGACTTTTTTGCTCTCGCGGATGCTCCCTGCCGTCAGTTTGACGTTATCCATGCATGACACGTTCCCGCAATCAACGCATAGGAAATGCGGATGCAATTCTTCGCCGGCTTCGCCGTGGCGGACCTCCTCGAAGCGATAAACATGATCGCCCAACTCGGTGCGTCGAAGCAGGCCTGCATCGGTCATGTCGTTCAGATTCCGGAATGCCGTTGCCTTGTCCACTCCGGCCTCATCCAGCTGTTCCGCCACGTCAGCGTGCGACATCGGTGATGTCGCATTACGCAATAGCTGGAGCGTCGCCACCCTCGCTGGCGTGGCTCTTAAGCCCACCGCGCGGATATCGTTTCGAGCTTTTTCGTTTTTGTCTGCGGGTTTGCTCATTCCATTCAAATCGCATGAGTTCGGGACAGCCCCTAAAGTACTCGGTAGCTGCATCTCAGTCGATTGGGGCTGAAAGAAAACTTCGCGATCAAAAGCTCTGCGGTCTAGCTTACCACCGAAATGGGGCCATGGTCGTCGCAGTGATCACCATGAGGGTGGTGCAGATGACCATCGACAAGATAGTCGACGTGATCTCCGTGGGGGACCTGTTCGTGACCGCAGCCCGGGCCGTGAACATGATTTGAATCATGGCAACCACATTGATGCGTTGGTGTGCAATTGTCTGGATTGGTTTCGCTGACTTCTATGCGGTGTTCCACAACCGACCCGTCCTCAGCCATGTGATGCAAGTGACCATCATGCAGATAATCGACGTGACCATCGTGCTGAATCCCCGTGTGTTCGCAGTCGGGGCCGTGCTGGTGATCATGGTTTTCGTGCGTATGACTCATCGCTTTTTCCGTGTTTGAAGAGGTTTTGAACTTCGAAATTTGAATTAAGCATCTTCCATCGCATGCATGACCCCGTTGGTCACCAGTCGCGAAATGTGTCCATCCGCCAAGCTGTAATAGACATGCTTGCCTTCACGTCGCGATCCGACAATTCGCTCACTCTTGAGGATCCGCAAACGCTGTGAGATGGCTGGCAAAGGTTCTTTGAGAGCATCGGCAAGCTCGGAAACGCAACACTCGCGCGCTTCCAGCATGATCAGGAGCCGCAGCCGTTGAGGGTCTCCCAGTGCTCGAAAAATCGCCGCAGCCCGCTGACAAGTGACATCGTCAACGTCGGAGGGTTGATGATGATGGTCGCCGGAGCTGCAAGACGGAGCGTCGTCGTCGCTTGGATTCGTCGATGTCGTTTGTTTGTTTTTCATAGCTATGCAGTTGCAGGATTGTGCAAGTATAGAATTGATGGCCTGGGTTGTCAAGTGAATCTTGGGATCTTTTTCAGGGCAACTGATCACCATATAGGCAGTGGAATTACGATTCGTTATCGTTCGGCGATGAGTGCCTTTATCCTGCTTACCGTTTATTGCCTGCTGATCGTGGTCGTTTCGCTGGCCGGCGGCAGGCTCTCTTCGCTCTTGCGGATGACTCATTTGAGGACGCAATTGCTGATGAGCGGTGTCGGTGGACTGATGCTCGGGATTGCGATGTTGCACTTGTTGCCACACGCCACCGAGACGCTGGGCTCAGCGTCAAAAGCCGGTAGCGGCGTTCTGGCGGGCTTGGTGGTCATGTTTTTGATGGTGCGGTTGTTCCATTCGCACGATCACAGTGGGCCAGCCGAGGAAAATCAAGATGATGCTTCTTTGCCCGATGATGCTTCTTTGCCCAAAGAAAAAGCCGACCCGGCTGATTCTTGTGATCACGGGCACGGGCATGATCACGGTGACGCTGGCAAGGGAATCAGTTGGTTTGGGCTGTTTTTTGGGTTGTTACTGCACACGCTGGTGGATGGCATCGCGCTTGCCGCTAGCGTGGTTGCTGAGTTTGATCACGGTGCTTGGCTGGGCTTGGGGGGGCTGGGGACGTTTTTGGCGGTTGCACTTCATAAGCCGCTTGATGCATTTGCGATCACTGCGGTGATGCAGCGTCAGCATTGGTCGACCGGAGCGCAGTGGATTGTCAACATTGTCTTTTCGATGGCCTGTCCGCTTGGAGCCTTGGCGTTTTACTTTGGGGTCAGTGAGTTGGTGGACAGCTCCGCTCTGCTGGGTTGGGGCTTGGCTGTCTCTGCAGGCTTCTTTCTAGGCATTGCGCTAGCGGACTTGCTGCCAGAGGTCTCGTTTCACGGCCGTGACCGAGGCAAGCTGACGGCCGCTTTTGTGTTGGGGATTGGGGTCGCTGTGGGAGTCGAAAACCTGCCAGGTCACTCACATGACCATGGAGCGAACCACGGTCAACTTCACCACGGTGAACACGTGGGGAGGTCTCTCAACGGCAAAACTGGGCATGACGGCCATGATCACGCTGAAGACCATGATCACGCTGACGGTCATGATCACACTGATTGATTCCGCTGGGCAGATTGCCTGTGCGGCGTTGGGGATCACCCATCTTGCTCAGCAAATGTTCCCTACATCCCCCGTGCCGGGATGCCCCTTCTGACAGGACGCACCTCAGGCAACCGCGGCGTGGTAGGTGTAAAGAGCACCGACGATCAAAATGATCACCGCTCGAATATGAGCCCATGGCAACTGAGCGAGCCTGCCTTTGTGTCTGAACAGTCGATCGCCGAACTTCTGAACCAGTAAGCCCACAACTGTCAAGGAACTGGCGATGCCTGCTGCGAACAACGCGATCACTGCGTAAGCGGCGATTGGCATGCCTGTTGCAATGCCTGTGAAGTAGGCGGCCAAAGCCGAAGGGCATGGCAAAAGTCCAAACGCGATCCCCAGTAAAGCGCTCATCGAATAGCTGCGTTTCTTTGAAGGCGTTTCTGAATCGCATTGGTGTTCGCGGTGATGCTTGCAGCCGCAGGTTTTTTGCTTGAACCAAGATGCCGAAACAAGCATCCAGATTCCGACGGCAAGAACCAGCAAACCACTGATCCACTGCATGATCGATATGATCTGTTCATCTTCGTGGTGATGATCACCCGTGATGGCGTGTTGTGTTGCATGAACGATGAAAGCGATGGCGAGCAATGAAACCGAATGCGCCAACGCGCTGGAAAGTCCCATGACCACGGGATGCCAGAATCCACGTCGTTCCCCCGACAGGTAAACCAGCATCGCGGTTTTCCCGTGTCCGGGCTCGAGCGCATGGATTGCACCAAGAAAAAACGCCAGGCCGAGGGTCATTTCATGGGCGTGTTCGTGCATGGCTGAAACGACTGAAAATGGGGTGGTAAGGCTACTCTGCTCAGCAAAGGTACGTTGTGGTGGGCCCGTTGGTTCAACATGACCAGCCACGGAGGACTCGCAAATCATCATCGCCTGAGCCGTTTTCGTGCGGGTTGCTTCTACCCTGATTGGCCAGCACGCTGGGCAGGTCCATTACCCGGGCCGTGGGGCCGGTATAGGCAGGCTGGGACCCGGTATTGGCCGTCATGAAAACTGTCTGGGGCACGAATGGCTGTCAGAATGAGTCTAATCAGTCATTGTCAGGTTTTCTTTTAATTTGCCCAATCTGCAGGGAAAATGGTTCATTATTGTGGCTCGCTTATTGGCTTGCCACGGATTGGCCTACCAGAGGCAAAGCGTTCAAATTTGCTCACTGGGCCCGCGCCAGCAGTTGTCATCAGGCGGCTGAAGCTTTTGTTGAAGAACCGCACCACCACCGTTGAAATTTTAACGGTAATTTATGACTCCACCGGTAGTCATACAGCGAGTGCTGATGTGCCACGCCGGCTCTGAAGATGCCCCCTCCTCAATCTTTGACATCCAACGATGCAACAAACGACCTATCGAATCCACATTCTGCTAACCTTCCTGCTTCTTATTTGTACGGGACAGATCGGGCAAGCACTTGCTGAGCAGCGTCCCAATGTGATCACCCTGTTGGTCGACGATCTTGGTTACCGGGACATTGGCTGCTATGGCGGTCCCGTCAGGACCCCCGTCCTCGACAAGTTGGCTACCGGCGGCGTGCGTTTTACCGACTTCCATTCTGGGGCTCCAGTCTGTTCCCCGTCGCGTGCCACCTTCCTCACCGGCCGCAACCACATCCGCGCCGGAGTCTATTCCGTCCTCAGTGAACAGCGTCACCGAATGCATCTGCTTCGGAGTGAAACGACGCTCGCCGAAGTCCTGAAAGACGAGGGCTACGGCACCGCTCACTTTGGTAAATGGCATCTCGGTATGCCGGTAAACAATCGCGACAACCCCACGCCTGCCGAACATGGCTTTGACTACTGGTTCGGCCTCGTCAACGGCGCGCATCCCAGCCACAAAGATCCCACCAACTTTCTGCGCAATGGCAAACCCGTCGGGCCCATGAAAGGCTACTCCTGCCAGCTCGTCGTCGACGAAGCCATTGACTGGCTCGACAAGAAACGCGACGCCGACGCTCCGTTCTTCATCAACCTCTGGTTCAACGAACCCCACGCCGTCATTGCGGCTCCCGAAGAGATCGTCTCCCGGTATGGTGCGCTCAACGATCAGGCCGCGATCTACAACGGCACCATCGACAACACCGACCGCGCCATCGGGCGACTCGTCGCCAAGCTCGAGCAACTCGGCGAGCTCGACAACACCATCATTCACTACTCCTCCGACAACGGCAGCTACCGCCAGGATCGCTGCGGAAAGTTGCGCGGCAAAAAGGGATCGCATCATGAAGGAGGCCACCGCGTGCCGGGCATCTTCTACTGGAAAGGAAAAATCCCCGGCGGCCGCGTTGCGAAAGAACCTGCCGGAGCCGTGGACCTGCTTCCGACCCTCTGCGGGCTGCTTGGCATCGACAAACCCAAGGACGTCTTCCTGGACGGCTCTGACCTCACGCCTTTGCTCACCCGCACGGGCAGTTTTGAACGTCATCAACCCCTTTTCTGGATGAACGGCTCCACCATGGCGCTGAGAATGGGGGACCATACCCTCTTGGCACCGAGCACAGCCCGACTCCCGTTTGACAATGCGAAGGCGAACCGCTTGCTGCAGCAGACAAAATTGGCCCTCGGGGACGATCTTGAGCAAGAGCTGGGCGGATTGGATCTGCGTTCACGCATGTTCAACGGCAGATTCACCAATCGCGAAGCCAACCGGCTGCGCGATGAATTCCGAGCCATGTTCTATTTTAATGAAGCCTTGATCCCCCAGATGAAGAAAGGAGGCGTCGATCGGGTTCAACTCTACAACCTCGCAAACGACCTGAGCCAGGAGCGGGACATCGCGGCCGAAAAGCCCGAGATCGTCGCCCGAATGAAAAAACAGGCCAACACCATCTATCAAAGTGTCATGGCCGATGCGCCGGAATGGCTCGCCACTGAAGAACAGGCCGCTGCAAAGAAGCCCCGAGGGAACGGACCGCAACCGACTGCCACCGGAGCACCCGACACCGATCTCGCGAAGTTTCTCGCCCGCATCGACAAGACTGACCTGCCGAAGGGCTACGAGGGAAACAGCCACCAGTCTTACGTCGACCGCGTGATGGCAGGTCTCAAAACCGAACAGCGTACCCGGATCGGTCTGCTCTGGAAAGAAAAACGCCGCCTCGATTCTGACATACCCAACCCGGGAGCCTCTTTCGTCAGGATTCTCACCCACGTCGCCAGAGAGGCAGGAAAAAGTAAACAGCCCAACGTTGTCATCCTGCTGGCCGATGATTTGGGTTCAAAGGATCTCGGATGTTACGGCGGACCGGTGAAGACGCCGGTACTCGACGGATTGGCGGCGAAGGGAGTCCGTTTCACCGACTTTCATGCGGGGGCCGCGGTTTGCTCACCATCGCGAGCGACCCTCCTTACCGGAAGGCAGAATCTCCGCACCGGCATTTACGGCGTCCTGCAGGATCACTGGCACAACATGCATCTACTCGAGCGTGAAGTGACGATCGCGGAAGTGCTACAGCAGGCCGGCTATGGAACCGCCCACTTCGGCAAGTGGCACATCGGGATGACCTCAGGCAAGCGTCAGAAACCCTCGCCAACCGAACACGGTTTTGACTACTGGTTCGGTCTCTCGAACGGAGCCAGTCCCAGTCACAAAGATCCCGTCAATTTCATGCGCAATGGGAAACGGGTTGGCCCATTGAAAGGTTATTCATGCCAACTGGTCGTAGACGATGCGATCCACTGGTTAGAAACGAAGGAAAGGTCCGATCAGCCGTTCTTTATGAATATCTGGTTCAACGAGCCTCACCACAAACTCGCTGCACCCGATGAGATCGTGTCAATCTACGGCGAGCTCAAGGATGAAGCCGCCATCTATTCGGCCACGGTTGATAATACCGATCGTGCCATTGGCCGCCTGGTCGCAAAGCTCAAGGAAACAGGCCAGCTGGAGAATACTCTGATCATCTACTCGTCGGACCACGGCAGCTATCGGCCCGACCGCAATGGTGGCATGAATGGCAACAAGGGTTCGAACTTTCAAGGCGGCTTGCGTTCGCCCGGGATCTTCTTCTGGCCCGATGGCTTCCGGGGAGGACGAGTCGAGGGCACGCCATCGGGATCGGTTGATCTGCTGCCGACCATCTGTGGCCTGGCCGGCATTGATCAACCCAACGGTGTGCATCTTGATGGTGCGGACCTTTCACCTTTGCTAATTGAGAAAGGGACGTTTGAACGCACGCAACCACTGCTGTGGCTTTCACCGTCATCGGGGCATCTGGCCACCTTGCGGGAAGGGAATTACACGCTCATGGGTTACCGTGGTTACCAATTGCCTTCGGATCAGGCCAGAAAAAACGAATTGATGCGGGAGATGGCCGGGATGGCGGGCATCGATCCGTCGACACCCAACCTGGGCTCCCGTGTATCCAACACCACCTTCTCCAGCCCGGAATACAACCGGCTGAAAAACGAGTTCGTTCGTTTAAGGACCTTCCAGGAAGCGTGGATTCCCACCATCAAGGCAGGCGGATTCAGTCGGTTCGCTCTGTATGACTTAAGCACTGATCCGCTGCAAAAGAAGGACATTTCAAAGCAGCGTCCGGAGGTAACTGCGCATCTCAAGGAAAAACTGCTTACGCTTTACAAAGATGTCATGGCCGATGCGCCTGACTGGAAATCAGAATGACGACTGGAAATCAGAATGACGACTGGAAACCAGAATGACGACTGGAAACCAGAATCAACTGAGCGCTACTGAAAGTGCTGCTTCCAATTTTGATAGATTTGTGGGTGACGGAGTACGCCGACTGGTCGTAACGAAATCGATTCACAAAACATGATCATAAAATCCATCTTCCGAACAATACTTTGTGTCTGCGTTATCCCATCTGCGCTGCAGGCGGCATCGCCACGACCCAATATCGTCTTTATTCTGAGTGACGATCAGGCATGGACGGACTACGGCTTCATGGGCCATCCTGATATCAAGACACCTCATCTGGACAGGCTGGCCAGCCGAAGTCTCGTATTCGAACGTGGGTATGTTGCCTCGCCGCTTTGTCGACCGTCTCTTGCTTCGATGGTCACGGGACTCTATCCGTTTCAACACGGCGTTACCGGCAATGATGTGGATGGCGCCAACAACCGTGCGGCACTCGATATGCCGATGCGGGCCGCATTTCACAAGCATCCCAGTTTTATCAAGACGCTGACTGCCAACGGTTACCTCGCCCATCAGTCCGGTAAGTGGTGGGAGGGGTCTTTTGCAGATGGCGGATTCACGCACGGCATGACCCACGGCGATCCAAAACGCGGTGGTCGCCACGGCGATGCGGGGCTCAAGATAGGCCGCAACGGACTAAAACCGATCACGGAATTTATCGATGAGGCAACAGAAGCGAACAAGCCGTTCATGGTGTGGTACGCACCCTTCCTGCCCCACACTCCGCATAATCCACCCCAGCGTTTACTAGAAAAATACACCAAGCCCGGTCGTGCCGGGGATGTCGCCAAGTATTACGCAATGTGTGATTGGTTCGACGAGACCTGTGGGGCATTGTTGGATTATCTTGATCAGAAGAAGCTCAGTGACAATACGATGGTGATCTATATCTGTGACAACGGATGGGTAGCACGCAGCACGAACGTAAACGACCCGAATCAGAAGTCATGGAAAGGGTTTGCTCTGCGTTCAAAAGGTTCACCATATGAAAACGGAGTTCGCACACCGATCATGATTTCATGGCCCGGTCACATGAAGCCGGGGCATCTTCCGGATCTGGCTCACGCGATCGACATCTTTCCAACGATTGCTGCATCTGCCGGTTTGAATTCACCTGAGAATCTGCAGGGCATTGATTTACTCAACCCCGAGGCCCGTGCCAAGCGAAAGGCTGTATTCGGCGTTACGAATTCGATCCACAATATGACACAGGGAAAGCCCGACGACACACTCCAGTATCTCTGGTGTATCGATGGAAGCTGGAAACTTCTGCTGCGTTATGCAGGAAAAGACACCACGAGATACAAGATTGTCCACACGTGGGATACGGTGCCCGTCCGGTTGTATAATTTGAAAAATGATCCTGCCGAAAAAAAGGATCTGGCTGGAGCGAATCCGGATGTCGTCAAAAGGATGAAAAAGAAGATCGAGGACTGGCATTTGGTAAAAAATGCTGATCGTAGATAGTTCGAACGAGAACAAACTCCCTCTTTGTTGGAGATGCTAGTGGCTGCCGAAAATCAGACTCGTCGTCGATTCTTATCTCACACGTCTGGCCTTACTGCTGGTCTTGCGACGCCCTGTTTTTTCACTGGCGAGCAGGCCTATTGCGACGAAACGAAGGCTAAGAACGATCGTCCACTGGTTGGGGCGATTGGGCTTGGAGGACGAGGTCGTTCGATCGCTGGCAACGCGAGTAAGTTTGGTGAAATTGCCGCGCGTTGCGATGTCGACAAGAATCATCTGGGTGATCAGCCGAATGGCAAAACGCACTTTACCGATTATCGAAAGTTGCTCGAACGCAACGACATCGACGTGGTGACCATTGCCACGCCTGATCATTGGCATACGAAGATCGCCATCGAAGCGATGCAGGCCGGCAAAGATGTCTATTGTGAAAAGCCGTTGACTCTGACAATCGATGAGGGGAAGTTGATTTGTAAAGTTGTCAAGCAAACAGGTCGTGTGTTGCAAGTAGGCACGCAACAGCGAAGTGAGTTTGGCGGCCGTTTCCTGCAGGCAGTTGCCATGGTACGCGATGGTCGAATTGGGAAACTGAAACGCGTCATTGCCTCAACTGGCGGTGGACAATCGGGTGGCCCGTTTTCCACAAGTGCCACCCCGGCCACACTCGATTGGAATATGTGGCTAGGACAAGCTCCGCTGGTGCCCTACACAGCCGAACGCTGTCATGTGAATTTCCGCTGGTGGCGTGAGTATGCCGGTGGACAGATGACTGACTGGGGCGCTCATCATGTCGACATAGCCTTATGGGCAATCGACTTGCCTCAGAAGGGACTCGTCACACTCGAAGGCAAAGGCGACATCCCCACGATCGCCAACGGCTACAACATGCCGGCCCAGTTCGATGTTCTGTGCAAGATGCCCAACGGTGTTGAACTCCAGTTGGTAACCGGGCAACGACAAGGGATCATGCTCGAGGGGGCCAAAGGCAGGTTCTTTGTCAATCGTGGTGGAATATTTGGCAAACCGGTTGACCAGTTGAAAGATGATCCGTTGCCCGAGCGAGCGATTAGCGAACTTTATCGAGGTAAGCGGCCGGGTAATCACATGGGCAATTTTTTCGAGTGCGTCAAGAGTCGCGACCTGCCCATTTCCGACGCGTTTAGCCACCACCGTGCCGTGTCGATCTTGCATCTGGCCAATCTCTGTCTCCAGCTAGGTCGCAAGCTCACTTGGGATTTGGCGACTGAGCAGATTGTCGGCGACGACGTAGCCAACGCGATGCAGAGCCGAGAACAACGCAAGGGGTTTGAGATACTTGTGTGAATTGGCGTCAGTCGGCACCACGCTCTGCAAGAAATACGTTACCTCAAAAGAGTGACATAACGACACAAAGAGTGACATGACGACACATCCTTTTGGATCCACATCCTGTTAACCTTCCTTCACCAAAACCGTTCAGCTTTTCGCGGTGCAGAGACAGCACGTCCTGGCTCATATTGCTATGAAAACCAAACTCGCATTCTGCTCCGTTCTGGTCGCCATCCTGACTTCGGGCTCCGCTATCTGTACACCTTCACGCTATTCCCTGCTGACCGGCCGCTACGGGTTTGCGATCCCATGCGACTCGTAGGCCAACTTCGTTGGGCACCAGAAACTTCGATATGACGTTGATAAATCAAAATAAACTCCACCATTGGCGTTAGAAATGAGTTTCCCAAGCTATCTGCAATCACGGCAATTCCAAACATTGAGTGTGCGTGTCGCTGTCATCGCACTCGTCGTCACAGGCCTGACAGCAAAGGCTGGGGGACAGAGCATTCCGCCTGTGGTTGGCGCCGATTGGGAGAGCTACAACAACGGGGTGCGTGGTTGGAGATACAACGCTGATGAGAAAACACTGACGCCGCAAACGGCTCCGCAGCTGGTCGAAAAATGGCGGTTTCCACCGGCTGGTTCGACGGCGGAGGTTGGCGTGATCCACGGAACGCCGGCCGTGGTCAACGGCTATGTTTACTTCGGCACGGGATCTTACCCCGCCTTCTACAAGCTCAAGCCGAACGGCCAGGTGGCCTGGGTGTTCCGTCCAGGTGAAGGAGCGATGGCGGAGCTGCCGAAGGGCGGTCTCAATCGGATCGATGCTGGCTCTGGCTTCCTGGCGTCCCCGCTGGTGACGGACAAAGCCGTGTATGTTGGAAATAATGTCGGCGTCTTCTATGCACTCGACCGGCTGACCGGCAGGGAGCTGTGGAAGGTTGACACCCGAGCACCAGGTTTCCCCAATCATTACGCCGCCAATCTTTTCAATGCTTCGGCCATCCTGGCGGACGGGAAAATCATCGTGGGTGGGGGCGGTTACGAGCATTCGCAGCCCGTCGATCCGAACTATCCTTGCTGCCAAGGGCGTGGTTTTGTCGTCGCTTTCGATCCGGACGACGGTGAGGTGGTGTGGAAGTACGAGGTCGGTGAGAAGCCTCGAAAGTACAGCAAGCCGATCACCATCAAGGATGTCAAAGGCACACGCACCTACCATTATGGGCCGTCGACGAGTTCGGTCTGGTCCACACCGTCCTATGATGCGGCCACGGGCACGATCTTCTTCGGAACCGATGTGCACAACTCACCGCGAGAGCCGACGGAGGACGACCCTCGGCTCTACACCAGATACTCCGCTGCCGTTATCGCCGTCGACGTGAAGAGTGGCGCTGAGAAATGGGTAACCCAGTTGAACAAGAACGACGTCTTCAACCATGCAATGGCCGGGTATGATCCGGCGTCAGGGACCTACAAAGACTGTTCGGTTGGTGACACGCCCAAAATCTATTCGCTGCCGGCGCCTGATGGCTCGCCCGCGACGGTGCTCGGCGTCGGCTGCAAGAATGGAGGCTTCTACCTGCTCTACTCCGGAGACGGGCGAATCCTTGGGAACACGCCAGTTTACACCGGCAAACCGAAGTACCCGCTGGATCCGAAGCGCCATCCCCGGATGATCGCGTTACCCAGTACGATTGGCGGCATTCAGACCGGCTGCGCCACCGACGGCAAACGTATCTTCACTAATGGTATCGACTGGCTCACCAGTACAACTATCACGCCGGGCTGGCCGGAAGCCGGCCGCGTCGTTTGTCTGTCGGCCAACCTTGCAGACGAGCATTGGCGACACGAGCGGCCACGCATTCGCGTGCCCGGTTACGACGGCGGAGATCCAATCGCTTCGGGCATCGCCGTGAACGCTGGCGGCATCGCTTGCTTCACGAGCACCGTCAGCGAGCGCCTGGTCGTAGTCGATGCGATGACCGGAAGGACCGCCAAGGAACTCTACGTCGGCACGGTCTGGAGCGGGCCATCGATCTCGCGGGGCCGAATCTACGTCGGGACCGGGAGCATTCTATTCCTGAAGCAACAACTAAAAGGTTCCCTGATCTCTTATGGCCTCCCCGGAGAGGATGAAATCGATCGCATGGGGGCGGGAACTGAGTAACCTAAAAATGGAACCGAGAAGAGTAATGAGTCGAAATCAAATCCTTGCCGTTGGCGTGTGTCTGCTGGCACTACCTTTCAACCTTCCTTCCTACGCGCAGGAAGACATGTCGCGAGCCGCCTGGAAGGCCAGGCCCTACCCGCCCCTGCCCGACGACGTGGCACGCAAGCAGGTGGTGATCTGGAGCGATGGAACGCGTATGGCCGGCGACGTGTACCTGCCAAAGAATGTCACCGCGGATGCCAAGCTGCCTGCTATCGTCTTCGTACATGGTACGGGTGGAGTGAAGAAAATGCCGTGGTCGATCAAGCTTGCCGTCGAGAGTGCCCGGCGCGGCTACGCCTTCCTCAACTTCGACTACCGCGGCTGGGGCGAGAGCGACAGCCGATTGATGATGCTGGAGGAAATGCCGGAACCGGACGCCGAGGGCAATGTCGCCGTCAAGACACGCGCAATCCGCTGGCAGATGGACTTTGGTGACCAGGTCACCGATATCCGCAACGCCATCGGCTTCATCGCAGGGGAACCGAACGTCAACTTCGAACGCATCGGAGTATTTGGTACCAGCTATGGTGGTGGTCTGGCAACCTGGATTGCTGCGAAGGACCCGCGTGTCAAATGCGCGGTCGCACAGGTGCCAGGCATGGGAGGGCAGCGCGGTCTTCCGTACTATCAGCATGCCTACACCCTGATGGCTCGTCAGGCTCGTGGCGATGTTGAACCGGTTCCCTTCAAGACCGGAGCGCCGGGTGGGACCATGGCGGCATACAAGCACATGCGCTACAACCCGTCGAAGAACGCCGTCTACGATGTCTTCCAGGCGGTGGAGAAGATTAAGACGCCACTGATGATCATCGATGCAGGCAAGGAGGAGCTGATGGACATCACCCAGCAAGGTGGGCGTGTGGCGCAGATCGTCGAGGCGAACGGCTCACCCTTTGAGTACCATGTCATCGAGAATATGACACATTACGGTATCTATGGTGAGCATCAGGATACAATCCTGAAAATGGAACTCAACTGGTTCGACAAGTATCTCAAAACTTCGAATGATTGATCATCATGTACCAGCCGTTCCCCGAAGGTGGTCAGTGGTCACGACGCATATGCGTTGGAATACACCGTCCACATATTTCTGATGCCGAATCCGCAGCGCTGCTGGAGAGCTGCAACATGGATTTGGCTTACTCCCCAACCTTTCGATTCAAAAGGCAAACGTGAACCACACTCTCACACTTTTCTTGTTCGTGGTAGCCGGCCTGACTTCGGTTTCTGATGCATCTTCACCCAATGTCGTTTTGATTTTTGCTGATGACATGGGCTATGGCGACGTCACCTGCTACGACGCCAAATCCAAAATCCATACGCCAAATCTTGACCGACTGGCCAAGGGTGGCATGCGATTCACCGATGCTCATTCCGCCTCCGCTGTCTGTACGCCTTCACGCTATGCCCTGCTGACCGGCCGCTACGCGTGGCGAACCGGATTGAAGAGTGGCGTTCTCGGTGGCTTCTCACAGCCACTCATTGAGAAAGGACGCATGACAGTGGCGGATTTATTCCAGGGCAAGGGCTATCGGACTGCCTGCATTGGGAAGTGGCATCTGGGAATGGATTGGTCCGGAGGAATACGCGGAGAAAAGGGCTACAACATGCGTAACAATTCGGAGGGAATCGATTTCACCAAACCGATTCAGAACACCGCCATCGTCAACGGATTCGATGAGTACTTCGGGATTGCCGCATCTCTGGACATGCCCCCCTACGTTTTCATTCGGAATGACCG
>PKCN01000340.1 GCA_002862205.1 Planctomycetaceae bacterium | reverse complement strand
AACATGAAAGTCCAAGCGACTTCTCCGGTGATTTCAACAGGAGATTGCAGGCAATCCGTATTTTGGCATTTCGAGCTCGCGAGGCAAAAACGCCACGCTCTCTTCCGGTTGTCGTCCTAGCTGCTTTGAATGACACGCACTCCCGAATTCGCTTCGAAGCGGTTCAGGCATTGATTAAGACAAAGCAGCGTCAGCATGTTCCGCAGTTGTTGGAGGCGATTACGAAAGAACAGGATCTGACTGTTTACTACGTCGCATGGAAGACGCTTCAAGCGTTATGTACGCAAGAGGAACTGCGAAAGCTGCAGGGCGATTCCCGTGATGCTGTTCGTCGTGGAGCATTATTGGCGTTGCTCGAATCACATCAACTCAGTGAGTCGGAAGTGCGGGACGTGTTGAACGACAGCAACGAAGAGAATCGAGCACTTGCCGCCGCTTGGCTTGCCAAGGTTGCCGACGGTGGTGAAAAGTTGATCGTCAAGGGAAGGCCACTTGGGAGGACTTCTGACTTGCGGATGTCCAATCGTGGGCCGGTTGCCACTCTCGACACGATTCCTGGGGTTTCAGTGCCGCGCAACATCCGTTCAAAAAGCAACGGGGCGTATCGTCTGCGGGCAAGCGGCCTTGTGCGTGGCGCCGAGGTGTATAGTGATCGACGTTATCGATTTCGAGAAATACCGGATGACCTGATTGGGGCTGACTTCATTCAAACGGCCAATGATGATGATCAATCGCGTGGGAAAGAGTGGCTGAAATTCGATTCCCCGGTACCACTGCGAGTGATGGTTGCAGTAGATACACGTCAGCCTGTTCCCCCGAAATGGATTCGGGAAAACTATCGTCCCACGGATCAGCAACTGGTCACGGATGATTGCACGATGCAGATTTATTCTCGTGATCATGCAGCTGGTGCGATTGTTCTGGGTGGTAATACGGATGGGAAACGTAAATCGCCCTGCGCGAATTATGTGGTACTGCTCCAGCCGCTGCTATTGCAGAAACGAGAGGAGTCAGAGTCCCGGTCACAGATGTTGGAATCCACGTTGCAACTGGTTGAACAGGCTGATGCTCTGCGTGGTGAGATACTGTTCAAGCATGCGAACGGTGCCGGGTGTGTAAAGTGTCACCGTTTGACTGAGCGGAATGCTGGACTTGCTCCCAGCCTGGGCAGGGTTGGTGGTCGTGCAACGGTTCGGCATTTGGCGGAATCAATGATCGATCCTGATGCTGTGATCACCGAGGGTTTTCAGCAGTTGAGCGTGCTTACCGATGACGGTCGTGTTCACGCCGGTGTCTTGATCGAAGAGAGTGGGCTTAGCCTGAAGTTGGGACTGGCGGATGGAAATCAGCTGGTGCTGCCCAAGGCATCCATCGAGCAACGCAAGAGTCGTCCTGTGTCGGCGATGCCGTCGATGGCACCGGTCCTGAATCCACAACAGGTGGCAGATCTCGCTGCTTATTTGATCACGCTGCGTGAGGGCAAACCAGGTGAACGTCGAGAGTTGGGAAAGAAAAGAAAGTCACGTCCAAAGCAAGTGTCTGGAAAAACGCCACCAGCAAAGGCGGCAATGGAAACAAGGCAGCGACCCACGCAGCGAGGTGAACAAGATGGGTTCGCTTTTGTCGAGCAGAAGGATCGTTTGCAGATTCTGCATGCAGGGAAGCCATTGGCCGAGTTTGTCTTTCGCGATCCAGAGATTCTGCGTCCCTATTTTTCCAGCCTGAAAACACTGAGTGGCTTGCAGGTGACCCGAAATCATCCACCAGTGCCAGGTGAGGATGCGGCTGATCATGCGACCATGCATCCCGGTCTATGGTTGGCGTTTGGTGATGTCAGTGGCTCTGACTTTTGGCGTAATCGTGGAACCATCAAGCATTTGCGTTTCCTCGAAAAACCGGATGTCAAAAAAAATCGGATGACATTTTCAACTGAGTCTGAATTGTTGTCACCAAGCCAGAACGTGATTTGTAAGGTGGTCAATCGTTTTGTCTTGCAGGGTCACGGTACGGAATGGTCGTTGATTTGGGATGCAACATTCCGGTCATCCAATGGAGGCTTCACCTTTGGCGATCAGGAAGAAATGGGGTTTGGTGCGCGTGTTGCGACGCCTTTGACAGAAAAAGAAGGAGGTGTCATTCTCAGTTCAACGGGAAAACGGACTGCGCGGGCGACGTGGGGGCAGTCAGCGGAGTGGTGCGACTATTCTGGCATGCTGGGTGACAGGCAGGTCGGTATCACCTTGATGGCTTCTCCGGACAATTTTCGGAAGAGTTGGTGGCATAATCGTAACTATGGAGTCTTCGTCTCGAATCCATTCGGGCGGGCTGCCATGAAACAGGGAAAGAGAAGCACTGTTGAAGTTGCCAAGGGCGAAGCGTTCCGGGTTGTCTTTGGTGCCACTATTCACGAGAGCAAAGGTCAGGTGCCCGAGAAAAGCTATCAGAGGTTCGTGGAAGATTTGCAACGAGAACCTTGATGGCTTGGGAACACTGATTTTCTTGTTGAGGCTGCGTAAGCTGGTTCCGTCTGCCCTGCGGTTTGCCGAATCGGCTGTGTTTGCTGGCAGTCGTGGAGAAAAAACTGGAATCAGTTGTGACAATCATCAGATTGGGCCCTACTTTCTATAATGATCGACGCTTTGGAAGTTGGGAAAATGCAACAGGCAACGAGAGAACAGATACAACGTGGAGATCTCGACGCGTACGAGATGGTGGTTCAGCAATATCAGGGCATGTTATTGGGGTATGCGGCAAATCGCTTGCCCGATATCGATGCCGCGCAGGAAGTCGTTCAGTTGACGTTCATTCGGGCGTATGAGCAGTTGAATGAGTATCAGCCGGAGCGGGATTTTGGGGTCTGGTTGTGTGTGATCTGCAAGCACTTCATTCTGACTGAACTGGAACGTCAGCGGCGAGAATCCAGAAATTTGGACAAGTTCAGTCACTCCCTCCGGCTTCGTGTAGGCGAGCAGATGGCCGGTTCCTGCGACGAGGGTCAGCGGGAGTTGGTTTCTGCAATGCGTGACTGTGTCAAGGGTCTTCGATCTCAAGCGGCTCTCGTCGTGCGGCTCCGTTATGAAGAGCGGCAGTCGTGTCAGAGCATCGCCGAATCGCTCAACCGGACGGTGACTTGGGTCACCAGCACGCTGAGCCGATCCCGCAAAGCTCTTCGCGCGTGCATCGAGAGTCGTCTCAGTGACGAGGCGACCACATGAACGAATCGCAACTGCAAAGACTGCTTGAAGACTTCCAGGACGACGCACTGAATGAGGCTGAGTGCCGCGAACTCATGGCGTGGTTTGACGAGGATGGTTCACATGTAGCTGCGTTTGCCGATGAATTGCGAGTCGGCAATGCGTTGGTGTCAATGCATATGATGGATTCCGATCATATTCCACTGGCTGTCAAAGACAGCCTTCAACGGGCTGACCTTGCGAGCGATATCTCGGGCAATGTGCGTCAACGTATCGAAAGCGGTCCACAGCCAATGCCGTCTGATGTAGAGCGATCAAAAATGCTGCTCAACAAGTGGACGCCATGGTGGTTGGTGACAGCGGCGGTGATTGCGTTGTTTGTCTTTCTGCCGACGCAACGAGATACCGATGTCCGAGATGTAATCGCGACTGTTCAAAATGCTCGCAATGTCAAAGAGATTTCAACGGGCGACGCACTACGCACTGGTCAAGTTCTCAGGCTGGTCGACGGGCGAGTCAAAATCAACTTTCAGTCCGGCGCCAGACTTGCGGTTCAGGCGCCTGCGGAGTTGAAGTTGCTTGGACCAAATTCGGCGCAGCTTCAGCACGGTGTTGCGACGGTGCGGGTTCCTGGTGAGATAAAAGGATTTCTTTTGGTGACTCCGCACCAGCGAGTCACCGATTTGGGAACATCGTTTGGCGTCGATGTCGACACCACGGGCAATACGGCGATCTCCGTGTTTGAGGGCGAAATCGAACTGGAACACCAGCGACGTCTGGTCGGAGGTCAGGCGGTCGCACTGACTGCTGCGGATGAGACCGCCCACGAAGTCCCTTACGAAATCGGTCAGTTTCTGAATACCTGGCAGGTTTCTTTCGGAGTCGAGCAGCTCATTGGTGATGTCCGTGTTGCATCACCCAGCGAGCGACATTCACCGGGGTTGGTTGAAGACAGCGGTTCGTTACTACTGTTTCCTGAACGAGAAGATACGCTTCTGAGGCATGGTTACGTGGTCGATGGAATTGAGCCTGGCACCTACCAGCGTCCCTTCCGAAAACGCACCGTGAAGTTGACAGAAGACTTACGAGTCGACAGCTTTCTTCTGCAATACAATCCGGTTCGTGGTGACAGTGGGGCCATGAATCAGAAGTTTCAGGGCGAACTGCATTTTGATCGCCCAATTGTCGCCCTGATCCTGCAGTCAGAACTCTTGGATTCTTCGGATGCGAAGCTGGCGCTTCCTGCAACCGACTTCCGCAATATCTTTCGTAGGGGAATCAATGACGCTGATGTGGTTGCGTTAAGCCCCGATCGACGTGTGCTTCGCGTTACTTTGAATGTCAAAAACGGCGTGGACCAGATCCGCGTGCTCGTTGCTAACGATAACAACTTGAAATCTCAGTGAGCTATTGATGATGGATAAACTGACAAATCTGAGCCGCCGCCGAGTTCTTCAGGGAACGGGCATCGCTCTGGCACTACCGTTGATGGAGAGCCAGTTGAGCCGGGCGGAGGAAAAACTGGATGCCAATCCGCGGCGACTGGTCTGCATCGGTAACCATCTGGGGTACTACCCTGGCAACTTCTTTCCCAAAGACGCCGGCTTGGATTATCAGATCAGCCCAACGCTGCAAGCCGTCCAGCGACATCGCGATGACTTCACCGTCTTCTCCAACCTCGACGATGGTATGACCGGCGGGCACAACGGGGTGAAGGCCTTCCTCTCCGGCATCCGTAAGGATGAGTCGAGTGGCTTCCCAGACAAAAACATGACGATTGACCAGGTCGCCGCCGAGCACGTGGGGGCCGCCACGCGATTCCCCTCGATCACAGCGGGTCTGGATAACGGCACAGACCTGTGCTGGACACGGTCGGGTGTGCGGATCCCGCCCGTCAATAACCCGGCGCGTTTGTTCGAGGCGTTGTTCGTTCAGTCCGATGCCGCTTCGATCGGCAAGGAACGCTCGAGACTGACACACCGGGCCAGCGTGCTTGATGCCCTGCGTGAATCCGCCGGTAAACTCGAGCGTCAGCTCAGTGCAGCCGACCGCCAGAAGCTTGATCAATACCTGACCAGTGTGCGGGCGGTGGAGAAGCAGCTGCAGATGTCGCAGGCGTGGTTGGATAAACCCAAACCCACCTCACCGATCGACCCGGTTGTGGATCAGGAACGGATGCACATCGAAGAAATCCCGCTGTTCTACGACTTGCTGACACTCGCTCTGCAAACCGACTCGACGCGTGTCGCCACGTTTGAGATCCCCATGGGGTTCCGCACCTCCGAACTGGAGGTCGGCAGCTATCACGGCCTGTCCCACCACAGCAAATCGCAAGAGCGACTCGGGCAGCTTCAGATCGTCGAGGTCTACTTCATGAAGCAGTTCGCCCATTTCATCGACCAGATGAAGGAGGCGCAAGTCTTCGATCATACCGCAGTGGTGATGGGCAGCGGGATGGGTAACGGATCGAGCCACAGCAACCGAAATCTGCCGGTGATCCTGGCTGGCGGGGGAATGAACCATCGGGGTCATATGGTCTGTCCGGCCGAGGACCACAAGCGTGTGCCGCTATCGAACTTGTGGCTTTCGACGCTGCAATGGTTCGGCGTCGAGGCTGATCGGTTTGGTAAGAGCACGGGCACCTTTTCGCCCATGAACCTCGCTTAAGGCACGGACATAGCATGAACAAGATGACATTTACCACGCTGTGCATGGTGCTGTTCGCCCTCAGCGGAGCAGCCTACGCCGACCTGCCCACGCAGTTCCTTTCGACCTACTGCATCGACTGTCACGGCCCGGACACGCAGAAAGCCGATCGTCGTTTCGACGGGCTGGCCGATAAGATCACCGACCTTGATCAACTGGAGCTGTGGCAGGAGATCGTCGATCAGCTGAACCTCGGTGAAATGCCACCACCCAGGAAAAAGCAGCCCGTTGCGGGCGAGAAGGCGAAGACCATCGCGTCGATCACGGTGGGGATTGCCGCCGCTCGTGCCAAGCTGGCGTCCAGCGGTCAGCACACCGTCATGCGGCGGCTCAACCGGTTTGAGTATCAACAGACGATCGGTGACCTGCTGTCGCTGAACGTCCAGGCTTGGAACCCAGCCGCGGATTTTCCGCCGGATGTAAAGGTACACGGTTTTGACAACAACGGACGTGAGTTGGTTACGTCGGGCATGCTGCTTGATCATTACCTTAACGCCGCTGAGGAAGCGGTCACGCGTGCCACACGTTTCGGGCCACGGCCCGAGTCGAAACAGTACGCCCAGCAGACACCTTATTATTTCGATGGCAAGGAGAAGGCGAAGCTGCCCAAGCTCTTTCAAGTCGATCGCTTTCGGTTCATCCCTGACACGCCCTACACCGACATGTATGGGCGTCACTTCCGTGGCGGACACATCGGCTTCCGGCCGTTGTACGGCGGCGTGTCTCAGAGCGGCATGTACACCGTCCGCGTGAAGGCTGCTGCAGTCGACCGCGAGCATCCCTATGGTAAGGCGTTGGACGACTTCCGCAACGGTGACCCGCTGGTGCTGGAGGTGGCTACGGTAGATCGTGAAGGCAGTGTCGAGAGCACCGGCAGCATCACGACCGAACGCTCCGTCGGACTGGCCGAGCTGACCAGCGATCAACCGGCGTGGTTCGAGTGGACCACGCACATCGATCAGGGTTTCGAGCCGGAGGTCCGCTTCCGTAACGGCACCACCGCAACAAAACGCCTGGTCCGTATCATTACCAGCAACGCATCGGAGCACCCCGAGGTCGCGCCGTTCGCGAACATGAAATCGGGCTATGAGAAATCCCACGGACTGCTCAAGGTCTACCGCGGCCCGAAACTCCGCATCTACGACATCCGGGTCGAGGGCCCGCACATCGACCAGTGGCCGCCCGCCGGTCACACGTTGATGTATGGCGACTTGCAACCTGATGAACTGAATCGGAGCACGATCACCGAGCGTCTGCGTCTGTTCGCCGCAGGTGCTTTTCGCCGCCCTCTGCGTGGTGATGAACTCAAGCCGATCGAGCGGATGGTGATCGGGAAGCTTGAGGCTGGCACGGACCCGCTGGCCGCACTGCAGTTGGGTTTCCAGACGATCCTCTGCTCGCCGTCGTTCATCTATATGCAGGAAGGGGAAGGAGCACTCGGTGGTTACAACTTGGCGTCGCGCCTGTCGTACTTCCTGTGGTCTTCGCAACCGGACGCGGTCTTGCTTGAACATGCCGAAGCTGGACATCTGTCCGACGCGAGCGTACTCGACGCTGAGGTCGATCGTATGCTCAAGGATCCACGTTCCCAGCGATTCGTCAATCAGTTCGTCCGGCGCTGGCTGGACTGGGACAACATCGGTGAAATGCCTGTGTCCGAAAATTTCCGTGTGTATTTTCGCGACAACCTTGAGTCGGCGATGGCAGCGGAGACGAAGATGTTCTTCCGCCAGATTCTCGATGAGAACCTGCCGCCCAAGCGGTTCCTCGATGCTGATTACACCTTCGTGAACCGTGAGCTGGCAGCCCATTACGGATTGGCCCCGGTGCAGGGCAACCACCTGCGTCAGGTCTCGACCAAGGGTACTGTGCGCGGTGGGCTGATGACGCAGGGTAGCTTCCTGACGGCTTCGGCCAACGGTGTCGATACCTCGCCAGTGGTCCGTGGTATCTACGCGCTGGAGAAGGTGCTGGGTTACACCCCGCCGCCCCCGCCCGATGATGTGCCCGAGATCGAGCCGGACATTCGCGGCGCGCTGACCGTGCGAGAGGAACTGGCTAAGCACCGCAGCATCGCCGCGTGCGCCGAGTGTCATCGGAAGATTGACCCGCTGGGATTCGCCCTGGAGAACTTTGACCCCATCGGTGCCTGGCGGACCGAGTACGGGAGAAAACTGCCCGTTGATGCGTCCGGAAAGCTGCCCAGCGGTGAGACTTTCAAGGACATCACCCAGCTTCGCACGCTGCTGATCGAGCGACATGAGCTATTCACTCGCAGCCTCGCAGAGAACCTGATGACCTACGCGCTCGGCCGCGAAGTCGAAGTCGGCGACCGGCCAGCCATCGACAGAATCTGCGAGGATATGGCTGACCCCAAAAAGGGACTGCGCGACCTCATCAAGGCGATCGTTGCCAGCGAGAGCTTCCTGCATAACTGACAGCAAACAAAATCAAGAACAGCTTGACTCTCGAATCACGCTTGCTGGTTGTCCTTGCCTGCTTCACAGGCATGGCTGAGGAACTTCCCGAGCTGCAGGGAGGGAAAGCATTGGGAAGTGAGAATTCAGCGTTTCATGGTCCGATCAACTAGCGGATGACATCTGAAAGTTGACGGAGGTACCGGGGCGTCTATATTTAGTGCTTGGTCTGAATGTAGATTCGCTTTTCCTGCCCAAAAAAGCGGGATTCGTAATGTAAGGTGCGACTGCATGAGGGCAACGACTGCATGAGGGCAACGACTGCACGAGGACAACGACTGCATGGTGACGACGATTCAGGAAATGCAGCCAGAGCTCGATCGTGATTTGTCCGCGCCAACGGTTGCAAAGACGATGGCTGTGATTGAGGCAGTCGGAACTGAAGTCGGGGGATTGACTCAGGCGGAAGTGGTTCAGCAGACAGGCTGCTCGGCGAACCTTGTGTTTCGGGTGCTGAGCACGCTGGCGACGGTGAATCTGAAGTTGTTTACGGAAAACACGAAAGCTATCTGCGCGGCATTGCTGGATGATCTGCAACGGATTCGTCAGCGAGGTTATGCTGAAGGCTGGGGAGAGGGAATCGAAGGGATTCGCTGCGTTGCTGCACCGATCCTCGATGCCCGGCAACGACCGGCGGGAGCCCTCACTGTTATGTCGCCGAGCAAACGAATGCCTCATAAGCGATATCCTGAAGTTGGCGACTGGGGCATCCACGCTGCGGAACGCGTCCATAAGGAGCTTTTGTCATGACACTGGAATTTCAGGAAACAATGCGTTACGTCGTTCTCAGACTCGTTGTGTTGGTCACTGCAAGCTGGATGCTTACGCCACTTGACGCACAGGCGGTCGACTTCGACAAACAGATCGCTCCGATTCTGGCGTCCCATTGTTTGGAATGTCATCGCGGCGACGAACCGGAAGGCGGACTGAGCCTGACTGAACTGGCACTGGTAAAAAAAGGCGGCGACAGCGGTTCGGCGGTCGTCGTCGGGAACGCAGCGGACAGTCTGTTATGGGAACGGGTCAGTTCGGATGAAATGCCGCCGAAACATCCACTCACCAACGCTGAGAAACAAACGCTGAAACAGTGGCTTGATGAAGGAGCCACGTGGGGCGACGTTCCTTTGGATCTTTTCTCGATCACAACGGACAGCCGAGCCGGTCGTGACTGGTGGTCGCTGCAGCCCTTGCGAAATGCGACACCACCAGCAAGCGAGTCAGACTGGGGTCGAAACGAAATTGACAAGTTTGTCTATGCAAACTTAGTCGCAAACACGCTGAAGCCGTCGGCCGAAGCAAACAAACGCGTTTTGATCCGTCGCCTGTCCTTTGATTTGATTGGCTTGCCGCCAACGCCTCAGGAGATCGCCACCTTTTTGAGGGATGATTCAAAGGATGCGTATGAGAATCTTGTTCAACGGTTGCTGGACTCACCGCACTACGGCGAACGCTGGGGACGGCATTGGCTGGACGTGGTGCATTTCGGGGAAAGCAACGGCTTTGAATATAATCAGCCCCGCAACAATGCCTGGCCTTATCGCAACTGGGTGATCGATGCCCTGAACGCGGATATGCCATATGACGAATTTGTCCGGCACCAGATCGCCGGTGACATTCTGGCACCAGATGCTGGTGGAGCGATTGCCGTGGGGTGCCTGGTCACAGGTCCGCACAATACGACCAAGCCTTCCAACGACACGATGCGCAAAACCATGCGTCAGGACGAAATGGAAGACTTGGTCGGAATGGTCAGCCAGACATTTCTCGGTATGACAACGAATTGTGCGCGATGTCACGATCACAAGTTCGACCCGATTCCGACCCAAGACTACTACAGCATGGCATCCGCGCTGGCAGGCGTGGAGTTCGGCGAACGGGACGTCCAGCTTTCAAAGAAAGCTGCCACAAAGATTGCACAAGCCAGAACGAACATTGAAACGCTCCGCACCGAATTGAACGCACTTGAAAGCCGAGCCCGCGAAGCCGCTGCCGCTAGGCTTGATGCAGCCGCGAAATCCCGCCCGGGGCCCCTGCCCTTTGCTGCCTGGAATTTCGATGAAGACCTGAGGGATCATGTTGGCACGATGCATGTCACACTGGTCGGCGGAGCCAAACGCGAAGCGGCTGGGCTGATGCTGGACGGCAAGGGAGCGTTCGCCCGGACAAAATCTCTCGCCAAGCCGATCGCAGAAAAGACGCTTGAGGCCTGGGTTCGAGTTGCCGATCTGAAGCAACGCGGTGGCGGAGTGATCTCGCTGCAAACAACCAATGGCATTACTTTTGACGCCATCGTTTACGGTGAACGCGAAGCGCGGCGGTGGATGGCTGGCAGCGAGGGCTTCAAACGCTCAGAATCGTTCGGTGCAACCGACGAAACCGAAGGCGAGGGCCTGGTTCACGTCGCTATTACCTATGCTGCTGACGGCACGATTACGGGGTATCGCAATGGGATGCCCTACGGTGCGGCCTACAAAAAGAGTCTGCAGAAGTACGCTGGCGAGAAAACGGAACTGGTGTTTGGTCTCCGCCACGGCACAGCCGCAGGCGGCAATCGAATGTTCAAGGGAACGATTGCGCGAGCCCGGCTGTACGACCGGGCATTGACGGCAGCGGAGCTTGAGGCGTCTGCCCAATCTGGTGGTATCAGCATCGTTTCCGAGCAGGATCTTGTTGCACAGTTAACACCTCAGCAGCGCGAGCATCGTGCCTCGCTCAACCGCCAGATCCAGCAGTCGCAACAAACATTGGACAGGTACAAGACTTCCAAACTGTGGACCGTCACTCCGATCCGTGCTGCCACCGTCAAAGTACTCAACCGCGGCGACGTGCGAAATTCTGGTGAGGTCGTGTCGCCGCGAGGTTTGTCTTCGATCCAGACGATTGAATCGGACTTTGGACTAGCGCCAGATGCCGCTGATCGAGACCGACGTTTAAAACTGGCTCAATGGATCACGAATCCGAATAATCCTCTCTTTTCCCGCGTGATTGTTAACCGTGTCTGGCACTACCATTTCGGTGCCGGGATTGTCGCAACGCCGAACGACTTTGGCTTCAATGGCGGCAACCCGACCCACCCCCAACTGCTCGACTGGCTTGCGGCGGATTTGCAGGCCAATGGTTGGAGTCTCAAGCACCTGCATCGCTTGATTGTGACTTCGGCAACGTATCGCCAGTCATCGGCAATGAACGCGAAGGCGGCTGCACTTGACGCCGGAAATCGCCTGCTGTGGCGAAAGATTCCTACTCGCATCGAGGGCGAGGCTTTACGCGATTCTATTCTGTCGATCGCAGGCAAGCTGGATGTCACCATGGGTGGCAAAGGCTACCGGGACATGCGTGAGTACAAGTTCAAGGGTAGTCATTTTTATGACCCCATTCCGCAAACCCAAACCGAGCAGTTCCGGAGGACGATTTACCGGTTCAGTCCCCGCGGGGCCAAGCGAACCATGCTCGATACCTTCGATTGTCCGGATCCTTCTGCGGTCACTCCAAAACGCGCCGAGACCACAACGCCATTGCAGTCGCTGTCACTGATGAACAATGCCTTCGTCTTGCTGATGGCTGATGCTGTGGCCACCCGACTGCAGACCAGCAACACTGATATTGATGCCCAGGTGCGCGAACTGTTCCGTCTGGCCTATGGGCGGGAGGCGGAGAGCAAAGATGTCCGCTTGGCGACGCCCTTCATTGAGAAACACGGACTGCCGGCCTACTGTCGCGTGGTCTTCAACAGTAACGAGCTGCTCTATGTCAGATAGTAAACCTGAATTTTCACGTCGTGAATTGCTCGGATTCGGAGCCTATGGATTAACCGGAGCTGCGCTTTCGAGTCTCGTTTCGGGATCTGCAAATGGCGGGGCACACGAGACTCACTTTGAGCCGAAATGCAAACGCGTTATTCACATCTGCCTGATGGGTGGCATGAGTCACGTGGACAGCTTCGACTATAAGCCGGGACTGGCTAAATTGCATGGCAAGGAGCTTCAGTATGAAGAGCGACCGGCGACCTTCTTCAACAGAATTGGCTTGATTCGCAAAAATGACTGGGCCTTCAAGCAACGTGGCGATAGCGGCTTGTGGGTGTCAGATCTGTTCCCCCATCTGGCGACTGTGGCAGATGATTTGACGGTGATCAAGTCGATGGTTGCGGACTCTGCAAATCACACGCCGGCAACCTTCCAGCAAAACACTGGATTTCAGCTAAACGGCTTCCCTGTCATGGGGTCATGGATTTCTTACGGGCTGGGCGCTGAAACGGAAGACTTGCCCGCCTACGTCGTCCTTCCAGATGCACGCGGATATCCGGCAGGTGGCACCATCAACTGGTCAAACGGTTTCTTGCCGTCCGTGCATCAAGGCGTCGCTTTCAACAGCAAAGGCACGCCCATACCCGACCTCTTTCCTCCAGAGTCCATTTTACCCAGCACCGACATCGCTAGCCGCAAGCTACTGGCCCAAATGAATCAGGCCGACCTCACACGCAACGGTGCCGAGGATGGGCTGCTGGCTCGGATTCGCAGTCACGAACTGGCAGCACGGATGCAATTGACCGTGCCGGAGGTCGTCGAAATGGCCGACGAAACCGAAGCGACCCAAGAAATGTATGGGTTAAACCGTGAGGAGACGGCTGACTTTGGAAAGAATTGCCTGCTGTCGCGGCGCCTGCTGGAGAAAGGCGTGAGGTTTGTGCAGATCATTTCCGGCGGTTCGTTTGGCAGCCCCCGTATCAACTGGGACGGACACGAAGACATGATGCGGAACCATAATCGCGAAGCGGTCCGCGTGGACCAGCCCGTGGCAGCGCTGATCAAAGATCTCAAACAACGTGGCATGCTCAAAGACACCTTGGTTCTGTTCACCACAGAATTCGGTCGTACGCCCTACACCCAGGCGGCTGATGGGGTACTGGGTACGGGACGCGACCACAACATGTACGGCTTCTCGGTGGCCATGGCCGGAGCCGGCCTGAAGCCGGGAATGTCGTATGGCGAGACCGATGAACTTGGCTGGAAAGCCGTCGAAGATCGGGTGCATTGGCACGACTTCCACGCCACTCTGCTGCATCTGTTGGGAATGGATCACGAGCGGCTGACGTTCTACCACAATGGTATCGAACGGCGGCTGACGAACGTCCATGGAAACGTCGTCAGCGGTGTCCTGACCTGACAGCCGATTGATGACTCAATCGCCTGACCGGAAAACTTACCACCACCGAGGGGAATTTTAGATGAGTAAGAAGAACGTTTTGTTTTTATGCACCGGCAATTCGTGTCGCAGCCAAATGGCAGAGGGTTGGGCACGCCACTTTCACGGGGACACAATCGAAGCGTATTCGGCCGGTATCGAAGCTCACGGAATGAATCCCAACGCAATGCAAGTGATGAAGGAGGCTGGTGTTGATTTGTCGGAGCAATCCTCGAAATTGGCCAGTGCACTTTCCGATGTGTCGCTTGATTTGGTGATTACCGTGTGTGGGCACGCTGATGAAAATTGTCCGGCATTTCTGACTGAATCGAAACTCGTCCATGTTGGTTTCGACGACCCACCGAAACTGGCAAAAGATGCCGCAAGTGAAGACGCCGCGCTCGACTGCTATTGCCGAGTGCGTGATGAGATTCGCGATTTCGTACGCGATCAATTGCCGGGTATGTTGGAGTAGTCCGTAGGAATTTCCAGAGTTAACGCAGTTACGGTTTGAATGGATTGATTCCAATCAGCCTTAGCACGATGCAATTCCCGTTGCATGCGCGTCAACCCAATGGCCGCAAAGTAGGGGTTTTGAACTGATTGGAAATTGGCCCTGAATGCCTAATGACCACCTCAGCTGGAAAGAACGGTTTACTAGCAGCAGGATGCCACAACTCCAGGCTTCCTGTTGTTACTCAGCTTTTGCATGTGCAGTTCCACTAGCGATGCCCTTTCCACAGTCTCTGGGAGAGAACCAGTAGCGGAAATTGAGCGGATGCTCGCGAACTCCGTGTCTGAATCCAAAATCAGAAGCCGGTCATCTACCAAGAAGCGGGTCGTCTACCAAGAAGCGGGTCGTCTACCAAGACTCTGTTTGCCGAATCAACAAGTACCAAATGCAGGTCGCGATTAGCGTACTGGATACAGTGCTGGCGATCAGAACACGCTGCCATGTGGGTTGTTTTCGCAAGGCGAAGTCAAGGCTGGCAACACAGGCAGGTAGAAATAACATCAACCCGTATATCCAAGCTGGATAATCTTGGAATGTTTGAAAGCGTCCCGCAGCGATAATGCATGTGCCGGCGGCAGCTGCAAGCGGAGCAATTGCGCAGACTTGGGAATCGCGTACCAGTAAGCCAGCGACGGAAAAAACGAGCGTTCCGCTGACCATTGCAACCGACCATTCGGTCAGGCTTCCATACGTTGCGGCCGCCAGCGCAACAGGCCCACCGAACGAGGCAAGCGTGACCAGCAATACCCAACGCTCGGTATTGCGGCGAGCCATACAGTCCAGAGACCATGCGTTAATCAGCATGGCGAGTGTCAAAAGGACTCCCCAAGGCCCGTGCAAATGATAGGAGTCCGTCCAGATTTCGCCTCTTGGCAGACACGTCAGCGAGGTCAAACCTGAAGCAACCGCTACCAGCATCCAACGCCACGAGCTATCCGTTGAGTGGCCTGGCCGTTCGACCGAAAGGTTGACGACAGAAGAAAGCCAGACAAATACCGCCCAGATGATTAGCGGCCAGAGACACAACTGCCACTCTGCTTGCGGCCATCCTTGTCGTCCGTACAAAGCGATTGCAATCGATACCCACCAACCAAATGCAAAGGTGAAAATATCGATTCGAGCTTTTTTGTACCTGGGGAAACGGGAGGCGATCCGTCCCAATGCAAATGCACCCGTGGCGATAACCACGGGCACAAGGATAGACCAAAGCAGGACTGTCTGATCGAATGGCAAAGTAAATCCTATCTCAGCGTTTCAACACGAATTTGACATCGACCTTGACTTCGTCGTGGATCTTTCCCTTGCCGTAATCCATTCCCCATTTTGTGCGATCGATCTTGAAAGATGCGACCATGCTCAATCCCTTTTCAGTGGCCTGGACTTGTGTGGGGACTTCGATTTCAGCAGCCTTGCCCAACATCTTCCATTGCCCCGTGATGGTGCCCTTTCCGGGATCGTCACCTAGTTCAATCTTCGTCGATTTGAACGCAATCGTTGGAAATTTCCGCACGTCAAAAAAGTCGGGACTCTTGAGGTGATTTGTCAGTTTCTCGTTTTTGGTAAAAATGCTCTTCACGTCAATCTCGATTGAGATTGTGCTTGCAGCGCGGTCATTGGAGTCCGCATTGAAGTCCACTTTGAATTTCTTGAACCCGCCTGGTTGCTCTGTACCGTCAGGCTTTGTGCCCAAAAATTTGATGGATGATTCACTTTCGACAAGCGTCATGTTTTCGCCAGCCGAGACTGCGCCAGGCAATGCAACCAATCCAGCAAGTAAGCAAGCGTATAAAATTCTCATATCGTATTCATGGTTCCAGGGGACGAAGTGTATTTCCGCGGACAGCACTACATCCTAAAGACAAGTTCTGCCGCAAACCAGTCAGGGTCCGGGCTATTCCCGAAAGCATATCCAAGAGGCATCAGCATGGCCGAGCAACGACTGGATATGACTGATAAGCCGCGGTGATAGAAAGAGAACAGCTCGCCGCGAATCAACGCATCGAGCTATTTTGAACTCAAGTCGGACTGAGAGGACTCAAACCTCCGAAGTTTAGACAGCCAAACCCATTAAGGGGGGCAATGGGAATCGATCCTGACCGGAACGCTCGCCAAGTCATTGTCTTGCTGCTGGTTAGTCCTGGTTTTTGATCGTGTCGTGCTTTTGCGGTGAAGTGCATTTTGGCATTCAGTGGCGACATATCCGTGACTTCTATATCCGTGACTTCTTACCAATTGGCCTTGTTGATGTGGGCTGAAGTCAGATGGCAAAATTGGACTTGCTAAGAGTCTTGGTCAACCGGGTCACGATCTGCTGCTCGTTCCATCACTGCCTTTGAATTGTCTTGGCAAACCCAGAGGCCAAGCATGCGTAGCCCGAATGTTGCGGCGGCAATCGCAACCGTTGATGGAACGCTGTACAGGAGCGAATAGGCACACGCCCAGATCAGGAAGCCGATCCAACCAACCGTTAAAAGAATCCCAAAAGGGGCAATGACTCCCATGATTGCCATGCGTTTGAAGAACGTTACTTGAAACGTCTTCGGCACTAAAAAGAGGCCCGCCGCCAACCAAGGTATTGCGACTAGCAAAGCAGTTACTGCCACGGTCGCCTGCATGGAACCCGACATGTCGCCGAGCGGTGCGATCAATCTGGCAAATGAAAAAGCAATACTGATTGGTAAAGAGATAGCCAGCAAATCGGTAATCGTAATCTTTGCAGGCAAGAGCGATTCGGATTCGTGAGTTGGAAGCAACGGCTGAAATATGAGCCAGCCAATCACTCCGGATATCGCCAAGTACGGTAGCGCGAAAATCTCCAACATATTCAATCAATTGCACGTGCTTACACAGTGCGGTCCAGACGGGGTGGCAAAGAAGTTTCTGGGAAAAAAGGATGATCGTCATCTGCCATATAAGTTTCCTGTTGCGTTCTGGATTCAGCTTCTCGCAGGCACGGCAGAGGGACCTACAAGTGGCTGCTTTTTTCGCGTGGTCGGAATGAATACGGCTGCCGATGTCGGTGAACTCAGCTCCCAGCTGATGACTCAGTTCACGGAAACGGCCTTTCTGACTCACGGCGGAATGCATTCTGCCATCATTCAAGTCAGCGCATAAAAAAACACCGTGAATTACGGTGTTTCTTCAAGTCGGGCTGAGAGGATTCGAACCTCCGACCTTTTGACCCCCAGTCAAACGCGCTAACCAGGCTGCGCTACAGCCCGCCAGAGAAAACGTTGGTACGTTTTTTCCGTCAGAAACAAAATGCTAACCAACGATGGCCATGTTTGCTAGACGACGTTTTTCGATCGGTGGGGCGAAATCCTGGCATAGCCCGGACAACCCGCTTCATTCGTTTGCCAGTGTGCAGCCGGCAGGGGCTGTACGTATTTTCCGAAGATATTGTCGGATTGTTGAGCGGAATTCGCTACGCTGGTGCGCTCCCTTGGAAAGTTGCCGCAACCTACCGGTCCTTGACCGCATCGCTCTGGAAGACAAGATTCTGGAGGCATACATTCGAGCTGCACCTCGGATTGCTGCCCTTCATCTCTCGCCTTCACACACCAATCGGGGAAAACAATGCTTTTTGCGGATCGTCTTGCTTTGGCCGTACGTAACACCGGCTCGATCACCTGCGTTGGTCTTGACCCACGAAAGGCGCAATTGCCAGCACCGCTCCGCGATTTGGTTGTCAATGATTCAGCTGATGAGTGGGCTGCTGCTTACACCCAGTTTTGTACTGAGATCATTGATGTGGTGGCAGGAAAAGTCGCCTGTGTGAAACCTCAGGCAGCATTCTTTGAACAGCTCGGCCCGGCCGGCATGGTGGCATTGGGGCAAGTCATCCAATACGCGAAAAAAGCTGGGTTGCTCGTCATTACTGATGGCAAACGTAATGATATCGGCAGTACCGCGACTGCTTACGCCGATGGCTATCTTGGTGAGTCCAGTCCTTGGGGTAGCGATAGCTTGACCGTCAGTCCCTATTTGGGCGAAGACAGCCTCGAGCCATTTGTTGAAATGTGTGACAAGCGTGCTGCGGGAATCTTTGTGCTCGTCAAAACTTCCAATCCAGGCGGTGGCTTGTTGCAGGATCGAGTCACCGACGGACAATCCGTCTATCAACGTGTCGCCGCATTGGTCACCGAGTTCAATTCAAGTCGACTTGGAGAATCAGGTTATGGACCCGTGGGGACTGTCGTGGGGGCAACCTACCCCGAGCAACTTGCCGCACTGCGTCAAGCAATGCCAGGCAGTTGGATTCTTGTTCCCGGGTTTGGGGCTCAGGGAGGTGGGGCTGCCGATGTGCTTGTTGGGCTTGATGAGCAGGGACTTGGAGCCGTCGTGAATAGCTCACGCCACATCATTTTTGCCCATGCACGCGAAGAGTATCGACAACGATTTGGCGACAACCGATGGCAAGATGCTGTGGCTGAAGCGACGAGCGAGATGAATGCTCAGCTGAGTCGTTGATGCTAGCAATGTTGATGCTAGTCATGTTGGGGCGAGCGATGTTGGGGCGAGCGATGTTGGGGCGTCTTGGCTCGGATTGTGATTCCATCTTGCCCTATTGAGCGGGTAGCCGCTATAGGCAAGCTTACTGCGGGCAGGCTCCTGTCCCATAAAGTGGAATCGATCAGGGAATGGAATCGATGCGTCTTTCAACGCTGCTTATTGTCATGGCTGTTTCAACGTTGGGTTGGGACGTCGATTTTGTATCCGCTCAGGGGTTTGGTTTACCCGGCGGAGGCGGTAACGCGGCTGCTCCCAGCAGCGGTTTTCCCACCACGGGTCCCCAAACGTCTGTGTCTCCGACGACAACGGGGCAGACGGCTGTCCAAAGTTTGGGGCAATCTCCTGTTGCGGCGACATCCGTGGCTGCGGACAAAACGCTTCCTTCCAATGCAGGTCAGAAGTATCGGAAATACGATCTGTCACCGTATACAGGTCATTTGAACCAGGTCGTTCGTCCAGAGCAGGCCGTGGTTGATTGGATCATTCGCGAAACGGGAAGCGATGCCTGGTTCAGTCCGCCTTTTGGTTTCTTGAATGCTGATCACAACACATTGTCGGTTTATCACACTCCTGAGATGCACCAGGTCGTAGGAGAGGTGGTGGAGAAGTTCGTTGCGGGCGACACGGAGCCTCAGGTTCTCAGCGTCAAAGTTTTGAATGTTGGTAATCCAAATTGGCGGAATCGTGCTCATTTGTTGATGCAACATGTCGGTGTTGATTCACCGGGCGTGCAGGCGTGGCTATTGAGCAAGGAGAATGCAGCCATGGTGATGAACCAGCTTCGCCAGCGTACGGACACCCGCATCAAGCATGACTTGAATTTGGTTCTGCATAACGGACAGACTCATAAACTGACCAGTACATTGGGTAAAAATTACGTTCGCAACATGCGACAGACTCCAACAGGCTGGCCACCCTATGAACCGGAGACGGGAGAAATCCACGTTGGTTACAAAGTTGAGATCAGTCCTTTGCTTAGCACTGATGGCAAAGTGATTGACTGTGTGATCAAGGCTGAGATTGATCAGCTTGACAAATTATTGCCGGTGGATCTTGAATTGCCACTCCAGAATAATCAGGTCCATCGTGCTCAGATTGACGTACCGCAGGTGGTGAGTTGGCGTTTGAACGAGAGGTTTCGTTGGCCTTCTGACATGATCTTGTTGTTGTCCTGTGGAGTGGTGGCAAGTCCTGATGGCAAGCCTGAGTCACCGATGTCATTTTTGAATATGGGCATGCTGACAGGCACGACGACAGGTCGGGCGGATGCATTGATGTTCATTCAATTCAAGGGCCGGGCTTCGGCAAATTTGACGCACACCGGCCCATCGATGCAGATGGCTGCTCCTCACAATCCAACCAGTCGCGGCCGGTATTGATCGGAATTGGTCTGGGCTGATGTGGGGAATGGAGATCATCATCGGGGTCAATTTGCCTGGATTGGGTGATCAGTTTTCAGCGGGAACGGGTTTTTACCCCCCTCAAAGCCGATCGACAGTCTGATTAGAATGGTCAGCGTACCTGACCTGCGGGGTGGCAGAACCTGCCCCCAGATCCTCCCCACTTCTGGCCCGCAAGCTTCGCGATCCATGGATAAAAGCTCTTCTCAACGCGTTGTCATCACCGGACTGGGAGTCGTTAGCCCCTTGGGGAACGACCCTGACTCCCTGTTGAAATCGCTACATGACGGTGCCAGTGCGATTGGACCCTTCAGTGAGGTTCCCCGTGGTGTGCTCTGTACCGACTTTGGTGCCGAGGCCAGAGGTTTCACGGGTGATATCTCTGATTACGGGCCCATGGACAAGAAGCTGCAGCGGACAATTCGCAAAGGCAGCAAGGTCATGTGTCGCGAAATTGAGATGGGAGTTGCTGTTGCACAGCTGGCGTTGAACGATGCCCGGCTCGATAGCGAGGCTCGGGATCGCGATCGTACGGGCGTGGTTTATGGTTGTGACTACATCATGTCTTTGCCAGACGAATTTGCCACTGGTATCAGCAAGTGTTTGAACGAGTCGGGAGAATTCGAATTCAGCCAATGGGGGCAGACTGGAAAGCCAGAAGTTAACCCGCTTTGGTTGCTTAAGTATCTTCCCAATATGCCGGCCAGCCATATCGCGATCTACAATGACCTGCGTGGCCCCAATAATTCAATCACTGTTCGTGAAGCATCGGCGGGCGCCGCTTTGTCGGAAGCTTACTCCACGCTAATGCGAGGGCATGCCGATGCCTTGATCGTCGGGTCGACAGGTTCGCGAATCCATCCACTACGAACATTGCATGCTTCGCTGCAGGAAAAACTCGCAGCGAATCAGGAGGACCCAGCCGTCATGTCCCGGCCTTTCGACAAGACACGCGATGGTAGCGTGGTTGGTGAAGGTGCTGCAGCGATGATTTGCGAAACCCTGTCAAATGCTCAAAATCGTGGAGCAAACATTCTTGCGGAAGTTGTCGGCTATGGCAGCAGTGCCGTGGGCAAAACGGCAGATGGTGACTTCCTCAAACAGGCTATTGTGAATGTTTTGAGAGCAGCACTTGGTGACGTTGATCCAAAATCCATTGGTCACATTCACGCACACGGACTGGGAACTCAGGAATCTGATCGGCAGGAAGCAGAAGCGATTCGTGAGGTGTTCGGAGATCCAATTGATCAGCCACCCGTTACAACCGCCAAGGGGCACATGGGTAATCTGGGTGCCGGTGGTGGGATGGTTGAGCTTGTGGCCAGTTTGAAATCTTTGGGAGGCGACTTGTTCGTCATCAAGAACCTGTCGGACTTGGATGCAAATTGTCCCATCAATGCATGTGTCCAAAGCGGGGTCCCTGCCGGTGATTCCTTCATCAACGTCAATATCACACCGCAGGGTCAGGCTTCTGCCACCCGCATCCAAAGCTTCGCCTGACTGTCGATCAGACCTGAGCCGATCCGGATTGGTGGACGCTGTGGAAGAACCGTCAGGTCAGGCACAGAGTGCTTCCCCACCCACTCTCGATCCCTTGCCGCTGCTACCGACTGGATCAAAAAAAACCTGCCCGCAGGCAGGTTCTCTTCTTCTTGATGACACATGCCTGTGGGTGGCAGTGCTAAACGAGTTGTCTAGGGAATCAACCAGAACATGCCAGTCATGGTAGCGGCTTGAGCGATTGCCCCACGAGCACTGATTGGCACAGGTGGTTTGATCCATGGAGAGCAATTGCCTGGCCGATAATAGCCCAAGGCATACTGGCATTCCGAAGGACAGTGGACACCCATCTTGTAGGGAAGCACCAGGATGTTGCCAAAGAAGTGGGCAGACTGGACAAACGGCTCAACGAGCGGTCCACGAGTGTGACCGTAGCGTTCCAGATTGACATCCTCAAAGTAAAGGGGGTGGTGACACAGGTTGGATGCTTTCCATGTCATTGTTGAAGCAGTCCACTGGCGTGGAGTGTAGGACACCTGCTCGATCAGGCATTCTTTGGGGAGTCCCCAGTTTTCTGCGATGTAGGCGATGTCACCTTCACTGAGTTGGTTGATTGGCAATGCATCTTTCGAGCCGTCGTTGGTCTCAATGACCGCTTTTTCATAGGCCAGATCATTCAATCTGCCGGTCAGAAGGGCGTTGCCATTGCGATCATGCCACGTGCGGATTGACTGCTTTTCGTCGAATCTCTCTTTCAAGCCCTGATAGCGTTTCTCATCCATTTCGTCGGGACGATAGGGAGGACTGATGTCCAGGGACACCTGATCGATTGTCTGGGAAGCGATCCGCTTACGAAAATCTTCGCAGGAAAAAGGCAGATCTTCCAACACATCTCCACCCACTCCGAATCCCTGCTTCACGCCCTTTCCGCTGTTGAGACGATCGCGATCAGTTTGATCAGCATTGCGAAGTTGATCTCTGAATGCTGGGGCAGGTGGTGGGGTTCCACCTTGTAACGAGGGAGCCGTATCGGAGGCAGGGGGAGCAGGTTCGGTCCCCTGAGAGGGTTTGGTCCCCTGAGAGAATGGGCGATTCTGTTTCAGGATCGTGCCAAGCGATGATTTTGGTTTCGTTTGAGTTGGCTTGGCAGCAGGTGGTAGGGCTGACGGCAAGGTGGGCACTGCCGGCGCTTCGGTTTGGGGTGTTTGCTGTGGAAGGATGGGGGCAGGCTTGGGCTTTGCCGGCGCCAGTTGTAAGGGTGTTGAGGGTGCAGTGTCAGGAACGCTGGATTCAGGAACACTGGCTTCAGGAACACTGGATTTTGGATCCGTGGGTGGCACGGTCGGTGTCACGGGGACTGGTGGATCCGCGGCAGGCAGTTGCAGCTGTGCGATGTTGGTACGCAACCCATTTGCCGGACGCAACTCCAGAGGCATGTTCCCTGAATGGCGGGTCTGGGGTGGTACCGGCGATCCTGGTTGCACGGCGGTCGATGAGGTGGTTGGAAGATTCAGTGATGCAGCGGGCACGCCGTCACTGAAAGGATCAGCAAAGTAGTCGGGGGCTGAGTTTGTGTTTGCTGAGTTTGTGTTCGCAGCGGGGCCTCCGTTCCAGGCAGCTCGGGAAATACCTGAGCCAGGGACTGTGGTATTCGGACGCCGGATCTGCGAATTTGCTGGAGTACTTGAGTGACTGATCGGATGCAGGGTCGGAGCGTCTTTTGCCAACTGCAGTCCTGAGCTTGCATGACCTCGCCGGCTACTGAGACCCTGCGATGCAGGGTTACGTGAAGGCGTGATGGAGGATTCGCCTGATACCTGCTGAATGGCACTTTGGTGCTGTGCTGCGGGAGACGTGCGTTTGAGTTGCAGCGACGTTGCTCTGGGAGACGCCTCAATGATCGTGCTCTTCCGCCAACTCAGGTCGCGACTCTGGTGTTGGGGTTGGGAGGCTGTGCGGTTGGCGCTTGAAAACCCTGCTTTCGGAACGGGGCGTAACTGGCCGGAATCGCTGGGTGCGACAGCTTGTAAGCCTGTGGCAGCCGGCTGCTGTGCAGCCACTTCGCTGAGCATCCCCATGCTGCCGGAGGCACCCGCCAGAAAAAGGACGAGCTTAACCAGCTTCGCCCGTTTGGACGTCCGGGCTGTAATTTGGCGCTTCTTGAGTGATCGCAATGTCATGCGGATGGTTCTCCCTAACCGTCGCGGCTGAGACTTGGATGAACGTGCCATCTCGTCTCAGCTCGTCAATTGTCCTTGTTCCCACGTAACCCATGCCTGCTCGCAATCCCCCAACCAATTGGTAGAGGTAATCGCTCAGAGGTCCTTTGAACGGCACACGGCCTTCGACACCCTCGGGGACAAGCTTGCCTGCCTCCATGCCTTTTTGCCGGTACCGATCACTGCTTCCTTTCACCATCGCGCCCATCGAACCCATGCCTCGATAGGACTTGAAGGTCCTACCTTGATACAGGATTACCTTTCCCGGACTCTCGGTCAGACCTGCGAACAGGCTTCCGATCATCACGGTGCTGGCACCGGCCGCGATTGCTTTTGTGATGTCGCCGCTGAAGCGAATCCCTCCGTCAGCGATGACAGGTATCTTCCGTTCGTTCGCCACCTGAGCTGTTTTCAGAATGGCTGATATTTGTGGCACACCAATTCCGCTGATCACTCGCGTTGTGCAAATTGAGCCAGGGCCAATACCAACTTTGATAGCATCTGCCCCTGCATCGACTAACGCTCGTGCTCCTTCGGCCGTAGCGACATTCCCTGCCACCACATCAATGTCCCAACTCGTCTGTTGTTTGATTTCCTTTACGGTTTCGATCACGTTTTTGCTGTGTCCGTGAGCAGAATCCACCACCAGCAGATCAACGCCTTGCTGGATCAGTGCTTCCGCACGCTCGAAATCACTGACTCCGACCGCTGCTCCGACCCGTAATCTTCCTTGCGGATCTTTGCATGCACGGGGAAAACGCTTCATCATGTCGATGTCACGAATCGTAATCAGTCCCGTTAGTTTTCTATTTTCGTCAACCAGCAGAAGTTTCTCGACCCTTTTTGCCGTTAAAATCCGCTCAGCTTCCTCAAGCGTT
>PKCN01000025.1 GCA_002862205.1 Planctomycetaceae bacterium | reverse complement strand
GGAAACTCACCCCTCGCGAGGCCGCGATCAACCAACCAAATATTTCTGAACCGGACTGGGTCACCGTGATCCTGTAGACGAATTGGCAACAGGACTGGCTCTTCCTGCTCCCCGGCCCCAGTTTTGTTTGGTAACTCGACATCATCTTGCACCTTCACACCATTGATCCATGAAGTGATCCGTGCGTTTCGGACCTTGGATCCATCCGCTGCCCAACGTGGCGCGGTGAACTGCACATCGTACGTTTGCCAATTCAATGGTGGCAGTGCCATGTTCACATCAGGTTTTTTGAATCGGTAAAGCGATCCCAATCCGTTGGCCAGACGATCAAGTCCAAATGAATCGAGTACCTGACACTCATAACGACTTTGCAAGTAAAGACCGCTATTACCTCGACCCTGCCCATCAGCCTTTGGCATGTACGGAATTTGAAATTCAACGTGCAAATTGAAATCCTGAAACATGGGCTTCAGATCCGCACCCTGCATCAGTAGTCCATCGTTGGTCATTTGAGCATTGGTGAATTGGTCCACGTTCTTACCGTCGAACAACACGATTGCCCCCTTGGGAGGCAGTCCACCCATGCTGGGACTAGTGCGATGCAACCGGTCCAGCTTGCCGATTTTGTTTCCTTTTCGATCCACCAGAAGGCAATGATCTTTTTCCACAATCATGACCCAGGGTCCACCAGACAAAACCACAAAATCATCTGAGCGTTGACCGATCATCCGAAACGCTTCTGGCTTGTGCTTATCCTGCCCAGGCAAACCGCCCAGAAACGACTGTGCATCAAACGAACCATCTCCGAGTGCTCGCAACTGTAATCCGAGCTGTTCTTTCTGGCCCTCCACGGGAGTGATCTCGCCGAGAAACTCACCCATCAGAGCAAAATCCTGATCCCCTTTAGGTGGTTCGGTAAAAGCTGGTCCCTTGCCGTTATCTGCGGCCACGACAGCAGAGGTGCAGGCGAAGACCAGAACGAGAGCAGAAAGCATGGTGTGCAGAATTTGCATGGCGGCAGCAGTCATGAGCGAGAGGGTTGAGGGCGGGAAATATGACAATGATACTTTAGTTCAACGCTTGTCAGATGCCACCAGCGGATGGCATGGAACGCAAAACTGGCCTATTTGAGGCGGAAAATATGCTACGTTCCGTTCGATCAATGCCGAATTTTCCCGCTATCATGGATGGGAGGGCATCCAGACTCTGACATCCCTCCCTCCCTGTCCTTTCCCGAGACACCCTTCTTTTTCCCAGGTCAACCAAGATGCAGCGACTGATATTCCCTACGACAGCACTCGTGATGCTCATGTGCATCACGTCATGGTCCCGTGCAGCCGAACAGCGCCCGAATATCGTATTCATCTTTACTGATGATCACTGCGAGCAGGCACTCAGCGCCTACGATCCTTCTCGCATCACGACTCCTAATCTTGATCGCATTGCCAATGAGGGTATGAGGTTCGACCGTTGCTATGTGACCAACTCCATTTGCGGTCCGAGTCGAGCCGTCATCCAGACGGGAAAATACAGCCACCTCAATGGCTTCATCCGCAATGGCAACCGTTTCAACGGCGACCAACAGACGTTTCCGAAGCTGTTGCAAGCCGAAGGCTACCAGACGGCGGTGGTTGGCAAATGGCATCTGGCATCCACACCACAAGGCTACGATTACTACGATGTCCTCAAGGGGCAAGGTCCTTATTACAACCCTCCCATGATCACAGCTGGAGAAAACGGTGAACCCGTGACTCGCAAACACACCGGCTACACAACTGAAATCATCACGGACAAATTACTCGGCTGGATGAAAGAGAAGCGTGATCCCGCCAAACCATTCATGGTGATGTACCAACACAAAGCACCTCACCGAAACTGGATGCCCGCTCCGAAGTATCTGAATTGGCTTGATGATGTGACACTGCCTGAGCCCGAAACAATGTACGACGATTACTCAGGTCGGACACAGTCTGCAGGTCGGCAAACCATGACCATGCGTCAACATCTGAATCCAAGAGACCTGAAATTGCAGGGTCATGGAACGATGAACCCGGAACAGATCAAGGTATGGGACGCTGCCTATGGACCAAAGAACGAAGTGTTTGAAAAGTCCAAGTCGGGGATGTCTGAGAAAGAGATTCTGCAATGGAAATACCAACGCTACGCAAAAGACTACCTCCGTTGCGTGAAGAGTGTTGACGATGGAGTTGGCGAAGTGCTTGACTATCTGGACAGCGCAGGCCTGGCTGACAACACCATTGTCATCTACTCATCAGATCAGGGTTGGTACCTTGGTGAGCATGGCTGGTTTGATAAACGATGGATGTACGAAGAGTCTCTCAAAACTCCTTTGCTGGTCCGCTGGCCCGGACATGTCAAGCCGGGCACCACCAACGATGACATCGTTTCCAATCTCGACTTCCCGGAAACTTTTCTCGATGTGGCTGGTGTTGAGATACCCGCTGACATGCAAGGTAAAAGTTTGGTGCCAATCCTCGAAGGGCAAACGCCAGAGGACTGGCGAACATCATTTTACTACCAATACTATGAAAATCCGGGGGGACACAATGTGGCTCGCCATTACGGTGTCACCAATGGCCAACACAAATTGATTCACTTCTATGCCTTGGAAGGCAAGAAGATTGACGACTGGGAATTGTTTGATTTGGAAGAAGATCCGAACGAATTACGAAGCGTCTATGGTGATCCGGCGTACGCCGAAATCCAAAAGTACATGAAGTCCGAATTGGGACGTCTTCGCACACAGTATGCGGTAAGCCCCGATGATGACCCTGGCCGCGCCAAACGCCAAAAGCCCAAGCAACAAAAGTGATTTAACGTTTCGTGGCAAGCGGAATGCACCCCGCCATTGAGACCCGATGGCTGGCTAACGCAAGGCTGCCGGAGCCGACTCGCGAAGTGGACTCAGGTAAAGGGTTTCTGCAGAATGACGACCAGATGAAGGTCGCAGTAGTGCAGCTGCGGCCTCCAGCACATCACGCCGACTCACCTGCCCCACAAGCCGTCCATTCTCAAGAATGGGAAGACGTCGATAAGGCGAGTTGAGAAACATCTGCGCCACACTGAGCAAATCTGCTCCCATGCATGTTGTCAGAGCATCGTTGTCCATGTAATCACGGACAACATGCGTCATTCCGGCTGCTTTCCACGCACCAGCATCATTGGTCGTCAAAACGTGCTTGCGAATTCCCATCGCCAAACGCTGCTCGACACGCAGCACATCTCGACGACTCACCTGACCAACCAGTTTGTTTCCCCGTAGAACCGGAAACCGCCGATACGGTGTCTGCTGAAAGCGGTGAGCAACATCCAATAGAAGATCTTCTTCCGTGACCAATCGGTTGCGATCAAGATCCATGTAGTGCGAAACTGATGTCCCGGGAAGTTGATCATAAACTGCGGCAAGCAGTGCTTTCATGGCAGTCTTCTCTGAAAACACTCCCTGATACTCATTCGCCGCATTGATAACCGGCGCACCCGAAATCCGATGTTCCAGAATGTGATCGATGGCGTCGAAGACATCCATTCCGGGATCCAACGTGACTAACTCACTGACCATGAATGTCTGAACCCGGGGCACAAACATCCCCGCCTGACTGCCAATTTCCAAGGCAGTCGTTAGCGAATTCATGCAGCACTTTTCGCTGAACACGCCGAGAAACATCCCATCAGGATTAACCACCGGGGCACCTGAAATATTGTGCTTCAACAAGTTTCCAATCCCGTCAAGCACACACGTTTCTGCACCAAGCGTGATCAACTGACGCCGCATGAAATCACGAACAGTTTTCATCTCAGACATAAACCACTCCTTCGACCTTGTGGAACAAATGAGCAGACGGTTGCGATCACCGCCCCCACCCCAACCTAGGAGTCACACAAAGAGGAGTCAATTTTTTTCTCGAATAAGATGCTGGGAAGCAGTTTGTGAAAAAATGCGCAATCTACTTTTTTCGCTTCTTCAATCGTGAAGAATACTCCCACCGATCTTTCCAGTCTTCAAAGAACGGCTTGTACTCTTCTACATCAGTCCAGAAGCGTGGTTCCGGTTCTGCTGCGTCTACAGTACCAGCAGGGTAGTCTTTCCCCGCAGCACTGGCGTCAACACTTCGACTCCAGTTCAGGAATTGCTTTTGCATTTGACGAAAGGCATCAGGATATTCTCCGGAAACATCCTTCTTTTCAGTGGGATCATTCGCCAAGTCATACAATTCGAACTTGCCTTTTTGCATCGCCTGGGTCAGCAACTTCATATTGTTGTCAATCAATGCCGCCCGTCCTGTGTGTCGAAAAGGGATGGGTTTCTTGCGTCTGCCGATTTCACCGTCCAACAGCGGCACCAGACTGACACCGTCGAGCGGTCGCTTCGGATCAGGATAAGGTACTTTTGTGATTTCTAGAATCGTCGGCAGGATATCGAGAACAGTCGCCGGATAGTTTGTGACGCGAGCCTCTTTCATTTCTTCAGGCCATTCGAGGATCGCCGGCACTCGCAGACCACCCTCATAAATGGTTCCCTTGTTTCCACGAAGACCGCCAACGGTTTCAGGCTTGATTTTTCCCAAACCACCGTTGTCACTGCAAAACCAGAGAATCGTGTGATCAGCGATCCCTAGCTTTCGGAGACCTTTTCGAAGAACGCCAATGCTGCGGTCCATCGCCACAAGTTCGCCGTAATGATTACGAGAAGCTTCATCAAGATCTTCAAAACCAGCCAGATCGTCATCCGATGCCTTGAATGGACTGTGAGGTGTTCCATACCAGATCACAGTCAAGGTCGGAGCCAGACTTGCATTCTGCTTCAAAAATGCGAGCGCCTGATCGACGACCACCTCAGATGAATCACCCTCAAATTCCTCGAATTCTCCAGCACGACTGAGAATGGGGTCACGATCAAAAAAATTGGTTACCGAGAGCCATGTTCCAAACCCAAACTCGCCTGGATTGTGGTCATCACTTTTCAGAATAGGCACGCCAGGACCGCGCAACCCATTCAAATGCCATTTGCCGAAGTGCCCTGTCCGATAACCCGCTTTGGCAAGAATCTTCGGAAGCGTAATTTCCTGACGTCGCAGAGCATACCCATGACTGAGTACGCCCGTCCGATCATTCGCACGGCCAGTCAATACACTGGCGCGAGTCGGTGAACAAACAGGCGCGCCCGCATAGAAACGGTCGAACCGCAAACCTGATGCAGCCATCGCATCGAGATGGGGAGTTTTGAGACGAGGATGGTTGTAGTATCCCGTTTGGCCCCAACCCTGATCATCTGCCATCACCAACACAATATGCGGGGGCGCCCCACATACAACTTTGGTGCTGACGAGAACCACAAGCACCATTGCGCTGATGAGACAAGGTCGTGCAACCATCATTTTCATTTTTGCCATTGGAAGTCATTACGTGAACATGAAGTCAAAAGCCTCGGCTGCATGCAAGATAGTCACGACTCGATCGTGCTGCTGTTTTATGTGATCACATCCTGTGAACCAGTACACAGCAAACATCGTCGACACAGCAAACGTTGCCAACACAGCACTTGTTGCCAACACAGCAATCGTTGGGCGTTTTATCTTTCGCTCGAGGCACCAGCGAGATTGAGACAATTATCATTCATGTTTACAGAGAACGCAAACATTCATTGGTTCTGAGCACAGAAGCAACGCAGCAGAGTGTTCAAGCGACGGGGTTCCCGAGCGGCAGGGGTGAATCGCGACGGTTCAGCGAGCCGGCAGAGAACGAGGCGATCCTGTCTCGTGCTTGGCATCGCGTCGGATCCGCGATCGAGCCGAAACGAGTGTTACAAAGCTTCCCCGCTGAACCACTCGTCCGTGTTGATTGATCAGCTCCCGGTTCCAAGTCACGCGTCCTGCCCGACGTCCATGCGGCTGAACCTCGTGAACTTCAGTTCGTACGCAGACGACATCGCCAAAGAAGACGGGTGATTCAAATTGCCAATCAGAAATTCCCACCAGGGCCAGCGTCGCGACTGCGGGCCGCGAACTGCTCAGACCAGCAAGAACACTCAATCCAAGAAGCCCATGTGCAACAGGCTCACCAAACGGCGATGCCATGCCACCATCTTCGTGCAACGGATCGTGGTCACCTGTCAACAGAGCAAAGTCTGCAACATCTTCGGCCGTGATTTCACGCTCATCACTCAGCCAATTGTCGCCGACTTGCAAATCTTCCAGAAACAGTCGCTGGACCTGCGTCGATTCTTTGGTGGATATTTCCAAGACTTCCTCGACATAGAGAAGGGGCAACCGGATGAAAAATCAACGAGATCTCAGAGCGGACCTGCCATGCTCAAGTCAGCGTGGCGAAACGACAGTTATTTTTTCGCAACCGAGATCGGAATCATGCCTGAGGCAGGTTACAATCATGGCGGTATTTCCCGTCGTCGCACAGGAGTCTAACAACCAAAGTTGGCAAACAATCACAATTTAGTGTCGTTTTCCGGCGGAAGGAAAAACATACCGGTCACGCAATTTGGGAAATATCTGTGACAGGCTCCACCCCCCCTCACTCTCACCATTGACTGGCAGGTTGCCGAAGCTTGCTGAAAACAAGGTATCCCTCATGCTCAACCGCTCCCTCAAAGCCCTGTTCACGTTGGCTATGCTTGCCACGCCGCTGCTGGCAGAAGATGCTGAACCCCGTTACGAGGTGAAGCTACTGACGGTAGACGCAAATGAAGGCATCGCAGCAGGCGATGTAGATGGTGACGGAAAGCCTGATCTGGTTGCCGGTCGGAACTGGTACCGCGGAGGCGAGTGGGCCCCGCGACCACTGCGGAACATTGCTGACTGGAATGGATATGTAGAGAGCAATGGCGACTACCTTCTGGATGTCAATGGTGACGGGCGGTTGGACGTGATTGCTGGAGCCTTCGTGCCCACTGAAATTCACTGGTATGAGAATCCCGGCGAAGAAGCCCTGCGTCTCGGCAAACATTGGAAACAGCACTTACTGGTCGATACCAAGAATGGTCGCAACGAAGGACAGCTTCTACAGGACATTGATGGTGATGGACGACCTGAATGGATCGTCAACAGCTGGATCAAAAATGTGCCCACCGTGATTTGGCGACTCATCGACAAGCCCAAATCAGCAGACGAAGGAAAAAAAGCTGACGCGTCTCAGGCAATTTATGAGATGCAACCACACCAACTTGGCGACAAGGCAAACGGGCATGGCTTGGCGGTGGGAGACATCAGCGGTGATGGTTTAACGGACGTATTGGTCGGACAGGGTTGGTACGAACAACCCAAGGAAAATGCATGGGGTCAGCCTTGGAAATTCCATCCTGACTGGGAATTACATGCCAGCGTCCCAATGATCGTTACGGACTTGGATCAGGATGGAGACGGTGATCTGATTTTTGGAAAGGGTCACGATTACGGCTTGCTGTGGTGGCAAAACGAAGGCACTGATGCCGACGGAAAAATCCAATGGAAAGAGCATGAGATTGACAGCAGCTTCAGCCAACCTCATACCCTGGCCTGGGCAGATATCGACGATGATGGCAAATCGGAACTGATCACTGGCAAGCGATATTATGGTCACAATGGTCGTGATCCTGGCGGTCAGGAAATGCCCTGTCTTTATTACTACGACTGGAATGCCAAAACACAGAAGTTCTCACGCCACACGATCGAAGAAGGTCATGTCGGATGTGGACTGCAAATCGTCGTCACCGATCTCAATGGAGACGACAAGTGTGACGTCGCGGTTGCTGGCAAAAGTGGCACCTACCTTCTGCTTGCAAAATGAGTTCACCAACACCAGAACCGGAACTTACCTTGCGGCAGGCACAGATGGATGTGGACCAGTGGATCCGCACAATCGGTGTCCGCTATTTCAACGAGATGACAAACCTCGCCCAACTGGTAGAAGAAGTGGGTGAGGTGGCAAGGATCCTGTCACGCACCGTGGGTGAACAATCCAGCAAACCCGATGAGTCGCTGGGCGACCTGGGCGATGAACTTGCTGATGTGCTGTTCGTGACCATCTGCCTGGCCAACCAATCTGGCATCGACTTGACAGATGCTCTGCACAAAAATCTGGAAAAGAAAACAAAACGTGATGCCACCCGCCATCTGCAAAACAAAAAGCTCGACTCAAATTAGGCACCGGACATGCAACGCAAATTTCATTCTTTTCTGATCCTTCTTCTGCTACCCGTCGCACTGTTGGCAGCCGAAACACAAGTGCTCTTTGATGGCACAACAACCGATCAATGGAAGTTCGACAAAGACGCATGGTTCATTGATACAGACGGTAGTCTTTCCTGTCGCATGCAGGAAGTCAAAGCCCGCAACGGCACGACACGAACACGCGGCATGGGATACATTTGGACTCATCAATCCTATGGTGATTTTGAATTGCAACTGCAGTACAAGCTATCCAAGTCTGCCAATAGTGGTGTCTTTTTTCGTGCAGATCCTTCCGATCCTGTTCAGCAGGGCTTTGAAATCCAATTGCTTGACAATCAAGGCTTCCAGGCAGCAAAAGGTCCCAAGGATCCCAAGAATCTCAATGGTGCACTCTACGATGCGCAAGCTGCAAAAACCGACCCCGCCAAACCGGTCGGTCAATGGAATCGATTGAAACTGACCTGCCGTGGGCCGATGGTGACCGTCGAAATCAATGGAGTCATTGCCAACAAGGCCAATCTTGATCAGTGGCAGACTGCCAACAAGAACCCCGATGGTTCCAAAAACAAATTCAAAACGGCTCTCAAGAAACTCCCCCGACAAGGGAAGATCGGTTTTCAAAACCATGGGCAGGTTGTCTGGATCAAAGACATTTCCATCACGCCACTCCAAGCCCCTTGAACGAAAACTCTCTTAAACGACGGACTTTCGAGCGACTTCATCGGGGTCGGTAAAAGTGTTCGTCTCGTAGTCGGAGTAATCCACTTCCTCGCAAGTACAGGCTTCGTCGATGAATGTTCCGTCCAAACCAAGGTCATTCAATAACAAGCGGCTGCTGATCCGACTTGACTCATAGATCACTGGCAATCCACTGCCGGGATGCGTTCCGCCACCCACCAAGTACACGCCGTCGAGTTCTTCGAATCGGTTGTGCGGACGCTTGTGAAGCATTTGCCCAAGATTGTGGGCAAGGTTGAAAGTCGCTCCCCGGTAAATCGCGTACTTGCTTTCCCAGTCAGCGGGCGTGATTCGGTGTTCAACACGAATACGCTCCCGAATGTCACCTAAACCGATCGCCGCCATTTTATCGAGCGTCAGTTCCCTGAAACGCTCAGATTCAACGGACCAATCAACATTCCGGTGTTGATGCGTTACTGGCACCAACACATACATGGCACTTTGGCCTGCAGGCGCCAAAGTGGAATCAGTGACGCTTGCATTCTGAACATAGAATGATGGATCGTCACTGAGGACATGCTGACGCTCAATTTCATCAAGGTTACGTTCGTAATCACTGCTGATGTGGATATTGTGATGGGGCAGATCCTCGTACACTCCATCAATGCCCAGATACAACATGAATGTGCTGCAGGAATATTTCTTTTCCGCGAGTTTCTCATCGCTCCAACGCCGCCGGGACTGATTTGGAATGGTCTTGGACATCCAGTCAGCAAAGTCCGCGTTAACAACGAACGCATCAGCCTTGTAGGTCCCTTGATCGGTCTGCAAAGCCGTCAGGCGTCGCCCTTTCAACTCAACTGAATCCACTGATTCGCCAAGCCGTATTTTGACACCCATCGACTGGGCGATGTCAGCCATCTTTTCACTGACCATGCTGCAACCCCCATGAGGGTGCCAGACACCATGCTCGTACTCCAGAAACGAAAGGATACTGAACAGACTCGGACATTGAAACGGAGACATCCCGAGATACTTGGATTGAAAAGCAAACGAGATGACCAGTCTTGGATCGCTGAAGTAACGTCCCAATTCGTCACCAAGTGACCTGAATGGATGAAGATGCTTGACCGCACCCAGCAGCGACGGACGCATCAAATCCGCGATCGAGTTGAACGGAGATTCGAGAATCGGGCGGAACTTCTCCAGCTTGACGCGATTGTCATCCATGTAACGACGAAGGGCACCTACATCGGCAGGAGCAAAATCGGCGATCTGGCGATCCATTTCGTCCATGTCCGGCGTGCAATCGAGCTGCCCGCCTTCGCCAAAGGTCAGCCGATACTGAGGATCCAGCCTGACCATCGGAACATCCGCCATCAGTTGTCGACCAACCGATCGGAAGATTTCAGAGAGGACCCTCGGGTAGAGAAAAAACGTGGGTCCACAGTCAAATCGGTAGTCACCAATCTCAATGGCTGAAGTACGCCCACCCACATGATCTCGACGCTCTAAGACCGTCACATCGCAACCGGCATGCGCCAACTGCATTGCAGTCGCCAGCCCACCGGGTCCTGCCCCAACAATTACCACCTGACGCTTTGCCACATCCAACTCCTGAACCGCTGATCTACTTTGATGCTTTGATACTTTAAAACTTTGCAACTGGCTTCAACACCATTGCCAACTCGGACACTACTTCGAGTCGGCTCTCAAGCCAAAAGGGTACTCAAGTCAAAGGATACTCGACTTTTCGAAGCCAGTCGGCGTCCCGGCAGACAAGAGTGTCGCTCGCTTGGCAGTGTAGAGAGCAATCCAGACATGACCAGTCCAATCAGCCCTAAAAACCACCAGCGGTGACCCCTTGTGAGATTTCGCGCTGAACAATCTCGGCCAAATCAATCTTGGAAAAGGTTCGATTGGCGATGTTTGCTCGATCTGCGACCAGTTTTGCCCTCAAACAGACTTCTGCAACCTGTTCCGAACTGAGCGGCTGAATCAACGAAAATCCACTCGGACTTTTCGGGTTGGCACGCTGAACCGGTTCCAGCACGTCCTGAAAATCAAATGAAGTCGCCAATCCATCTACCACCGCCTGCTGAAGACGTGAGATCTCTCGGAGTTGTTCTTCCTGATCCGCCCCTTCGTTTTTGTTGATGAACAGTTCGATCGCCTGTAGGTATCCCCACTGCACAACGGGGAGCCTTTGCAGCCGTTGCATGATGGCAGCTGACTGCCAATTTTCGTAGTCTCCCGCTTCCAGTTCGGCAATCAGAGCCTCCACCTTATCAATCACAGCCCGCTTGGTTTTAGGCTCAAGATAACTCTGTTCGAGTTCAGAGATGTAAGCACCCCGGAGAGTGCGCACCGCCATTTCAGTTCGCTTCTGAAACAACACCCAGGTCGAGACACCACAACAAATGAAGCCAGCGATGCCCAGGATCACAGTTCCAGCCATCAAGGCTGGAAGCCACCCTGGTCCCTGATCGTCTCGCCTGACAGAGGTACTCGATGAAGATTCGGACGTCACGACCGCAGCGGAGTCCCGCATTGCCACATCACCGTCTGACGAGCTATTCGTGACATCGCCGCTTGGATCTTCCGGTGAGTTATCGGGTTGTTCTGTCACGGGTTTTGATCTACTCAGACTTCGAATTCTATTTTGAGTATTTTGAACTTCAGCTTCCCTGCTGGAACCTCAACCTCAGCAGTCTCTCCAACCTTTTTTCCGATCAGACCCTGTCCAAACGGACTGGTGACGAGAATCTTTCCACTGTCGTAATCCTCTTCGCCGGCGCCGACGAGCGTGAACTGTTCTTCGTCACCATACGCTACGTCTTCTACCGTAACAGTACACCCAAAGACAACTTCGTCTTTGGGCAACAGCGACACATCCACAATCGTAGCTCGAGCAATCTTACTCTTGAGCTCATGAATTTTGGCCATCAGCATGCCTTGATTTTCGCGCTGTGCGTGGTACTCAGCATTCTCTTTCAAGTCACCTTCCTCACGTGCCTCAGCGATCTTCTCAGTAACCGCTGGCATTTCCTCGTTTTCAAGTCGATCAATATCGGCCTTGATCTTGTTGTAACCCTCGCGAGTCATCGGCACCGAATCCATCATGACAGATATACCTTTCTGCATACTCAGGCTGTATGAGGAAAAACAATTGGACATGGATCAAAAAGAAAACCTTTCCCGCATTCGAAAGGGGGAAAGGCTTCCACTGATTGTTGAATCATCATTGTCGCTGCTCCCCCCTCGCATGTAAAGGTGCTTGGACGCGTCCTGCGAACCCCAATCGCAAAGCTTTTAGAGGGCCAAACGAGGAAACTGCCTCCACGAGACCGCTGTCGGCTCACGACTGCGATACTTCCAAGAGCAAATCACTGAGACGGTCAACAACTCGTTTTGATTGCTGCGATTCACTGGTCACCACGATCACCATTTTTCTGCCCACGCATGCCAAAGCCGCTCTCAAAAGAGAATCCAAAACCTTTTTTTTCGAACCCCAAATGTTATCGCCGGGCATCCTGTGCAATACTGGATTACACCCGATAAGAAAGCCGATAACACTTTGAACAAAACGAGCAAGCAACATGTCGATTGAAGAATTAGCTGTACTGCTGGGTTGGTGCACTGTGGTCAATTTTGGCATCCTGATGCTCACCATGATCATGTGGACCGTGTTACGCAAACCGGTGCAATCGCTCCACACCAAAATGTCAGGATTGTCTGCCGACGAACTTAACAAAATCTTTTATCAATGCATGGGTCAGTTCAAAACACTGTGGATCTTGTTCAATCTGACACCGTACCTGGTCATAAGAATTTTCATGCTTGGGGCTGCGACCTGAAGACAGCCGACCTGAAGACAGCCGACCTGAAGACAGCCGATGCTTTCTGCAGCAGGTTTGCTTGAAACTGTGCTTAGGTTCCGCGCAACCCTTGAAGGCCCTCACCGGATATCATTTCAAAATCGTATCAGGGCGCAGCAAGGGTCAATAAAACCCAGAGTTTGGAATCAGGCAAGCGTTCGACTCACGTGACTCAATTCAAGCTTCTTCCTGCTCCTGTTGCTCAGGCTCAAAACCTTCAGCATTGGGTGGTCCGCCCTCGTGGGGCAGGCCAATTTCTTCGTCGATCCAACGCCCCAGATCGATCAGTTTGCAGCGTTCGCTGCAAAACGGCGGGGTCTGTGTTTCATCCAGCAGGAACTTTCGCCCACAAGTACTGCAGGTCAAGGTACTTGGATCATAACGCAATCGATTTCTTGTACTTTTCATGCTTGGACCTTCGCAAGGCTGCACCACTTCGACATCCGACGATCATCGACTCTGGTTGTGACGGGTCGGTTTCCCCAAGCATTGTGGCACGTTATCGCAAATCAGAAAACTACCTTTCTCAGTGAAACCGGCGTCAAAAAATCATGCCAAGTACTTCAACGCTGGGGCATGGGCAAATATCCGATCGGGTGTCCGGAAGAAAAACCATGAGTGGGTTTGTAAGCCGGGTTCTGTGTCCGTGACCGCATCTGCGATCCCGTCGACGGTCATTTATCTTTGCACGACGATTGCTCGCCGCCTCCACTGCGATCTACCCGAATGTCCAACGAGACGGACTACCTCGTGGCACCAGAAATGAATCTGGCGTCTTCATTCTGTTTGATCTAGCTCCGGGTGGGGTTTACCAAGCCGGTCGAGTCGCCCCGACCGCTGGTGCGCTCTTACCGCACCGTTTCAGCCTTGCCACGCATCTGGTCGCATGCCGAAGCACGCCACCGGACCGTTCGGCGGTCTACTCTCTGCTGCACTTTCCCTAACCTCGCGGCTGGTCGACGTTATCGACCACCCTGTCCTTCGGAGCCCGGACTTTCCTCCAGTCACCCAAAAAATGACCAGCGACCGTCCCACCCACTCATGGCCACCGTCAGAATGATCGACTGGCGGCCCACTGACAAGGTTCAAAGGCGACGTTCCTTCGTAACATTCCCTACCTCTGTGACATTCCAGCCGCGGGATGTACGGAAACTTGTCCAATTACTGCCCTACAGATACTCGTTACGGGCCCGACAATCTGGATAATGGAGTGCGTTCCCTCCGTATCGCAGGATCATTCCGTTGAGCATTCCCACTGACACCGCCGAGAACTTGCAGAAAGAGGCAAGCGAAGACGCAGGAAGGGAATTTGACCCAACACGTGATTGCGAGGCCTATCAGAAACGTGTTGCTCTGGTGGGGCGATTCGGTGGCATGAACCAGCGAGAAGCGGCCAATGTGCTGCGTTCGTATGAAGCGATCGTTGTCGATGCAGTAACCGAGCCAATCGACTGGGTGGTGATTGGGGCAGAGGAACCTCCGATTCCACAGGACCAAATTCTGGGTGATCGATTACGAGCGGCCGCAGCTGCGGGTGAAGTCGAAATCCTGCACGAGACCGAATTGTGGCAGCGCCTCGGATTGGTCGATGTCGAGCAATCGATCCGACGTTACCACACCCCCGCCATGCTGGCGCACCTGCTTGGTGTGTCGGTGCGAGTCATCCGAAGATGGCATCGACGCGGACTAATCACCCCCGTGCGGACACTTCACAATCTGCCCTACTTTGATTTTCAGGAAGTGGCGACAGCCCGACGGCTTGCTCAATGGATCGCGGCTGGCGCGAGCCCGCAAGCCATCGAACAACGCCTGGTCGAACTCCTCGAAGTCCTGCCAGATATTCAACGGCCGCTGGATCAACTTTCCATTCTGGTCGAAGGCAAGCAGGTTCTGCTGCGACAGGGCGAAGGGCTGCTGGAACCGGGCGGCCAACTGCGTTTCGACTTTGATGCATTGGAAAATGATTCTGATGAATCAGAAGAAGATGCTTCGAAACCTTCAGAACGCGAATCACGCGATGTTCTTTCCATTTGGGACGAAGCGGCTGATAGTGCACCCAACGTTCAAGTGATTGGAATTGAATCTGACGAACTGCTGACAGCGGCATATGAATCAGAAGATAATGGTGATCTGGAAACTGCAATTGACTGCTACCATGCAATTCTTGCGCGCGACGAACCGCGAGCTGAGATTCACTTTCAACTCGGCGAGTTGCTGTATCGCATCGATGAAGTGATTGCCGCACGCGAACGTTACTATTCGGCAATTGAACTCAACCCGGACTACGTTGAGGCGCGTGCAAGTCTGGGGTGCGTGCTGGTAGAAACCGGGCAGATCGACTTGGCAATTGCCGCGTTTCGAGGGGCACTGGTGCTTTATGAGGACTATGCCGATGTCCACTACAACCTGGCACGGGTCCTGGATGACACAGGACGCGAGATTGAATCCAAGCACCATTGGCAAAGATTCTTGCAGCTATCGCCAGATAGCCCTTGGGCTGAGGAAGCGGTTTCCCGTCTTCATGCGATTGATCTGCTGTGATCAGGCGCCTGCTGTGATCAGGCGCCTCAACCTGAAACGAAGCCCTGAGCGGGAAACTACAGATACTCGCGTTTCTTTACCAAACCCGGCATCGGCACACTGTAACGTCCATCCTGATTAGCCTTCAGGGGTGCGGGTGAATCAAGAGTCAATTGCTCCAACCCTGGTGCGAACTCATGATCATGCTTCAAGAACTGTTCCAACGTAACTTCCTGACCTGTGTGGGCTGCCATTCGTCCCATCGACGTGACCGCGCTGGCCATCACCCCTCTTTCAACCTCGTTGTAGGGTGTGTCCTCACGAATCGCCTGGATCAAATCATTCCATTCCAACTGGTAGGGATTCAATTCCGGCTGAGGATAGGACCATTGCAATCGTTCTTTCTCCATATTATGTCCATCATAAATTCTGCACTTGGCAGGGGTGTGGGATGCACTGGAGATGACACCAAGTCCTTTGGTGCCGTGAGCATAGCTGGCAAATTCCCTCTTGCACCCTGGCATCGTTCGGCCATCAACAAACAGCTTCGTTCCATCCGCAAAGGTGTATTCCATCGAATAGTTATCGAAATTCTGGTCGACACTGTCACCACGATAGTGACGGCCCCCCAACCCGATGACTTTGACGGGCCATTCATTTTTCATCCAACATGATTCGTCAATATTGTGAATCAGAAAATCGCTGACAGCACCGCCACTGAGCCACAAGAACCCATGAAAATTTCTGATCTGGTACTGCAGCTCACTGTATTTTCCATCATTGGGGGGCGCGGCAGCTGATCCGGTCGGACCGGCCATGCGATAGGCCCTTAGCATCGTCAAATCACCGATCTCACCATTCTGAATCCGATCAAACAACTCCTGCCTGGCCTTACAATGGCGACACATCAGCCCCACACCAACTTTCAGATTTTTCTCCTCGGCAACCCGATTCAATTCCAACATTCGTGCTGATGTTGGCCCGTCCACCGTGACAGGCTTTTCCATGAATACATTCAAACCCTTTTCGATTGCGTAGGTGTAATGCACCCAACGAAACGCCGGCGGTGTTGCCAGGATGACAAGATCGCCTGGCTTCAAAAGATCCATTGCCTGTTTGTAGCCATCGAAACCGATGAACTTGTTTTCTTCAGGAACATCCACGCGCGAACCAACGGTGTTGTGTCCTGACAAAGCGGCATAAGTGCTGTTCAGATTCTTTTCGAATACGTCAACCAAACCAACGAGATGCGGCCCATTCTGAACCGATAGCGCGTTCAACGCTGCGCCAGTACCTCGACCTCCACATCCAATCAAAACCACTCTTATTTTGTTATCTTCTGCGGCATGCACCGTGGGTGCTGATGCCACCAAAGTTGTCGCTGCAGCGACACTGCCAGTCCGCTTGAGAAATTGTCGGCGTGAAGAATTTTGGTCTTGTTGCATAGTTGTCACATGGATGATGGAAGGCAATGGCTGAGATGCAGGAAATGAGAGCCTGCGTCCACGTTTCGGTACAGAAGCAACTGCACACTCGTTGTGGTCGCTTGTTCCTGACATGCCGCAAAGCAGGTCATTCCTCAGGATCTTTTTGTTCAGGCGCAGTTTTGTCCCACTTAACGCTTTTTTGCGTCGCAGACGGTTCATTGAGCGGTCGGACCACACGAAAACCAACGCTCAATGCATCTGTATGATACCAAATGCTGCGCGGAATCTGTGGATCCTGGTCTTTCCAATCATCGCTGGAACCGACCCTGACGGCTGAACGAAGCATTTCAGGATCGTCGTCCCAACCACCACCCCTCACAACACGTGGATAAAGTTTGCTGGGAATGTTCAATGGATCCACAGTATTACCGTCTCGATCATAGTAGTCAGATAAGTATTGATCCAAGACCCACTCCGAAACGTTGCCGTGCATGTCGTACAGACCCCAGGCGTTTGGTTTTTTCTTTCCAACTGGCTGATAAGAATCGTCGCTATTATCAAAGAACCAGGCGTACTGATCTAACTGTGCTGGATCCTCCCCAAATGAATACGCAGTCTTTGTGCCAGCACGACAGGCATACTCCCACTCAGCTTCAGTTGGCAATCGATAGTAACGCCCAGTTTTTGCCGAGAGCCATTTGCAAAAAATCCGGGCAGCATGCTGCGTCATGCAGATAGCAGGGTAATCTCCTTTTCCCATTCCAAAGCTCATGTCGGTGTACTCTTCTGTCGGCTTTGTAACGCCATCCACAACCAAGTCTCGAGGCCCCGCTTTGATCGACATCAATTTGCGACGCAGTTGATCGATGTCTTCACGCCACGCGTCATATTGATCCCAAGTCACTTCGAACTTACCCATCCAGAAGGGACTGATTTCGACCTCCCGCGTTGCACCCTCATCCTGATTACGATCCGCTTCCTGCTCGGGACTGCCCATGATGAATTTTCCACCCGGAATTGGCACCATGGCAACGGACAAATCTGTATGCTCCAGAGGATCCGAATAGGCCTTCATGTCTGCTTCGGTCGTGGCAACCGCATCGGGCACCGATAAGACCAACTCACTCTTACGACTCGCCCCATCCTCTGCCATCGCTTGGCCAATAAACGATCCAATGCACGCGAACACAAGCAATGATCCGGCCAAAAGACGAAAGCTGCGGCTAATCCAACTCATTTGGTCTCTTACTCAAAATGGTTCGATCACAGCTCAAGAAGGCCGATGAACCTGGTTGAGGATACACCCAGTATCCGGAAACGGTGGGGCCCCCATGTTGAAAACATAGTGGCGTCGGGAAGGCACGGAAGACATCCGTCGCAACAGACATCCTAGCTGTTTTCGCCCCACATTTCGCAATTGGACCGAAAATCTGCAGGAAATATTAGAGCCTCAACCGACGTCATCGCGTGCCCTGTGTTCCCCCTGGCCATGCCAAGCTTCTCAACACCCACCCGATTCCTGAACTAACACGCTAAAGAACTGGTGGCATGCCCGAACACGCGGTAAAAAAATCACGCAACAAGCCGCCTTTGCTGGTCTGTGAGCCAAGACAGCACAAGCAAAACTGGACTCCTGCGACCGTCAGCGAACCGACCGTTGTTCAACATCCATTCGGGCAACATCGATTCGGGCAACATCTGTCGACCAACCACTGATCCCAGACGGCGAGGCAGTCGGGGCGGTCAGTGACAGTGACTAGGCCAGGCGTTCAGTGACTAGGCCAGGCGTTCAGTGACTAGGCCAGCAGTGCCTTGATTGGGTCACCATCGCCGCCAATTTTGAAGGGACGCCCGTTGGGAGCATAACGCTCTTCTTCAAGTGGCAATCCAGCAGCTGCCGCGATTGTTTTGTTGAATTCCGAGACCGAGACATGGTCCTTTGCGACCGAGAAACCCTGTTTGTCTGATTCGCCGTAGACCTGCCCTCCCTTGATTCCGGCCCCCATCAGCAAGCTACTGAAGGCTCCAGGATGATGATCTCGCCCGCCATTAACATTCATTTTCGGTTTGCGTCCAAACTCTGTTGTCAAAACAATCAGGGTTTCATCCAACAACCCTTTACTGTGTAGATCTCGCAACAGATTTCCGACTGCATTATCAACATTGGCTGCCCGTTCATCGAGTTTGGTATAGAGATCCTGGTGCATGTCCCAACCACCATAATTGACTTCAATGAATCGAGCTCCACTCTGCACCAATCGCCGGGCGAGAAGACAGGCCTGTCCCAGCTGATTGCTACCGTAGGCATCCCGAATGGGTTGCGGCTCATCCTTGATATTGAACACTTTCAAGTGGTCACTACCGATCAACCGTCGTGCCTCACCATACAATTGGTTATACGCTTCGATACGGGAATTTTTCCGTTGACTCTGGAAACTCTGATCGAACTTATTGGCAAGGATTAGTCGCCGATCAAAGAATTCTGGCGTCAAATACTTGGGCAACGTTGTATTCTGCAATCCAGCCGATGCATTCGCGATCGGAACAGGTGACAACGAAGGAGGCAGGAAACCGGCACCTGGATGGCGATTACTACCACCGATCACATAATTTCCGGGTAGTTCCTTGTTGATCCGCCCAGCTTCTGAAACCATCCAGGCTCCCATGGCTGGATGTTGAATGCTATTGAGTTGTTTGTAAGAAGTACGCATCAGATACTTCCCTTTATCATGAGCCCCTGTCTCGGTGCTCAAGGAACGGACCACAGCGATGGCACCTGCCAGATAGGACAGCTTAGGAAAACGGTCGCCAAACTGCATACCGGGCACACGAGTTTGAATCGGCTTGGTCTCACCAGCTTCTTCCACGCCGACCTTTGGATCAAAGGTATCCAGATGTGTCATTGCACCATCCATGAACAGATAGATGATGTGTTTGGCCTTGCCAACGATCGGCGCAGCTTGTGCCTGACCGAACAGGCCTTGTGATGCGACGGATCCAGCGAAAGAAACACCAAGCGTCTGCTTGGCAATTGTCTTCATGAAGTCACGGCGTTCTTCGGGTGCAAATTCTGGTCGAGACATTTGTATCTCCGGGGCGGCAGTCGCCACTATCTTGGGGTTTTACCTGACAATGATGTTTGAGTCGTCAAGTTTGAATTGTCGAGTTTGAATCGTCGAGTGAAATTTCAAGGTGTCTGTGGTTCGCAGAAGCGTGCCCGCTGCACGCCCTGCCAGGGGCTACTGGATGAACAGGAATTCTCTGGTATTCAAAAGTCCCCAAACAATATTCCCAAATGCTTTGCCTTCTCCGTCAACTCGAGTGAGCTCACTCGCAGCGGCACGTCGATCCGTGGCATTCGGCTTTCTTGCCAGCACACTCAGAAACACAGCCTCAATCCGTTCACGGTTGCTATCCACTGCAACAAGGTTATCGACCAGGGCCGAACCAGCTTCCAGCATGACATGCGTGATGGGTCCATTGAACATGGCAAGAATCTGCGGAACGGTTGCATCCTGCTGCCCGCCATTGATCGTTTCGCGGTCTCCCTGCCCAAACTGTCTCAGAAAGTGATCAGCAGGCACAGGTGAAGGCAACTCGCTTGCGCGACACAGCACGTTGCCCTGGTAAGCGTGTTGATTCAGCGATCTCTTGTAAGGGTTCATGAAGTAGGTTTTCGAGAATTGCTCGGACTTACTTTTCACGCTGCTGTAAGTCGCCGTACCAAAATTCAGATTCAAGACTGGAGCCATTTCGGCAGCCGTCGGTCGCTGAAAGGGCCAAGGGTTGTGTACCGCCAACGTCAGGAACGAATCCCACACCTGTTCGGCTGTCATGCGCCGCAAGCTAGGACCAGGAAAATAGTACGGTTCTCCTGATGTGATCTCATAATCGCTTGATGCACGCTGATAGGTACGGCTATAAAGAATCGTTCGAATGAACTCTTTCAAATCGTAATTGTTTCTCACCATCTCTTTGCTGAGGAACTCGAGCAACGGCTCATTCACACAAGGGTGCTCATCGCGAAAATCATCAATCGGCTCGACAAGGCCGACACCCAAAAACCGCTTCCACAAACGATTGGAAATGGTCTTACTGAATTGGGGATTCTCATCACTGGTCACCCATGCAGCAAACTGCTCGCGAGGTGAACCGTTCCGGGCCTTGGTAGGCACCTCACCCCACAGCACGGCAGGCTTGATGACTTCCTTGGGTTTTGCATCTTCATACGCATAGTCATGTGGAAGACGCATCACTGCTTTTTTCACTTCGCTGACACTATATGTATTGGCTCTGGCGATCCTCTGGAACTCACCCGGCACCCGACCCTTGTCGTGCTTGGTCCGAGCTTCGTTGATCAACAGGTTTGCAGGATTTTGCTTTGTGTATCCTGGGGAACCACGCTGAATTCGAGTGCGGATACCATTGGTATATGCGGCCAATTCGTAGAACTGATATTGAGTCCACTGATCAAACGGGTGATCATGACATTGCGCGCAGCCAATTTGAGTGCCTAACAGAACCCGGACAGTATTGTCGACATACGGCAATGGCATTCCATCATCGCGCAACTGGAATCCGACTGCAGGATTCTCCCAAGTCTTACCATCAGCTGTGAGCATCTCGTAAACCCACTGATTGTAACTCTTGTTGATCCGAATCGAATCTTTCACATATCCCAAGTAAGGATCGGCCACGATATTTGTTTGCGGTCGTTCAACAAGCCGCAGAACATCGGCCCAAAAGTTGTACATGTTGCTGACGTAGTCAGGACTGCCCAATAACTTGTCTATCAGGTCTTCCCGCCGCATTTCGGAACTCGATTCCAGAAATTTGGTCGCCTCCTTCAATGTCGGAATACGTCCCGCGACATCGAGGTAAACCCTGCGCAGAAAAACTTCATCACTTGCCATCTCATTGGGTTCTTGCCCCTCATCCAGCAGCTTTGTTTCCACCATGCTGTCCAACTGAGCGGCGGCACGCTGGACGGCACGGCGGTTACTTGGATTGACAGGAACCACCTTCATTGACACAGGAGCCCGTTTTCGGACGCTCTCAGGCAACTTGATCTTGGGTTTCGCTGCAGGTTTCTTGCCTTTCCGCCCCTGAGCGCTCGCAGGCACACAAAGAAATGCACACAACCCAACCGCTGCCAGACACCCGAACAACGTTGGTGGTATCACTCGCAAGAACTTCATTCAATACTCCAGGGAGCTGGCAAATGGGCCAGACTTACGAAAAGGGGAGTGCGGAGGCTGTGGTAAAGAAACAGAATACCGCTGCCTTCATGATAGTCGATCTCAACGCATGCCGGCAGGCAAACCTATTGCTTCCCTTGGACGAACGCCCGAACCCCCGTTTTGTACCCACCTACAATCCAAACAATCGCTCTCACCTGATTCGCTCATCAGTTCACATCGGGCCAACACGTCCCAGCAAGCATTTCACACCAGATCCTTGCCGGTCCAGCCTGAAACTATTTCTGTTCCAGCAGATTGGATTCGCGAGCGACCCCAAAAATTTCCAATAATCGTGAAATTCTTCGGTAAAAACTAAAAACATCCAACAATCTCACGAACCCTGACAACTGCCTCACAACAAGCAAAATTTGGCTGCCTGACGATTTTTCACCAGCAAGCTTTCTTCGAAAAATCACTGGCAGCAATCCCCCATCCGCTGGGAAGCTCCATTTCCACCTCCGAATGAAATTTTGAAACGTGGCCCACGACACCAGCCAGTGTGTCAAACATCACACTGCTGACGGGCTCCTGCAATCATCTACATTCGATCGACACGTTGCTATCCGTGCTGACAGCAACAGAATCGGCAGTGCTCGGGCAAGCAAGGCGAACTGCAGCAATCCAACACAACGTGAACAGCGTTTACCAACATGGCATTGTCAATCAGTGATGCAAGACAGCAATGTCCACCCGTGCTGCGCTTCGCTTGAGCAATCATGCTATCTTGGGCGCGCTAAGATTGAATTGGTGTGCCATAAAAGAATTGATGTGGCATAAACTCGTGTTCATGAAAATCATCGCTCAGAACAGTACGAAGGACATTGAGAGTTGGTCGCAACGGATCCAAGGCTCAAATCGGCGAACTAGCCTGCGACTTTTGAACGCGATTTCTACATTTCCGATCACCGGCTCATTTTTCTTGACAGAATCATGCCGTCACTTACGAACCCATGCAAAACAACAGCAAGCAAATTTTTGATCTGACAGGACACTGCGCTTTAATCACAGGCGGAACCCAAGGCGTGGGCGCTGCGATCGCCATCGCACTGGCCACCGCTGGATCCGATGTAGTATTGGTTGGCCTGCAAGATGACGAAACTGCGAAACAGACTCTGCTCACCTGTCAAAATCAGGGCGTGAAAGCTGAGTTGCTGCTTGCGGACCTGTCGGTTGATCCTGAAAGCTACTTACCTGATCTACTGAAGCAGGCGAAAGAATTGCTACCGAGGATTGACTTGCTCATCAACAATGTAGGAACCTACATCGACAAGCCCTACTTTGAAATGGACTTCGAGACCTATCAAAGTACCATGCATTTGAATGTCACATCGGGCTACTTTCTGACTCAGGCAATTGCCCGCCGCTGGGTTGAAGAGGGAACGCGAGGTCGCATTCTGTTCACAGGTTCCATCAACGGCATTCTTTCAGAGCCTGATCACACTGCCTATGACACCAGCAAGGGTGCAGTGGCTGCCATGGTGAGATCGCTGTGCGTCACGCTGGCCCCGCTGGGAATTCGAGTCAACGCATTGGCTCCCGGTCTGGTACGTACACCATTGACCAAGATCCTCGACGAGAATGAGCAACTTCATTCGTGGATGAAATTCCATACACCCAACGGGCAAGTCCCCAATGCTGATGTTTGCGGTGGCGCTGCCGTCTTCTTACTGTCTGATGCTGCGGAGCATGTTCAGGGCCAGACGTTGCTTGTGGACGGTGGCATGAGTGTTTGGCAACAACCCGATCCACCGGACAACTGGCCGACCTGACTCTGCTACGAAATGCATCGTCCAACAGCCTTTCTTCCCCTTGGACTATCATACCGGACGCGTGTCATCGCGAATCAATTGGGTTTCAAACCGGCAATGGGCATCTCAACACGATAAAGCCCTGTACGTGCAGTGACGTACATGGTTTTTCGCTCAACGCCACCAAAGGTCACATTTGCAGGTTGCTGAGGAAAAGTCACTAATCCTGAATGCTTTCCCGATGCTGAAAAAATCTCAACGCCAAGATTGGTCGTGATATAGAGATTGCCTTTGACATCAACGACCATTCCATCGCCACCAGTATTGTCTTTGCCCGGTGGTTGTTTGAGCCGGCAAAAAGTACGACCGTTCACAATTTTTCCCGGTTCCTTCACATCATAAACAAGCATTTCAGCCTGACGGCTCGGGATCACGTAAAGACGCTTACCATCGGGCGAAAGTCCGATTCCATTGGGAGCGGGGATATTACCCGTGAGTCTTTTCACGGTCCCATCCGGATGAATGTAGTACACAGCCTGAATCCCCTGAGGCAGCGGCTGGGGCGCACGAAAGAGTGGATCAGTAAAGTAGATACCACCAGACTTATCAACGATCAGATCATTCGGGGCATTGAATCGCTTGCCTTCGTATTTATCGGCCAGAATCCTGTATTGAGCAGTCTTGGTATCGTACTGAACCACACGTCCGTCCATTTGACAAACCAGCATGCGTCCGGAAGCATCGACCAAGACACCATTGGCATGGCCAGACTCACTTGTGAACGTACCAACTGTATTTCGGTGCTCAAATAACTGGTGAATTTTTGCATTCGGGATGTCAGTGAAAAACAGAGATCCATCCTGACTCCATGCAGGCCCCTCGGTGAAGGTGAATCCTGCTTTCACTTCCTCGACCTTTCCGACAGGCAAGATGGCAGCGGCATCTGACACTTCCTGGGCCAACGAGACTCCACAGAGACACATGGCCAACAAGATGGCTGCCATCATCATCTCCATTGCCTGTCGTGAATCCGATACCAGCCCAAGAGCCAATTCAGGTGCCAATTCA
>PKCN01000298.1 GCA_002862205.1 Planctomycetaceae bacterium | reverse complement strand
TGGGAGGCAGAAGTTTATTTTTCAGATGAGGAAACGCATTGCCGTGCGTGTCCCATGTTTCATCGTTACCGAGGTTCACCTGCACCAGACTGACTCCCGTCGAGATCAGACGCCGAGCCATCAACAGCGACCAACCAAAAGAGTTTCCGCCATATCGTTCCAATGTTTTTGCATCAGCGTTGGTGACATCAAGCGCATGATGCACTGAAGAATCGGTCAATAGATCGATTGCACCTTGGCGAAGTCGATCAAACTGCTTTGTTTCTGCGTGTCCATCGAGGTTGCGTCGCTGATTTTGCAATGTTTCCAACAGCTGCAAACGCCCCTTCACTTCGCTCATTCCCAGACCATGCGGCAAACTCAGCTGGGGTGCCTGAAAAATACGTTTATCAGGATTCCCACGTTTCTGGTGATCAAAGCCATAGGTTGGAAAAGCACCGTACGATTTGGCATGAAAGGGAGATGCACCAATCATCCATGGATCATGCTGCGGCCCCATTTCCCCTGCATCCTGTCCTGGAATCACTCGTCCTGAATTGTGCACGAGTCGTTCGGGCAGCACGACAGCTGGCGGCAGATTATTCGCCGAAGCGGTTGCACGCCCTGCAATCGCTGAAATGGAGGGACGATCGGTACGACTGGGCTCATTGGGTTTGAATCCGGGCGGCAATTGTGAATGCCCCGTCAGAATCATGTGATGCCCAGCCGAATGCTCATTCGAACCGTGGGTCAACGAGCGGCACAATGACCACTGATCACTGCGTTGGGCCAACATGGGCAGATGTTCGCAGATCTGGAGCCCGGGTGTTCGGGTCGAAATGGGCTTGAACTCACCGCGAATCGTATCCGGAGCATTTGGCTTCATGTCAAAGCTCTCGTGCTGCGCCAACCCACCCGAAAGGAAGATGAAGATGCATGACTTCGCTTTGCCTGGCAGCACGCTACTGTCAGCCGCAACAGCGTGACGCAACCCGGTCAAATGGTTGAGCCCCATTCCCAACAGACCGATCGATCCAATCTGTAACGCTTCACGGCGAGCCAGGCGAGGATGATTGCAGGCGTCTTCAGAACTTCGTGGTTTCACTGTGCTGCCCCTGTGTAAAGTGGCGAAATCACCTGTCCATTGCACAGTTGGTGAGGACGATCCAATGGGTCCATGATCTGTGTTTCACTTTCAACGCCCACCGCATGAAAGGCAGTCGTCAAACAATCAGCTGGTGAATAGGAGCGAGTGATCGGATAAGCAGCCTGGGCGTCCGTTTTACCAACCACCTGACCACCCCTGACCCCCGCTCCTGCAAAGAGCCCTGAGTACGTGTGTGCCCAGTGGTCACGGCCCGGCACAGTCTGTCCCGGCAAGGTGGAAACTTTGGGCGTGCGTCCAAATTCCCCCATCACGACAACCAACGTTTGCTCCAACAAACCAGACGATGCCAGATCATCCATCAAAGCAGCCAGGCCCTGGTCCAATTGGGGCAGCAGCTTATTCTTCAATTTCCCCCAATTGTCCGTATGCGTATCCCAAGTTTGCACGATTCCCATTGCCGCTTGCACCACAGGAACACCGGCTTGGATCAAGCGGCGTGCCAACAGCAGGCTTTGCCCGAACTGATGACGTCCATAACGATCACGAGTTGCAGCATTTTCCTGATTCACTTCAAAGGCTTTGACCACCTTCCCTGAGGTCAACAACTTGATGGCAGTCTCCTGTTGTTGCCGGAAGGAACCTGCATCACCTTTCAGCATTGCACCATCCCGACGATTCTGCAGTTTTTCCAAAAGTTGCCGACGAGATTGCAAGCGCTGCTGCGTGATACCTTCACGCATACTCAGAGCTTGCATGCGAAACGCATCATCGTTGGGATCGCCGTTGATCTGCCACGGGTCGTGCTTGGCTCCGAGAAAACCAGCATGCTGACCAGGCCAAGTCAGTGGCCCCTCAATGAAATAATTGGGCAAAGAAACGGCAGTCGGGATACCGTCCGTTCGAGGGCGAACAAAGTCGAGAGCCGCAGCAAAATTCGGAAAGTCATTTCGTGACTCCACGCGATCAAGATCTGTGCCACCACGCGGAATCGGTGTGGGGCGTCCCGTCAGAGCGACATGGGTCGCCAACAGATGATTGTGTTCACGATGCGCGAGTGTCCTAACAATCGCCCAACGCTGCATCTGCTTGGCAAGCAAAGGAAGATGTTCGCAGACGGCGATCCCGGGAACCGCAGTGGCGATGGGCTTGAATTCCCCCCGAACCTCAGCAGGCGCATCCGGTTTGGGGTCAAGCATGTCCAGTTGGCTCGCACCCCCACTGAGATGCACGTGCAACACGGACTTGGCTTGACCGCTGGTCTGCGGGTACCCACCGGCAAACGCGGCACACGGATCGGTTGGCAACATTGACCCGACCACTCCCGCGGCGGAAGCACGAAGCATGCCTCGTCGATTGAGCGCATAACTCGGTAACATCGCATAACTCGGTAACATCGTTGGACTCAACCTCCTAGGACTTGGTGTCGCTGGACTCGGTATCGCTGGACTTGGTGTCGCTGGACTCGGTATCGCTGGTCTCGGTATCGCTGGACTTGGTGTCGCTGGACTCGGTATCGCTGGACTTGGTATCGCTGGACTTGGTGTCGCTGGCCTTTGTGTCGCTGGTCTTGGTGTCGCCAGACTCGGTGTTGTTAAATTCGGTGTCGAAAACAACACGGATGGAAGGGGAAACGGCGGGGCTTCTATTGTCGACTCTCTGGGGGTCTGATGCAACAATCCTCTCCCTTTCAGCGAGCCAAACTCCTGGCACAGCGGAGCAAAGACCAGCGATGGACGCCCCCCCCTACAGGTAATCGCTGCGTCAGCGAGGACTGTGAACGCCGATTTTTCGCAAATTCACTGGTTTTACGGCAGGATTTGTCTTTTTCAGTCCTCCAGCCTGAGACAGAGTTGAAAGAGACCGCCTGTGATGGTGCAATAGATGAGGATCTGCCAGAGCAGCCCATCCCACCGACGGCTTGTTTCCCACCAACGCCCCCCTCCTGCTGGAACAATACATGCTCGAATTTGGTCAATTCAAAGCGAATACCTGCAATGGTGTCGGACGTCGGGGCTTTCTGAAAACGGCCGCCAGCATCCCAGTCGCTCTTGGTGCCGGAATCCCGACGCTTGCAGAAGCCGAGGAAGCGCGACGACGCGCCAAAGCGAAGTCTGTTCTGCTGCTGTGGCTATGGGGAGGACCAAGTCATATCGACATGGTTGATCCCAAGCCTGACGCACCGATGGAGTACCGAGGACCTTTTGGAACCATCCCAACCCGAACCACAGGGATGCGATTCACGGAGCTGCTACCACGTCTGGCATCTCGCAGTGACAAATTCAGCGTGATCCGTTCGATGCGGACCAGTAACGGCGGGCACCCAGGTGCCGGCACTGTCGGTCTAACTGGCTACGAAGAGAACGCAGGCCCTGTGCAACCCAACTTTGGATCCATCATTGCCAAGCACCGGGGACAGCACGATGCCTTGCCGCCTTTTTTCTATGTCGGGCAGGGAATCCCGCGAGACCTGCCAAGACGTATCGAAGGTTATGGTGGAGGCACACTTGGCAAAGCGTATGACCCATTTCTGGTCAGCTGTAGTGAACAGGGAAAAGTTGGAATCCCCACGCTGAAAATGCTACCAGGCATGACGCCTGATCGGATCACCGATCGCAGACAAATGTTGGCACAACTGGATCAAACCCAGAAGCAACTGGAAAATGCCCGCATTCAGGACTGGAAACGATCTTATCAAGCTGCATACGGCTTGCTGACTGAACCGGGTGCACGCGAAGCATTTGACCTCACACAGGAATCCGAGCGTACCCGCGATGCTTATGGACAGACCACGTTTGGGCAAAGCTGTTTGCTTGCCAGGCGTTTGGTAGAGGCAGAGGTTCCTTATGTGCAAGTCAACTGGAGCGAGTACGTTGAAACGTTCACTCCCAACGGCGACTTTGGCTGGGACACGCACATTTACAATTTTGAACTGCTACAGGATCGCCATTGTCCGATTTTCGACCGTGCTTTTAGCGCGCTGTTGGACGATCTGTACGACCGCGGTTTGATGGACGACACACTTGTCATTGCAATGGGTGAATTTGGTCGCACACCACGCATCAGCAATCGGGCCGCCCGCGAGCACTGGCAACATTGCTACTTCTCAATCTGGGCAGGTGCCGGAGTCCAGCCGGGACGTTGCATTGGGCAAAGTGACGCCAAGGCAGAACACCCCGTTACACGCCCCATCACACCCTTGATGGCTGGCACCACCATCAGTGAACTGTGCGGAATCGGTGCGAGAGAGCGTGCTGAAATGAAAGTCCTCGATGGCGGCAGCCTGATCCATGAACTGTTGTAAACCCAAGCCACCTGCCGGATTTCTGAACCCAACCATGAGACCTTTGAATTTACGTCCGATCATTCTTTGCGCTATCCTTTGGGCAACAACGCTTACCGCAGCGGAGCCGGTTCGTCTGACGCATGACGGAACACTGAAACGTGATCCCCGTTTCGTCGAAGAAGGTCAGGAAATTGTTTATTGTTACGATGAAGCTCCGGACTTGATTCGCATGATGCGAATTCGTCTTGATGAATCGACACCTGTACCGATGTTTGACAACTCCGGCGACAAACATCAACTGGAACCGTTCTTTTCCCCAGATGGCCGATATATCGTTTTCACGGAATGCACCGGTAACCTTTCAGCTCGACTTGTCATCCGTGAGCAACAGAGCAACAAAGACGCCTACATCACCCACAGTGGCCGCGGCGGCACACGAAGCCCCTGCTTTTCTCCCTCGAGCGATCTCGTTGTCTACGCATTTGCAGAAACCGGACCACAGCACTTATGGTCGGTAAAACCTGATGGCACCGACAAGAAACAACTCAACGAAACGCAGGGGATCAGCAATTGGCCCACCTTCACGCCGGATGGAAAACGACTCGTCTTCTCCAACAGTCGCGAAAACAACTATGAAATCTATTCGATGAATATTGATGGGTCAGATGAAAAGCGACTCACCACCAATACGTTGATGGACATTCGTCCGATGGTCTCACCCGATGGTCGACGGATTGCATTCACCAGCACGCGTGACGGTAATTACGAAATCTATGTGATGAACATTGATGGGTCCAATGCCCAACGCATTACGGAGTCCGAAGAGCGTGACGACTATCCGACTTGGCACCCGGATGGAAAACGGCTGGTCTATGTAGGGGAACAGGCAGGCAAATTCGACCTGTACATGGTTGAGGTTCCGTGATGCCGTTGAAACCCGTGATGCCGTTGAAACCCGTGATGCCGTTGAAACCCGTGATGCCGTTGACTTTTGAACCGCATCACAATCAATGCCCGATCCAGCGTCTCCCGTCTCGTGTTCAGTCGAGGCTGAAGCTTGTTGCGTCATTCGCCGCACTTCTGCTGATGCTCACCGCACTTTCACTGTCTGCGCGGGCGGTCGAACTGCGTGACTCGGATCAAGTCACGCTGCACCCGACGGAACCAACCGAAATCACACTGACAGGCCAAAACCTTCGTTCTGCATCGGGAGTGGTTGCTGATTTGTGGTGCAGTTCCCCTATCACCGTTGAAGTTCTGGATCCTGAGAACAAAGACCGGAATCGTGTCCGCTACCGATTAACGCCCAAAAACCCGATAGGTGGCGTCATCACCATTCGTGCCTACAGCGCTGATTCGGTCTCACAGGCATTGCTTTTCTTCGTTGCTTCTCCCGCCAGCCAAAGTGTTCCTACAGAAACTGATGCTCCACTCAAACTGCCGTTTGGATTGGATCTCAAGTCGCAAGCCAATGGCGATGCCACCATTCGATTCGAATGTGAAAAGGGGCAGCAATTCTTTGCCGAGATCATTGGGGCACGGATTGGCAGCCAAGTCGATGGCGTGCTGGTTTTATCGGATCAAGACAGACGCGAACTTACCTTTGCAGACGATCATCCTGTCACTGGCAGTGATCCTGTGCTGAAATGGACAGCCACCTATTCGGGCATTCACCACCTCAGCATCAAAGATGTCGAATACCGGGGCGGTCTGCGAATGCACCTGCGGGTTGGCGGAACGCCATCGGTTGGCCGCACGAATCCAGCGGCAATCCGACGCGGTGAAACCAGACGTTTGCAGGCCACGGGAGATTCACAATCTGAACCACTTTGCGACTTGGTCATGCACATTCCCATGAGCGAAGCCCCCGGCCTCGGTTTTGTACCAAAAAGTTCCGTGCTCTCTCCGTTCATCAAATCAGATCTTCCTGTCTATACGGAAAAGGACAGTGATCAGGTTCCAATCCCAGCACTGTTCTGCGGCAGAATCACATCAGCTGAAGAAGTTGACAGCGTCACATTCGATGCACGCAAAGGTGACACACTCACCATCAATTTTCAATCGACCGATGGCCCGTTCATCGGTGACCTGCGTTTGTTTCGCGGTGATCAAAAAGTGCGTGACCATCACTTCGGACGTGATCCCAACGGCAGCCTCAGGTATACCGTTCCCGAAACCGATACTTACCGCATCGAAATCCGTGAAGTGCTGAAGCGTTCCGGACCTGGATTCGAGTACTGTGCATCCATTCGCAATGATCTGGCGCCATCCATCTTGAGAATTGCTGCAGTCAAACAGGGTGATCGTCGGATCCGCAACGACAAACCGCATCGCCAGGTCTGGTTCAACGACGAAACGCTTCCGGTACTCATTCGAGTCGACCGGCGGGGGTTCAACGGCCCGATCACCTTGCACGCCGAACTCGATGGGCAACCTTGCCGCATTGATGGGAAGATCGAAGAAAAAAAGAATGAAGCCGAGGTGCAAATTCACCTGCCAAACACTATTCAGGATCGAACAGTGAAACGGCTCAGAATTTTCGGGCATTGCGAAGTGGATGATCATGTCATGTTCATTCCACTTGACCTGAGTGAACATATCAAACGGGACTTTGAAGAGTACGCAACACTTCCGGCCAATGTCGGACGCACGATTGCTGTTGTCGTTACCCCGTACAATGAGGGAAAAAAATGAGTTGCAGGGTGGCCCAAAATCATGAATACAAAACCAGAGCTCTGTTGGTAATCCTCAGTCTCTCGCTTCTGCTCGGACTGACTGAAATCAGCCCTCGACAGTGCAGCGCGGGTGAAACCAGCGATCAGCAGAAAATCGAAGTGCATCCTGATAGATTTCAAATCACGGGAACCCGTGATCCCCTGCAATTGATCGTGACGGTGTCGCAGAATGGCCAAACCCTCGACATCACTCGTGATTGCAAATATGAGACAGATGGCAATCAGATCCAAGTTTCTGACAACGGACTTGTCAGCCCCAACGCCAATGGTCAAAGCAGGATTAACATTCGATGGGGAGAGATGACAACCCAGGCAACAGTCACAGTGGTGAGTGCGAATCAGCCCCAACCCATCTCATTTGATTACGACGTCCTGCCGGTCCTTGCCCAATCCGGCTGTAGTGGCGGATCCTGTCACGGTGCCCCTCATGGCAAGGCAGGCTTCCGACTGTCGCTGTTCGGATCCGATCGCGAACTCGACAGAGTTTCGTTGACGCAAGAACTGTTTGGGCGTCGAATCAACCCGATTGAACCATCCAAAAGCCTGCTGTTGCAAAAACCCAGTATGCAAATCTCGCACCAGGGTGGAAAACGGTTTTCAGTATCGGAGCGCCCCTACACGGTCCTGCATGACTGGATCGCCGAAGGATGCCGTGATCAGCAAGACGAGCCAGCGTGCGTCGGCATTGAAGTTTTCCCCAAGACAAACCGATTGTTGAAATCACCTGACTGGCAACAACAGTTTTCAGTGATTGCAAAATTTGAAGATGGACGACGACGTGATGTGACCCAACTGGCAAAGTATGAAACCTCAGACCCGTTGGTTGCGAAAGCAAACCGCACCGGCCTGATTACTGGAGTCAGACGAGGTGAATCTGCCATCATCATCCGTTACCTCAACCATATCAAAACACCCTTGATGACGTTCGTAGAGGAAATAGATGACTTCCAATGGACAGCTGATGAGGTGACAAATGAAATTGATATCCATGTGCACGCCAAGCTCAGAAAACTGCAATTCCTGCCAGCCCGCCGATGCGAAGATCATGAGTTCATTCGACGCGCATTCATTGACACCATTGGTATCCTGCCGACAGAACAGGAAGCTGACGCCTTCATTGCGGACGCCAGACCCAACAAAAGGGCAGTGTTGATCGATGCATTGTTACAACGAAAAGAGTTCTCCAGATTCTGGGCACAAAAGTGGGGCGACTTATTGCGTGTCTCGACCAAGTTGATCGGAACAGCAAGCACTCACAAATTCAACCGCTGGCTCGAACACAGCGTTTCGACCAACCAACGTTATGATGCTTTCGCACGTGACATTCTGCTGGCAACAGGGAGCACACGACAGAATCCTGCAGGCAATTTCTACCGCTCCGCTGGTGACACGAGCGATGCCATGGAAACAGCCGCACAGGTCTTTCTTGGCACGAGAATCCAATGTGCGAAATGTCACAACCATCCGTTCGAACGTTGGACACAGAAGAACTACTACGGCTTGAGCGCCTTCTTCAATCGGGTCGAGAGATCAAGAACTTCCCGCAAAGAAGAAATCCTGCTGTGGTCCCGTGAAGAGGGCGAAGTGACATTGCCCTCCACCGGCGAAACGGTGCAACCGTGGGTCCCCGGTACTGATGAAAACCGTACTGATGAAAACCGTACTGATGAAAACCGTACTGATGAAAACCGTACTGATGAAAACCGTACTGATGAAAACCGTACCGGCAAGTTTGTGGCGAATCACATCAGGGACGCTACTGGTGATCGGCGTCAAGCTTTTGCCAACTGGTTGACGACCGACAAAAACCCCTTGTTTGCCAAAGTTGAAGTCAACCGAATCTGGACCCATTTGATGGGGCGTGGGGTCGTCGAACCATTTGACGATTTCCGGGATTCCAATCCTCCAGCAAACACCCCCTTACTGGACTCGCTTGCAGCCAGATTCGTTGAAAGCGGATACGACCGAAAACAGGTCATCCGTTTGATTCTCAACAGCGACACGTATCAGGCTTCGTCTCAGCCCCACGAAAAGGGGCAGGACGGGCTCAAGTATGCATCACACTACAACTCGAGAATAATGACAGCAGAACAGCTGGTTGATGCACTCGGTTTTGTGACCGGGAAACCGAAACAGTTTTTTGGTGTTCCCAAAGGAACCATGGCCACCTGGTTGCCTGCACCGGACCTGCGTCCCCACGATCGCGGGCGAATCGGGAATGTTGAATTTCTGAAAGTGTTCGGCCAACCTGAGCGACAGAGTGCATGCGAGTGTGAACGCAGCGATGATGTCAGCCTTGGGCAGGCGTTGGAATTGCTGAATGGAAAACTGGTCACAGAGATGCTTTCGGATCGCTCCAATACCTTCCATCAACAACTTGCTGCTGGGACCGAACCCACCACAATCATCGAGTCACTTTACAAACGCGCGTTGTGCCGTTCAGCCAGTGAAACAGAAATGAAGATCCATCAGGAATATCTGACCAAACACACAGACATCCATCTGGCGATGGAAGACATCTGCTGGACAATTCTGAATCGGACTGAGTTCCTCTTTCAACATTGAGACTTCAACAGCCAGAATGCAGAACAGGGTGACTGCCTTCCCGACAAAGGATCGTGATAGCCCGCAATCCACTTCTTTCGTGAATGGTCTTCTGTCACTCTGGCAGAGTCCATCGTATCTCCCCGCATCTACGATTTCATCCATGCAACGTTGACTGATGCAAGTTATCGTGAAGAGACTTCCCTCAAACTTCTTGTTTTACGAGCACTCCAGCGGTGCAAATGACTGATCACCCCCGAACAACCGCCATGCCCACTCGCCTGATCTGGAAACTGATTCCATTGGTACTCATTGGCTCCTCAGCCTTGGCGGATGAGACAATCAGTTTTGTAGCAAAGATTGCTCCGCTGCTAAAAACACAATGTCTGGGTTGCCATGATGCTGAATTGGCCGAAGCAGACTATCGGATCGACACGTTTGAGCATTTGATGAAACGGGGCGACGGAAGTGCTGCTGTCATCGCGGAACACCCCAACAAAAGCAAACTCTATCAGGTTCTGGTGCATGAAGACGAAGACTTGCGGATGCCCGCAGAAAGCGATCCACTGCCAGCTGCATCGATCAACTTGATCAGGCAGTGGATTGAACAGGGAGCCGCGTTTGATGGCACGACTGAGGATCAACCGCTCACAGAACTTCTTCCTGAAATCAGCCATCCCGTTGCGCCCGAAAAGTATCCTGCCCCCATCCCTTTATCTGCGTTGGCCTTTCATCCTGATCAAAATCAATTACTCATCGGTGGATACCACGAAATATCTCTGTGGAAACTCAATGGCGAACTGATACGGCGAATCAGTAATCAAGGTGAACGGACTTACTCAATTGATCTGCATCCGACAGAGCCAAATCTGGTTTCCGCCAGCGGTACCCCAGGTGTCATCGGAGAGGTCCGAGTATTTGATCTTTCCACCGGAAAAGCGGCCAGCGTCCTGATCAAAAGCGATGAAGTTATCATGGACGCCCGCTACAGCCCTGATGGAAAAACAATCGCGGTCGCCATGCCGAATGGTTCTATCAGGTTACTCGATTCGGAAACTGGCGAAGAAAAAGCGGAGTTATTGGGACATTCAGATCAGGTCCTTGCTGTCACATGGCATCCCGACGGACAACGAATCGCAACAGCCAGTCGTGATCACACAGCAAAGATATTTGATTGCCAGACTGGAAACTCAGTTGCGACCTTCACCGGGCATACCAAGCCAGTCAATGACGTTGCATTTTTGAATGGGGATGAGGCGGTAAGCGTAAGCGATGATGGAAAAGCACAGCTCTGGAATACGCGCAATGGCAAACGCATTCGGGAAATCGCAACCGACAAGACCCCTCTATTGAGCATCGCCCTTTCACCCAAGAAATTTGCCATTTCCGGAGCGCTGGCCACACAGTGGTTCAAGAGGGATGGGAACCAGCCAATCGAGCGGTTCACCGATTCAGACGCGTGGACTACGATCTCAGTGTTTGATGCCATCGGCAACACCTTTGTGTCTGGCACGCAGGCAGGCGAAGTGATCGTGCGCGAAAATGAAAAAGAACCAACTCGATTTGATGCCATTCCGGGCCGTTGACCATTCGTGGCTACAGAAGCGGGACTACAAAAGCAGCTTGCCCTGTGCATTCATATTTGCCCTGTGCATTCATGTTTGCCCTGTGCATTCATGTTTGCCCTGTGCATTCCCATGGAACGTGGCCCAGCGTGAGCAGACAAGATTGAGTCTCCTTTAGCAAATCGTTGTCCCCCTCAGCACCTTCCAACCCTTCAACCCGCAATTTGCGGAAAAACGCATGACAAACAAGACCACTGGTTTGACCAGAGACGCTCAAAGAGTTGTTCAAGGACTTGACGCGACAGGGTCTGCTGTTGGCAACCCCGGTGTGTCACGGCGTGTCTTTTTAAAAAAGTGCCGTGAGCAGGTCGCAACCGTCGCGTTGGCGAGTAGCTGTTTGCTGGCTGATGCACGAGTGACCACTGGACAGGAGTCATCTGGAATCCTGAGCCACGACGAGTACGCAAAGCATGACGCGATTGGTCTTGCCGAACTCGTGCGTGAAGGAACAGTCAGTTCGACTCAATTGCTCGACGCAGCGATCCAACGTTTGGAAACGGTGAATCCGCAGATCAATGCGATTGCCGGTCGAATGTACGATGAAGCTCGAAATGCCATCCGCCGTGGTCTTCCTCGTGGTCCGTTGACTGGCGTTCCACTGCCAGTGAAAGACATCAGTTTTTCCATGCGTGGCATCCGCTCAGAATACGGCTCAAAACTTTTCGCAGATCATATTGCAAAGCGAGACAGCACGGCCATCGAGCGATTGCGACGAGCAGGTTGCGTTCCCTTTGCCCGCACTCAGGTTCCGGAACTTGGGATTCTGCCTACGACGGAATCAACCTTTGCCGGCATTACTCGCAACCCGTTTGTCTTGGACCACACGGCAGGTGGATCTTCCGGAGGCAGCGCTGCTGCCGTTGCTGCGGAGATTGCGCCGATCGCTACGGCGAGTGATGGTGGTGGATCCATCCGCATTCCAGCCTCATGCTGTGGCCTATTTGGTCTGAAACCGACCCGCGCAAGAGTGCCATTTGGCCCTGAAGGATTTGAGGCATGGGGAGGATTGGCTGTATTGCATGGTGTGACCCGCTCGGTTCGTGACAGTGCAGCTCTGCTTGATGTGATGTCAGGCAACGCACTGGGCGATCCCTATACTGCTCCCCACCATACGGGTACTTTTCTGGAGCAGGTCTCACGCAAACCAGGCAAGCTCCGCATCGCAATCGTCAAAACGATGCGTCCTGCCAATCATGTCGATCCAGAATGCCTGCAAGCCTTGCAAGATTCGGCCGACCTTTGTGAATCGCTGGGGCACGTGGTTGAAGAGAAAACCGAAGATTTCAATCGCCGTTTTTCATTTCAGGAATTACGACAGGCACATGGCCTGACAGTTCTGGTCGCAGTACGCCGACGAGTCCTCTCGCGTTTGAAGGAACTTGGACGCGAACTTCGTGATGACGATTTGGAGCCTGTGACGCGTTTCTACCATGACTATGCTGAGCAATACACCGCTGTTGAACTCGAAGACGCACGTCACGCGTTTTTTCGGGCTGCACGGCAAATGGCTGAGTTCCAATCACGCTACGATGTGATCATGACGCCAACCCTGGCAACTCCACCAGTCAAACATGGAAAGATCTGCATGACAGGAACGGCTCAACAGGTCCTGGACGGTCTACTGGAATTCATTCCATGCACAGCAATGGCAAATTGGACAGGACAACCTGCCATGTCCGTTCCACTAAGTCAGTCCAAGTCGGGCCTGCCAATGGGAACTCAGTTTCTGGGCAGATTTGGAGATGAGTCCACTCTATTCCGATTGGCCGGGCAACTTGAACAGATCAGTCCTTGGGACGCACGTCGTCCCAACTTGAAAAATGGATGAAGCTGCTGGCCAAATCGAGGCATTTGCTCAATCAAGGAACGTGACTTTGCCAGTCTTCATGTCGTAGACACCGCCCACAATGACGAGATCTCCGTTCTCCTCCATCATTTTCAGAATGGGACTATTCTTTCGGATGTACGAGATAGTCATCAGAACATTGCGATCAATCACTTTGGCGAGAAACTTCGAGTCATCACTCGTCTTTTGGCCGGGATAATCTTCCAGGCTGGCCACTGCCGGCTCAATTCGCGTGAGCATCTTTGTGATATTACCAAGTTCCACACGATCAATGGCAGCACACACAGCACCGCAATTATCATGACCCAGCACCACGGCGACTTTGGAACCTGAAACCTTGCAAGCAAATTCCATACTGCCAAGGATATCAGTGTTAGCAAAGTTACCAGCAACTCTGGCTACAAACAGATCGCCGATACCGCAATCAAACACATCTTCGACAGGTACACGGGAATCAACACAGGAGAGAATCACCGCCTTGGGAAACTGCCCCGCGACGGCATCTCTGATTTGCTTGGAATGGTTGCGTTGAGTAAGCGTCCCTGCTGCATAACGCTGATTTCCGGCCTTGAGCAAATTCAACACTTCCTGTGGTTCCAGAGCTTTCTGCTCATCCCGTGTCATGACTCGCTTTTCACGGGGCAACAACCCTGCGTCGTTTTCCTGACCATCGGCAGGCGAAAACGATGTCAGGCAAAGGATAGCGAGCGTCCAACACACTGCTCTAGGCAAGGTAATAGGTCTGTTCATCTTTGCACCGGTGTCCTGAAAAAACGGATTGAATCATGGATTCGTTTCACCCCACCACCAACTGAATTGAAATGCACGGTGAGCAACTCGGGACATTGACAACGCGGTGGTGTCCCAAGTACCCGAGTGCGTCAAACATGACGTGAGTGGCCTCTGCGAGACCGCAAGTATAGCCCTGACCTGTCAGTCAGGTTGCAACATTCAAGTCCCAGCTAGTAGGAAAGTGCAGGTAGTGCCAATCAAAACGACGAAACAGACCTGAAAATTCACGTTCAACATGCCTCTGCCTCGAGTCGATTTACTCCTGCATACGCATCGCAGTTTGACGTTTGCGTTCATCCCGCCGCGTGTCTGCGGGACCCAGAATGTTTCCCCAAGCATTAGCAGTCCGACTACACCACAAGCGATCATTTTGAAGGTAGAGAAATGTCAGCGTCAAGCAATTTCTGCACACATGCCTCACCCAGAAACATCCTGCAGCGTTTCGGCGGCATGATGATTTTGTTAGCGGTCCTCGGGCAGGCAAACACAAGTCTCGCGCAATCAGGACAGGATGGCGGGGTATGGTTTTCTGCGAACACTCAGGGTGTCCTTGGCGATGGCTGTGCCAACAAGCCCGGTTTGCGATGGTGGTTTGATGGCCATCTTCGCTATCTGAATGATTCTGGTGGCTATAACCAGAGTATCATGCGTCCTGCGTTGGGTTACGCGATCAATTCCAACACCGCTTTGTGGTGGGGCTACGCCTGGATCAACGAATTGCCAACCAGTGGTGCCCCTGCCTTCAATGAAAATCGCATGTGGGAACAATTGACGTGGTCACGAAAGTGTCACCGTGCCAGCATGCTGAGTCGCACACGACTCGAACAGCGATTTGTCGAAACCGGAGATGATACTGGCTGGCGATTTCGTCAGTTGGTGAAGATAGATCGTCCGCTTGATTTCCAACCTCGCTTGAGTCTCGTCGCTTGGGACGAAGCGTTCTTCGATCTGAACTCGACAGACTGGGGACAGCAAGGCAGCTTTTCTCAGAACCGTCTCTTCATTGGCATGGGTTGGAAGTTCTCGGGAAAGAACAAACCCAAAATTGAAGTGGGCTACCTGAACCAGCTCCTACGTCGCCAGAGTGCCGATGACCAGTCCAACCATATTGCATCTGTGAACTGGTTCTGGACGTTCTAGAACAAGAACACTGAAAGGACTCGGATCAGTGCAAGGAGCGGACTCTCCAGTGTTTCTTATGTTGAAATCCTCTTGCTCTGTGAACGCATCATGAGTGAACGCATCATGAGTGAACGCATCATGAGTGCAGGTATCATGAGTGCAGGCAATCTGATTTACTATCGACGATGAGCCTCGGAAAGACGTCAACTCTCGGGCGACTGGCTGAAAAACGCTGATTGTGGAGTGAGCAGTTTTTTGCGGTGCAGCAGGCTCGTCAACTCAACCCAAAAATCTCCTGTCGACACAAAGCAGCGCTGTCCCCGAAACTGCAACTTTCCCGGCTCCTCCTGGCACGGCTCATCTGTCACAACAACCTTCATCAGTCCGATTGATTGACCATCATGCTCCACGCTGGGGATTCCCCAAGGCGATGGCAATGGATAAAAATTGCAAGCTCGGACAAAACGTTCCACAAGCAGAGCACGATCCCAGGGGATCATCCCGCTAAAGGGAAGTTCAAGTTTGTAGTATTGCCGGCGAGACAAATCCTGTGGTTTGCGTGGGATGTGTTCGGGTTCCGTAGCCAACAGATGCCGGACCAGTTCAATCCCATCCTTGGTACACTGTCGACTAAGACTCAGCCCGGTTGCGTCATCCGCCAGATCAAAACTCGTCTCGAAGGCGACATCTCCGGTGTCGATGCCACTTTCCATCCAGTGCAACGTTGTCCCATGTTGTGACTGGCCATTCATAATTGCCCAATTCACGGCATTCATCCCGGCATAGCTGGGCAGCGGGCCGTTATGCAAATTAAAGGCGCCCACTCGTGCGGCAGACAGCACCTCGGGGTGGACGATGTGAAGAGAGTGCACATTGAGGATCAGATCAATGGATTCAAGCTGGACACGCCCCGCGAATTCCTGATTCTTGACTTGATTAGCTGGCCAGACAGGGATCTCGAGGTATTCAGCTACGCCCTGCACTGTCGCTCCCAAGCGTTTCGTTCCTTCCTCGTTCAGGGTGGTTAGAACAGCCACCACTTCGTGCTGGCTTGCGTGGGCAACCCGCAGCGTCTGCACCCCAGCGGATTCTTCAAGGAATAGCATCAATTTCATCGTGCGCGACTTTGATTAGGCATTGGTTTTCATCCAATGCTCACCCTCAAACCCGGTGAACAAGGCATCCGCCTGTAGAAAAGAGTCGATGATCTCGCGATTTTTTGAATGCACGAGCACCCAGGGTGCTCCCTTGAAAACACAATGGCGTTTTGCCAGCACGGTATTCTTTCCCGGCTCTGTTCTCCCCCAAATCGCAGACAAACCATGCTTGCTGGCATCATGAATCAAGCAATCCAAAACAGTTTCGTACGAACTGCCCAACCCTACCAATTGCAATACCCGTCCCGTCGCATTGCGACTGCGATAATAAACAAACCAGCCGAGATCTTTTCCTGCCTTGGATCGCACCGCGCACTTCGCAAGAGGTCCTTCCTGCTCGCTCTGCTCTGCCATCTCGACCAACCAATCCAAGGAGGTCTGGTCACGAACTGGCATGATCGCCCGATTGGTTACCTGCTGCTGCAGAGCCCGCAGTTCCGCTGTTGAAATATCCACGACCTCGCAGTCCACAGGCTGAGGCTTGATTGGTGGGACACGTCGAAGTACAGAATCGCACAAGCCCAGCAGAGGCCGTAACATCGACTGGAGCATGCCAGTTTTCAGCAAAACATCAGCACCGGCGGTGAGTGGTTTCAACGGTCGAATCCACGTGTAGCAATACGGGTGAGCGATACTGCCACCGCTGGCTGTCCAGATCCTGCAAGTCACATCATTCGCCGTATCAGTGAGAGACAGATCCTGTTGCCCGTTGAGAAACTTCCGCAACAAGCCTACCCCTGTGATCGGGTTGCGATTTCCGGAATCATCTTGAGCCACCATCAAGGCACTGGAAACCGCCATGGTGATCTGCTTTCCACGGAATTGCAATTTCTGGGGAATGACTCCCAGATAACCATCAATTCTCCCTGACTTCTCTGACACCAATGAAGCAGCAATGTCGGTTGCCCAGGGGTTATCCAGATAAACCTGCTCAAGATATTGCTGCAGCGTGGAACTGTGACTGGCGTTCGAGTCCGTAAAGGTTGCCCGATACAGATCAGTGATCTGCTCGAAGTCGGAACGCCGGCAAACGCGTATCCCATCAGTCATGTGTCAATTTCCCCTGACATGTTGAATGAAATCGACGAATATCAACTGGACCGCTGAACATAATCGGCAATCGATTTCAGACTACGAAAGAACTCAATGTCCAGATCTTCCATCACGACAGTAAACCCATAGCTACTTTCAAGATGAGCCAAGAGGTCTACCATGGTCAGCGAATCGATCAGACCCGAGTCCAATAGATCAATGTCCTCATCAGGTATCTCAATCGACATCTGTGCGGAAAAGATCAACCTGATCTGCTTCGTCAAGTCGGTGTTCGTCAGCATGGAAAACGAGTCTGCATGATTGGCAAAACATTCAAGGGGCACAACACTGCTTCCATGCACAAATGCCGAGAAGGTACGGGTAGTAGATGGTTCATCAGATTGTCACCTCCGAATCAAACAGTTCCCGCAGTTTTTTTCGATCGGTCTTGCCGTTTCCTGTTTTTGGCAGATTGTCAAAAGTCAGCCAACGAGCCGGAAGCATATAGCTGGGTAATAACTTGGCAGCGTTGCTGCGAATGGTCTGTGGCGTCACTTCACCCTGACCTCCGGGGACGAAGGCGCAGCAAATCGCAGTCCCTTCAAACCCCCCCGTAGATACACCGACCACCGCACAATCCTTGAGCATTCCGATTGCATTCATCGCAGTTTCGATCTCACCCAATTCAATTCGATACCCGCGGCTCTTGATTTGAGAGTCATTCCTGCCCAGAAAATTGAACAAACCATCTTTTCCCTGATAGGCGAGGTCGCCCGTTTTGTAAATCTTCTGAGGCAACGCAAGCTTCTCACTCGGCTTCAGAAAGACTGCCTTACTTTTGACGGGATCTTCCCAATACTCCAGACTGAGCCCTTCTCCGCTAATGTACAAATCTCCCTGCTCTCCCTGCTCAACGACGCGCAGTTGGTCATCAAGAACAAACAATTGTTCTCCCTCACAGGGCTGCCCAATCGGAATTTGCTGTTGAACATCCTCAGGACACGCTGGCACCGTGTAATAACTGCTGGCAATCGTCGTTTCGGTGGGTCCATAAAGATTCGTAAACTGAACATGTGGCAGACGATTCATCCAGTGAATCAAGGTAGGTGTGGGAAGTACCTCTCCGCACCAAAGCAGCCGACGCAAACTTGGAAAATCATTCGCTGCCACTGAATCACTGCGAGCCAGCATGGTGAGGGCAGAAGGAACCGAGAACCACTGAGTCAACTCGGATTCACGGATAAATTTGACCAGCAGGTTCGGCAACAGGTTTGCCATGGCTGGAACCATGTGCAATTCAGCTCCTGCCGAGATACTCCCATAAATATCAAACGTGGAAAGATCAAAATGGAGTGGTGGATGCCCCGAAACTTTGTCGTCAGACCCGATTCCAAAATACTCACGCCCCCAGTCCACAAAATGTGTCACATTCTGATGCGAGAGCACTACACCCTTGGGAATTCCTGTCGATCCGGAGGTGAATAGGATGTGTGCGGGATCGCTGGGTGAATTTTTGCAAACAGGTGCCGTGGCACTCACATCCTGTAAATCATTGGCAACCAACACGCACTGGCTGCCAACCTCGTTGGCGCTGGCCAACTCCATGCTTCCAATCATGGGCTGCTGAGTCTCTGGCAACTGCTGCAAAACAGCATGAAGTAATTTTGATCCCGCCTGATCAATCAGAACCAATCGTGGACGACATGACTCGACAATGCGTTGCACACGTGGTGGCGGACTTGTGATGTCAATCGGAACATAAACACAATCGGCTTTCATGATGCCGTGCATCGCAACAATAGCTGCGGGCATCTTATCCATGAACAGACAAATCCGATCACCTTGCTCACAACCGGCACGAATGATCAGATTTGCAAGCCGGTTACTCTGATCTTCTAATTCCGCATAGGTCAGTTTCTGGTTGCCAGAAACGATCGCAATGTCGTCAGGACGAACTGATGCCTGATGCGTGGCATAATGGTTTATCAATTGTGTCATTACGACGAAATCTTGACCCGTTCAAAGATTTTGCTGATGTGCCCCAACTCCCCTTCGCAAGGTGGTATATCGAGAATGAATGTACGATGTCCCATCGCAATGTAATTGGATATTTCGCCAATCACCTGTTCATACGAACCAACCAGGTAGGGACAAAAAGTTTTGTAGGTATGAAATGGTCGCATCCAATAAGGACTTTCCTTTCCCGCAGGTCGCTCTTCCTGTTCTGATAATTGCTTATGCCAATGTGAGTCTGACGTCTTCATCGCTAATTGATGTACCAAATGGCCCCGACGATCCTCTGGAAATCGCTCCTCTGCGATACTCCATGCTTCCTCACTGGTGGCCCGTGCCACAATCCCCACGCGAACCCCTGTCGACAAACTGCCCCCACGATCAACAACTCCCTGGCCTTGGTTCTGTGCCGCTGGTTTGGGATACTGGATTGCGGTCGCGTTGGTCTCGGCAGCAGCGGCCAATCCAGCAGGCGAGGATCCGGACATCATGTACTGAGGCTGTAACTCGGGCGACAACGGAGGAGAGAGTTTCAGATTGCGCACACAGTAATATTTTCCTTCCTGAGTGATGCCACGAGGATTCTCACAAAGCCGCTGAATGATGTTCGTGTACTCGACCAATCGGTCGTAGCGTTCGTCATGAGGTGTAGGATCGTTCAACGCCAACAGGTCATTTCGGAAGCCGCCAGCCAGCATGTTCAAGCAAACACGACGCTGATAAAGAAACGCAAGCGAAGATATTTTTTTGGCAACAGAAAATGGGTGCATATAAACTGGCTGAATTGCCAACAGAGGACAAATTTCCTTCGTGTTCGCCAGAATAGCCTGACACACGGTCCACGGATCAACGATTCCATTATCAGCATAGATCAGGATCCCACGGCACCCCGCCTTTTCACTCCATCTCGCAACATCGATCACCCGCTGCAGATAAGCCCCAGAGTCTGTGTCCTTGGAAGTGCAACAGGTCGAATAGACCTGAAGCTGATCTTGCTCTGTCAATTCCAGCGTCATGCGGCACTCTCGTTGGTGATCACGTCAAAGATGGTCGAAAAGGAGCGACGGAACATTCTGCAGATCATCCTTGAAATCGATTCACAACAGCACAGACCAAGGACTGTGATCGCATCGTTACGGATTCCCAACCTGACTCTGCAAAAAATCTGCAGTGTCGAATCACGCATCGAATACAAGACCGGGAATGGAAGAAGCAATCGGCATTGACTCTGTCAGTTCGAACGTTCAAACCCCTTCCTCCTGCGGTGCCCCAGACTTCTCGGCAGCGACACCGGGAATCAGACCTCGAATCCGGCGTCCCAGCTCATGACTCATGTCAGGTAGTCCCGTCAGGCTCAAAAAAACCACATCGGAATACAGGTTGTCAATTTGATCCGGGGCGACGGTGTCAGATTTGAACAGCGCGTGCGCCGGAGCCCAGAATTTAAAACTGTTGCGAAACTTGATATCCGATGTCAAGCGATCGTCAACGGCGACAAATCGGGCGTGATGACGACGCAGCAACGAAGCACGAATTGCCGTTTCATGATCCCTGTACAGCTCCTTATTACTGATGTAGTGCACATGGCAATAGGGAAGCCGATGTCGAACCACATGGGTGTACAGCACATAACAATACTGATCACCACTACGTAGCAAGACATTCCCTGGACGATAGGGCAAGTGATCCAGCAGAATCTGCTGATCGTTTGCATTGAGATGCGGCGATATTCTGGATGCATCAAATTCCAGATCCGTACCCCGAACGGAAGCTCTACGACCGCTAATTGGCTGTGGGAGCAGAATCCGCAATTGCGAGTTCAAGTCTTTGAAACCAAGTCTCTTGGTAACCGCACGCACCCGATCACAAGGAGTGAAATGGGTAACGGTGTATTCACTCAACCGCAAAATCGGGCGGAGCATGGCCAAGGATCGGCCCCGGTAGTCTTCACGCACCCACCACGTATGCAAATTGCAAAACTTTCGTTCCACTCCACCGATCGAACGCCTGCTAAAGACCATGGCCATCATGCCAACCACTTCGTCATTGTCCAACATTGCATAGCCGGAATACCCTTCCCCATGATCCCAGGCATAATCGAACACATTTCGCCAATCTTCTTCGGTTGACAACGGATCATCATCATGCAGAAACGCTTCGTAGAGCCGCGCAAAGAGAGTAGACGTTATTTTTTCGAGTTTAACCATGAAACGATTTTGATCCGTGTGGACTCAGATCCCAAGCTGCATTCGCAGGCGTCTCCGGTCTGGAACCACCCGTGCCTGAAAGAAATGACTCCTCATTAGACACAAGGAGGCCCTTTTTCCAGGCAACAACTGCAAAGGGGACTCATTGAGTGGTTCCAGAACGCTCGGGGTTTGTGCGTGTTCTTCCCACCCCGGTACCTGTGACCGTGTTACGCACAACCGAACTCCACTTGTTGGTCTGCAGCAGGTACTTGCCAATGATCAGCAGGCAGCGGAATTTCTGCCAAGCTGGCAGACTCGAGTCAGAGATGGAATCCAAATGCCCAAGCAACAGTCGCACCCGTGTCGATGCAAAACGTGACGTCGCTTTGGTATCCATGAACGTCAATTGATCCGCTGCATTTTCAATCCGACTTGATGCCGCAGCATGAACCCTTTGATAGAAGAGAGTCTCCGGAATTTCGTGATAGCACCCGGCCAGACTCAACGCGCCCATCAGAACCTTTTCGGAACCGTAACAGGCCGGAAGCAGTTGCGTGGCCCTCAACGCATCTGCACGAATCAGTCCATAACTATCCACGCACCAATTGGTCCCCAGCAAGACACCCTGAAATCGTTGATGTGGTGACGGAGAGTCAAAAAATCTGCGTGGCAGGCCCGCTTCGGAGGTATGCCCAATGCCCTCGGCTTCCGGTGCAGTAGAGTCGATCACGTCCCCGTGTTCATTGATTTTCGAACTGGCACTGTGGACCCACACAATTTCAGGTCGGCTCTCCAGCACCTCAACACATTTGGCAAGGAAATCCGGTTCGCAAACGTCATCATAGGATGCCCATTTGAAGTAGGGCCCCCTTGCCAGCCCAAAGACATGATTGAAATTTCCGGTCGCTCCGAGATTCTCGGACTGACGCACATAACTGATCCGTGAATCAGCCTTGGCATAGGCTCGGCAGATTGCTTCTGTTTGATCAGTTGACGCATTGTCCGAAATGATAATTTCATAATCGGTAAATGTCTGTGCCAGAAGTGATTCGACAGCTTCACGCAAATAGGACTCTGCGTTGTAGACCGGCATTCCAATGCTGACTTTGGGGGGCAATTCAGAGTTTCCATCACGAACGGCCCGATTCTGTCTGCTCTTTGGTGTTGGGGCCGACGGGATAGTGTCCGTCATGGTTTCTGGAACGGGCATGTCATCTTGTGAAGAAGAAGTTTGCATGGTTAGCGGACCTGCAACAAATTGTCGTTCTAATTGGTTTGCTGTGGCATGGATGGATCCAGCAACACGGTTGCCGGTACAATCGGATTTGTATTCTGCGTGATTGTTTTGTTGTAGATTTCTGTGAGCCATTCATGATTGGCTTCTGCTGTGTATTTCAATTCAAACTCATGCCGCGCTGAGTCGCGAAAAACCGCAGTGTCCATCCCGCACACCTGCTCGACTTTTTCTGCAAACTGTCTCGCGTTGCCTGGTTGCACAAGAAAACCATTCCTGCCCTCGTGCACCAACTCCTGCATGGCTCCCATCCGTGACGCGATTACCGGAGTACCTTTTGCAAACGCCTCAACAATCGTCAAACCGAATGTTTCGTAGCAGACCGATGGCATGATCAAGCATTTTGCGTGGCCCAGAAAATCACTCATGTTTTCCTTGTCCACTTGCCCAAGCCACTCGATTCGTGGATCAGCCCTGGAAGCTTCCTGCACCCTCTGAGCTAGCGGCCCATCTCCTGCAATTTTCAACCGAATATCTGCATGAAGATGCTGCCAGGTTTCCAGCAGAGTGTCGACACCTTTCTCGGCTGACAGACGACCTGCGAACGCAACGTAATTGCCGTCTCCAGTGCCAGTACCTGGATCAGGAAAGACAAAATTCGGTTTCACTTCAATCCTGTCAGCATCAAACCCGGCTTCCACATGCTTGTCTTTTACGAACTGGGTAGGCGCAATGAAGCGATCAACAAGTCGACTCCAGTTCTTTCGACCGCGATGATAGGCAGTCATGCCCGCGACGACCGTCGTTGCCAAACGGCTGTCTTTGTAACAGGCATGATAAATCGCCGGCCATGCAAATTTTCTACCAAGACATTTTTCGCAAACCTGACCATTTCGGACAAACTGTGCCTTGGGGCACAACATGCGATAATTATGGATGGACTGGACAACGCCGACCCCGTGATCCTTTGCAACCTTGTAGGCCGAAGGTGAAATCAAAGGAAAGGTGTTCGTGCAATGCATCACCTGAGGACGATCTCGCCTGATAATCTGACCAAGATCGCTGGCGACTGCCTTATTCCAAAAGGTCTTTGTAACCAGCTCAATTCGATTCAAATCGCCGATCGTGTCGTTGCTCATGGTAAACCGAAACACCTGATGGCCGTGCTTTTCCAGCAACGATCCTTCGTCCTCAAAGACACGATCTTCTCCACCAGAGTGCTGATAACGATTGTGACATAGCAGAACTCTCATGCTTCATTCAAACAAACGGTGGTTTGCGAAAAGCGTGCAACGCTGCAGCACGTCCTGACGAAACATAAATCATTCATCAAGAAAGTCCTCTTGATTCATTACGTTGCGAATGGTCAATCCCTCGCGAAACACGGCGTCGCAAACGAGGCGCCCACTCGTACCAACCTTCGATTTTTGCCGCGAGAGATGCCGCATTGTCCCATGGAAACGCATTGAAGCGTCCCCAGTGATACGGGTCAGTCGCCAGATCGACAGGAATCGCTTCGGTTGTCAGACTGCATGTCACCCCTGCTAACCTCGCCTGTTCCACAAGCCCTTCGCTCGCAAATCCCCGGTAAGGACACCCGAATGGAAAGGCAAAACTTACATCGCTGACACCAAATCGATCACGCACAATCTCAACGCTCGTCGAAAGATCCTGACGAAACGTTTGATCTTTTCCCCGGAAATCTTCATGTGTGTGTGTATGCGCCCCAATTTCAATCAACTGACTGTCCAGCATTTCGTGACATTGATCGGAGGTCAGCGGCCCGTAATAAGACTGGTCAAGCTGGGTGTGAAAATCAGTTCCCCAGTCGTCAAAGAAAAAGGGATCACGTCCATCAAGATACTTGGTGGCGACAAATACTGTGGCGGGAATCCCAAGATCCTTAAGCACGGGAAACGCATTCAAATACACTGATTCATAACCATCATCAAAGGTCACCACTGCAATGCGGCCAGGCAATTCGCTTCCCTGTCGGACAGCCGTCAACAAGCGGTCAAGCGGCCAGAATTCATAACCCCTTGCCTGCATCCCTTCAAGTTGATGACGTAAACGTACTGGGGTGACATTGTGCTCGGGGGCAGCAATCCCGGGAACCAAATCAACAACGCGATGGTAGGTCAAAATGCCAACCGGATGCGCATGACGACTGCCAAAGATTCGACAACCTACGCTGGCGCTGGAACCCACCAATCGCCAAGGCAACTCATTCAACGATTGATTTAATTTCTGAAGAACCTTGCTCATGATCTCTGTGCGGGTATCACTGTGCGGGTATCACTGTGCGGGTATCACTGTGCGG
>PKCN01000443.1 GCA_002862205.1 Planctomycetaceae bacterium | reverse complement strand
AGGAACTGGTTCGCAGGAAACATGCCTGCGTCAATGGATGCCGAGTACCGGTATTCTGGTGGAAGGTCAGCGTGGTGGACGCGCACCAGCGCGATTTACCCGTGACATTTTTCGAAACTCAAGAAAATAATTCTCCTGAAATCCGGCGATCTTTCGTTCTCCGACTAACTCGAAACCGGCATCTTGAACTTCATCGATGAATGTCTGTTTGCCCGCTCGTACATGGCCGAGTGTCCACTGGCGAGAGGTACCGGGGATGCGTTCAAAGTCGATCAGAATAACCCTTCCACCATCGGAGAGTGCATGATGAATGGATTCCATCGTCTGCTTTGGAAATTCAAAGTGGTGGTAAACATCGCAAATGAAGGCGAGGTCAATGCTATCGGGTGGGAGGCAAACGGAGCGGTCGTTACAGAAAACTGTCGTCGTGTTGGCCAAGTTGCGTTCTGCAAAGAGAGCCGTCAGATGCTGCGTGAACTTTGGTGAGATTTCTACTGCGTAGCCCCAGCCTTTGGCCCCGACCGCCTCACTCATCAGAAGGGTGAAAAACCCGGTGCCCGCGCCAATGTCAGCCACGCGTGAGCCGGGTTGAATCGCCATCGCTGTCATGATGGCGCGGCGGGCCTGATATACCTCGCGACTCTCTACCTCAAATCTCGCAATCCACTCCTCGACGTTCAATTCCGGGTCGATGAAATTGCTGTTGATCCCCGGTTTCGCATCACTGGGGGCATCACTGGGGGCATCACTGGGTGCAGTCGCTGGCGCGAGGGTTGCCGGATTGCGGTTGGCGGCAGGTTGCTTCTGTGCCCAGGCAACTGTGGAAACAAGAATCAAGAGTAGAAGGGTGGCTGGGAAACGCATCATGGTGAGGCAACGAGAAGCGAGGGTGAGCGAGAGAACGCCTGCGGTTTTTACAGATTTTCGTATCGATGTCGACGCCGCGATGCGATTTCAAATGGCGGAAATTCTGACCACAGCAGGGCGTATGACTCAGGAGAGGTTGTGATGCATTGACTCAGTTGCGCGGTTATTTCGCTAAGGACCAGTTCACTTTCAGAGATTCAATCTTGATCACTTCATCGTTGTCCGTGAAGTTCCCTTCAAAGCTGAGTCGTAAATATCTTGCAGGCCGCAATGGAGCGATCTTGCCAGCTCCGTGACTGCGAAATTCACTGTCACCGGCATTGCGAGACAAAATTCGATACGTTTCGTTTGTTTCGTCAATTTCGAGTCGCAACGCAATGGGCTGATCAAGTGCATTTTTCCGTGAGATGATTGTGGGAGGAATCACAGTACCTCGCCCGGGGCCCTCGCCCTGTACCGAAATGCTGCCATTGGGTTTCCTTGTCAGCACCAGGCTGGCTGCGACTTTGGGGCGATCGCGATCACTCGTGAATCCAATCTTTATTTTTTCGTCGCTTCGGTTTCCAGCCAGTTTCAATTCTCGCAGCACCAGCTCAACAGCAACATGGGTAGCCGAGTCATTGAGTGGCAGATATGTATCGGATAGTTCATCAAGGTGGGATCGTTTGATGCTCAGGCAACCGTTGCCATCACTTGTTGATGAGGGAAGTTCATTGGTCCACTGATCTGTGATGGTTCCGTGAAATAATGCTTGGGGCAGCTCGGTGTTTGGAGCATCGTCAAAATCCCAGCGAGCGATTGTGTCACGGTCGTGTACGGCAGGACCACCACTGCGGCGGCGGTCAGCGATACCGGTTCGCAAACCTGTATCCAAGTCGATTGCGATTGTGTGGGCAGAACCCTGTTTGGGGCGATTTCCAATCGTGTGCCCCATGCCCGCCAATTGTGATCGAACACGGGAATGCGGAAGATTATCAAGGTCCTCAAGGTCGAGTCGATCAGGAAACCACTGATGGTGCATTCTCGCACCGGCGACCGCCTGTTTCGGAGACAGGCCAAACTCGGCAACTCCCAACACAATTCCCAGGACTGTATTGATGATCGTGCGACCACCGGGACTGCCCGTTACTAAAATCAGTTTCCCATCCTTTTCAAGCATGGTAGGCGATTGCGAACTCAGCATGCGTTTACCTGCTGCCACCATATTGGGTTTGGTGCCAATGCGACCCACTTGGTTCGTTTCGCCGGGGAACCAGTTGAAGTCGCCCATTTCATTGTTGAGTAAAAAACCGGCTCCTTTGACGACCATGCGTGAACCCCAGCTCGCTTCCAGAGTGTAGGTGTTACTGACAGCCATTCCGTTCCTGTCGACAATGGAAAAGTGAGTTGTGTCGGGACTTTCGTTGGCCACATTGATTTCAGGAGTGATGACTCTGCTTGGCGTTGCCTTTTCAAGATCAATCGCTTTCGCGACTTTCCGCGCGTACTCTTTGCTGGTCAGAAAATCAGGAATCCGCGTGTACGCCGGGTCTCCCAGGAAACGGGCCCGATCGGCAAACACACGTCTGCAAGTTTCAGCAATCAGGTGAATGCACTGTGGGTTGTATCGATCCCACTGCTTCATGTTGAAATTCTCGATGATATTCAACGCCTCAATGATGCAGGTGCCGCCTGATGAGGGAGGTGGAGCTCCCAGCACTGTATAGCCACGGAATTTTCCCTCCATGGCAGGACGGATGATGGCTTTGTATTGGTTGAGGTCTTGTCGAGATATCTCGCCGTCGCCTCGACCCATCTCTTCCACTAACTGGTTGGCGATTGTTCCTTCATAAAAAGAATCAGGACCCTGTTTCGCAATGATCTTGAGAGTTGCCGCCAGATCAGGGAGCACCAACTTGTCACCGGACTGCCACGCTGACTTGTCCGGTTTGCCATAAACTCGCCGCAGTTCAGAGTACTTGTTGTCAGATTTGACAGACGGGATGCCTAACACGGAATTCAGTGACTTGGCCAACGGCTGATCTACCGGAACGCCTTGCAGAGCGAGTTTGCTTGCGGGCATCACCAATCTGCTCCATTCCAGACGACCGTATTTTGCGTGGGCCAAGCCAAGACCTCGCACCGTTCCCGGCACGCCGACCGCCTTTTGGGTGAAGGTTGTATCCGAGCGATTGAACGAATTTTTGTTCATGGAAATTGGCGCTGTTTCCCGGTAATCGACGCAAACAGGTTTTTTTCCGTTCGCTGGACGCACCAACATGAAACCGCCACCACCAATATTGCCAGCTTCAGGCCACGAGACAGCAAGGGCGAAAGCGGTTGCGACCGCAGCATCGACAGCATTTCCACCGTCCAGCAGAACGTCTCGACCTATCTGACTCGCAATCCTCGAGTCGCTGACAACGACTCCCCCATTGCTGGGTATGACCTCGACACGGTCGTTATTAGCGGCAACTTGGTAGGGCTGGGCCGTGATGGTCAGCACTAACAGAATGCTGAAACCCAACACCTTGAAACCATGGGGCCCTTGGTAAGCGGGGCTGATGCAGTTTGGCAATTTTATCTCCGAGCGCAATGGCAAATGTGGCACAAGGCAGTCGCGGAGTGTTTCCCCCCCCCGCACTGGAATGTTGCCGCCACAAAAGGGCGGTTACGATTCTGCTCGTCAGTTTAAGGTGATCTGACTGGTCCTGCTGATGTTTTCTGGCTTGCTGGGCAGCGTATTTTCAAAGGAACGACTGTATCTAGACCGGAACGCCCGTATTTAGACCGGAACAGGTGTTTCCTTGGGCAATTCCCAATCAGGAGACCATCGAAAAAATGCCGGACGTACCCCCGCCCCAGTTTACCGCTGCGCTGTTACGATTTGACCTGATTTCATAGGTGGCGAACTTCGCCGGACGGCCAGACATACAACGATTAAAGGAAGACCGTGTCCCTTCAATCTCCCAAAATCATTTACACGCATACCGATGAAGCTCCTGCCTTGGCGACTCAATCACTGTTGCCAATTATCCGGGCCTATGCAGGCGCGGCGGGAATCGAGGTGGAAACGAAAGACATTTCGCTGGCCGGACGCATTCTGGCGAATTTCCCCGAGAATTTGCAGGAGAATCAACGGCAGGCTGATGCGCTTGCCGAACTGGGAACTCTCGCCAAAACTCCTGAAGCCAACATCATCAAACTGCCCAACATCAGTGCTTCCATTCCTCAGTTGGTCGCTGCGATTGATGAGTTGCAGGAACATGGGTTCAGTGTTCCCGATTTCCCCGAGGAACCGGAGGGTGATCAGGAAAAAGAAATACGGGCTCGTTACGCGAAAATTCTTGGAAGTGCGGTGAACCCTGTACTTCGCGAGGGTAATTCGGATCGTCGCGTGGCTGGACCGGTCAAAGAGTATGCTCGCAGTCATCCGCATTCGATGGGTCAATGGTCTGCAGATTCCAAGTCTCATGTCGCTCACATGGAGCAGGGTGACTTTTTTGGGAGTGAACAATCCCACGTCATGCAGCAGGCTGGGTCGGTCAGCATTGAACTTGAAACCGCGGATGGAGAAAAAACCGCACTCAAGAGTGATCTGTCTTTACAGGCCAACGAGATTATCGATGCATCGGTGATGAGTTGTCATGCGTTGCGAGAATTTCTCGCCAAGCAAATTGATGATGCCAAGCAGCAGGACATTTTGCTGTCCCTGCATCTGAAAGCAACGATGATGAAGGTCTCGGACCCGATTATCTTTGGGCACGCAGTCAATGTTTATTATAAAGACGTGTTTGACAAGCATGCCGCAGTGTTTCAGAAGTTGGGCATCGAGGCCTGCAATGGCATGGGAGATGTGTACAGTAAAATTGAAGATTTGCCGGATGATCAACAGCAGGCTATCAAGGCAGACATTGATGCTGTGTCTCATCAGCGTCCATCGTTGGCCATGGTGGATTCTGATAAAGGAATCACAAACCTTCATGTGCCCAGCGATATCATCATTGATGCCTCGATGCCGGCAGCAATTCGCGCCTCCGGGAAAATGTGGGGTCCCGATGGAAAGTTGCACGATACCAAGGCAATCATTCCGGATCGTTGCTATGCGGGAATCTATCAGGCAACCATCGAATTTTGCAAACAGAATGGTGCCTTCGATGTGACCACAATGGGAAGCGTGGCCAACGTTGGACTGATGGCTCAGAAAGCTGAAGAATACGGATCGCATGATAAAACATTCGAAATCGCCGAGGCTGGCCTCGTTCGTGTCTTGGATGCCGATGGAAAGGTGTTGATGGAGCATGCCGTGCAGCAGGGGGATATCTGGCGCATGTGCCAGACAAAAGATGCACCCATTCAGGACTGGATCCGGCTTGCTGTTTCAAGAGCGCGCGCGACGGGAGCCGCTGCCGTCTTCTGGTTGAATGAACAACGTGCGCATGATGCAAATCTGATTCAAAAAGTACATGAGTATCTGCCCAATCATGATGTTGCTGGACTCGACATCAGCATCATGTCGCCCGTGGATGCTGCAACTCACGCCTGCCAACGGGCCAAGGATGGTTTGGATACCATTTCTGTGACTGGCAATGTGCTGCGGGATTATCTGACTGACCTGTTCCCGATTCTCGAGCTTGGTACCAGCGCAAAGATGTTGTCGATTGTGCCTCTGTTGGCTGGTGGTGGACTTTTCGAAACGGGGGCCGGTGGCTCAGCACCCAAACATGTTCAGCAGTTTGTGGAGGAAGGCCACCTGCGTTGGGACTCACTGGGTGAGTTTCTGGCCTTGGCTGTTTCGTTGGAAGACCTCGGCAATAAAACCAGCCATGCGGGTACTTTGGTCCTGGCCAAAACACTTGATCAGGCAACAGGGAAATTGTTGGACAATGATCGATCACCCAGTCGCAAGGTAAACGAGCTGGATAATCGGGGCAGCCACTTCTATCTGGCTCTCTATTGGGCTCAGGCACTCGCAGCACAAACGGAGAACCCGGATCTTCAACAACGGTTCACTGAGCTGGCGAAAACCCTCAGCGAAGCCGAAGCGACCATCATCGATGAACTCAATGCAGCTCAGGGAGAAGCGGTTGATATCGGCGGATACTACCAGCCTGATTCCACCAAAGCGGCTCAAGCGATGCGACCCAGCGATACCTTCAACCAAACGCTCGAATTGCTGAGGTGAGCACCAAACCAGTAGACACATTATCATGAGACTTTCCGTAGACTGATCCCACAAGTTCAGCCTGCAGTGCTTCTCTTCTCCCACTGATTCAAATGCAGGGTACGGTGGTCTATGCATCATGCTATCGGGTTGACGGTGATATTCTGGCTGGGGATCGTTGCTGTGTCTTGCCAGGAAAGAGTCAGCGGTGACGAGCCTGGGGGTTGGCGAGCTGCTGCTGGAGCCGTTGCCATCACTCCCACCGAACCGCTTTGGATGGGAGGGTATGCAGCCCGGAATGAACCCGCTGACGGAAAAATTCACGATCTGTTTGCCAAGGTGTTGGTGGTTGAGGGCCTTGATGGCAAACGCATCGTGATTGTCACAATGGACTTGCTCGGGATTACCCCAGAATTGCGAACTGCCGTTGAAGTGCAGGTGCAGAAGTATGGCGTTGAGAAGAAAAGTCTGCTCATGAACGCTTCGCATACCCATTGTGGCCCTGAATTGCGCAGTGAGCGACTGCTTCGCATGGGAATCGACTCTCGATTTGCGGCGCTGTCTCGACAATACGTGCGTTGGATTGCGGGAAAAATTGCCAACCTGATTGGTGAGGTGGTCAGTCAGGTTGAACCAGCTCGCCTATTCTATAGCTATGCACGGGCCGGCTTTGCCATGAATCGACGGTTGCCGACGGCGAAAGGTTTTATCAACAGGCCAAATCCTGATGGACTGACTGACCATCAGGTGCCGGTGCTTCGCGTGGAAAATGAAGCAGGTGAATTGAAAACGGTGCTGTTTGGATATGCATGCCACGCTACCACGCTCAGCTTTCAAAAGCTTTGCGGGGATTACCCAGGATTTGCACAGCAGTTTGTGCAGGATGCTCATCCCGGAACGATTGCAATGTTCATGAACGGCTGTTCCGCTGATCAGAATCCATACCCTCGCAGGACACTTGATCTGGCGAAACAGCATGGACGTGCTCTGGCAAATGGTGTTGAGACAGCACTGCTTACGAAAAACTGCATTGAGTTGCAAGGAACGCTTGATGTGGCCTTTCGGAATGTGACACTGCGTTTTGCTGATCCACCATCGCGGGCAGATCTCGAAAAACAAATTCAGTCTGGTAACAAATACGTTCGCATTCATGCTCGTGGACTGCTGGATGAGTTGGATGCAAATGGTCGCATAGAAACGGAATTTGATCGTTTCCCACTGCAGGTTGTACGCTTCGGTGATGATCTGACGATGGTTGGTATCTGTGGCGAGGCAGTGGTCGACTATTCAATGAGATGTAAAAAGGAATTGTCAGAAGGCGCAACCACTGCAGTCTGGACCGCCGGTTACTGCAATGATGTGTTTGGATATCTGCCCAGCGAACGGGTTCTGCGGGAAGGCGGATACGAAGCAGGTGAGGCAATGCGCTACACGAATTTTCCTGGGCCGTTTGACAGCTCCGTTGAATCTCGGATCATGGAAGGGATTCATCGTCTGGTGAGTGAGGCTACCCGGAAATAAAGAGTCTGCTGCTGAAAACAGCTTGGATTCCATGACCCCATTCGGTAGTTGACTGCCTCTGGTAGCTGGCTACGTTGAACAGTGCGTATGTTCAACAGTGCGTGCGTTTTTAACACTGCTGAGGAGAGTAAATTCATGTCGCAGGAAAAATCGAAGCCCGCTGACTCACCGTCTCCGGCTTCACGAATCCCCGAACCCCCCATGGTACCCGTTGATGTGCCTGCTTTTCCCTGCATTGTTCATGTAACGGTTCAGGGGGGAGTCTACCGCGGTTGTGTCGCGAATCTTGAGGGGATTGAGGCTGTGGGCAACAGCGAACGCGAGATGCTCGGCAAGATTGTTCCTGCTTTCAAGCAGACCGTTGCACAATTCCACCAGCAAGGTGAGGCGATCCCGTGGATCAGCCCTGTGCCCGAGCCCGAAGCCGCCCAGATCAAGCGGTTCATTCCTGTGCATCTGTGATGAGTGTCTGCACTTGAGTGCCCTCAAGGTTGGGATTGGCGGACCGGGGATCATGACGCCAGTGCCATCTATTGAATTCTGATTGATGATCCGCCAGTTTTTGAATTGTGTTTTTCCGGGAATACGGAAAATAACGGGGAACTTTTCTCGAATCGACTGCGGATCATCTCAACTTCATTCGCGTTCTTGAGTGACAGCCAACATTATCCAAAGACTTCATGCATCGGCTGTAACACAATTCATGGTTCAGGTTCCCAATGCAATTCCAATCATCTTCCTTATGTTCTGTCGATGGAAATGACAGTGATTCCCAATTGATCGCATCTGCTTTGTCGGGCGAACAGCGTGCCTACACAAAGCTGGTCGATCGTTATCAAGGACGCTTGACCTCTGCGATTCAAAACAAGGTCGCTTGTTCTGGCCTTGTGGACGACATTGTCCAGGACGCATTCGTGCGTGCCTTCAAAAATCTCCATTCGTTTCGAAGCGAGAGTGGTTTTTACACCTGGTTGTACCGGATTGCATTGAACTCCCGGCGTCACTACTTGCAGAATAGGCATCGTCTGAGTTCTCTGGATGAGATACATGAAGCATGTCAGCCAGTGGGACGATCATCCTGTCTGGAAGCCAGCCAGAGACCCTTGACCTGTCTTGAGAGAACGGAGGACTGCCGGGCTGTCAGTCTTGCCATGCAGCGTCTGGACACCCAGCATCGAGAAATTTTGCGATTACGTGAGTTCGAAGGTTTTGATTATCGGAGAATCGCTGATGTCCTTCATTTAACGATGGGAACTGTACGCAGTCGTATCAGTCGAGCGAGGGCACAGTTGCGAAAAGAGCTTGTTACCTACTGGAGTGCGAAACCAGTCGATTTGGGCTGTCGGTTCGTTGCAAACGCCAATGGCAACCAGCGCTGTTTGGGCACTGCCTGATGCTCGTTGGAGGTCATCCTTCTGATTGAAAGCTTTGCTTGATGCATCCGGATACCAGACTGCTTGACCTCCTCGTGTCTCCCCCGGGGGGCTCGCTTCACCTGTTTCGGGGCTGAGGGCTCAGCCGGGGGAATGAGGATTTTCCAGTGCATCCTTTTCCGCCTGCATCTTGAAACAGAGGGTATGAAACGATGCACCGATAGCGATTCGCTGCATGGGCCCCCTTCAGAGCCCTTATTGTTCGGCACTGGCCCGTTAAGCTTTATGCGTGGGTGCCAGTTTTCCCTCGACGAAGGCATGCTGCCATTGAGTGTCAGGCACGCGGTGACATGCCGTAAGGATGCCGTAAGGATGTTGTCTGTCCCGAGTGCTCGCCACATTCGGACCCCTCGCGGTGATTCCCTGCAAATAAATCATGTTTGGTAGCGGTTCTGACGCTGGCTTTGATTATAAATTGAGCCAGCAATGCAGACTGCGATTGGTTGTTCTGCTGTGGAAGAAGTCCGTCGATACCAGGAGAACATCATGAGTAACGTTGAGACGACTGATTTACAGTCATCCGTGGAAGAGTTTAAAAAACATGAACTGAGTCATCTCAGCAATGAATGGTGGTGTTTTCTGATCACGGGCGTGTTGCTTGTGCTGGCAGGCACTTTCTCGATTGCCTATCCACTTTTTACTTCGGTAGGTGTGGTCATTCTGATCGGTGCCATCCTGATCATTTGTGGTGTGACAACTGTGATCAGTGCCTTCTGGGCGGGTAAGTGGAGTGCTTTTTTTGTGCATATCCTGGGTGGCTTGGTCTATGTCGTGGCCGGTTTCATGATCACCGAAATGCCCGTCGAATCATTGGCTTTGTTCACTCTCATGCTTGCTGGACTCTTTGTCGTCGGTGGCAGTTTCCGTATTGTCATGGCGCTGGTCGAGAAGTACCCGCAGTGGGGATGGGGTCTGGTCAATGGTATCGTGACCCTCATGCTGGGATTGATCATCTTTCGGGCGTTCCGGCATCTACCTGATGGTCCCAGCGGTGTCCTGTGGGTCATTGGATTGTTTGTCGGTCTCGAACTGCTCTTCAACGGCTGGACCTGGATCATGCTCTCATTTGCAATCAAGAAGCTTCCACGCACGGAAGAAAATGCTTCTTGATTAGAGCAGTGAAATGTTGGATAAGGGAATAAGTGTGGTCGACTGACGACCATGTGATGGGAAAGCCTGAGCATCGAATCAGGCTGCAAGTCGAATGGAGACGGGGGACTTGATGTCGAAGGTTGATCAGACAGTTTTTTTTCGTGCGCACGCGTTCGACAGTAAATCGGTTTGCTGGGTTCTGGCCATTGCCTTGGTGATGCTCTGTAGCACAACCAGCAGTGAACTGCCTGCGCAGCAACCATCGACAGATCAGTCCGGTACGGTGGCCAATCAGGATTCGCCGGCCACGATCAATGGTGTTGCTCCAACTGCCGGGAATTCAGACCAGCCCGATGTGAATCCCACGTCTGCCAGTCAGCAAGTCCCCGGCCAAAGCCCAAATGGCCAAAGCGCAAACGCTCAAAGCGCAAACGGCCAAAGTCCGGGCGCTCAAAGTCCGAACGGCCAAAGCGCAAACGCTCAAAGCCCGGGCGTTCAGAGTCCAAATGCTCAGAGTCCAAACTCACCGCCCGAGGTAGCGAATGACAATGGGGGCACGGGCGTCAAACGTCAGTATCAATTGACGCTTGCAGGGGTTGAGAAAGAGTGGGCTTCGATTGATTCAAGCTCCGGAATTGATGACGCAGTGAAGGAAACGTTACGTTCCATTTATCGGCAGTCCCTCGAGAAATTGAAACAGGTTGAGCTCACGCGGAAGCAGGAGGCTGAGTATCGTGAGGCGATCATTTCGGCACCTCAGCAAATCCTTGAGGTCACACGGGAATTCGATGAATTGCCCGAATCGGAGGCAGCCGCCAATGCTGACGCTCAAATCGATGCCCAGGACTTGCAGAAAACGATTCCCCAAAGAAGGGAGCAATTGTCCAAGTATCGCGAGGAACTGACAGACGTATCGGGTGAGTTGACTCGGCTGAGGGCCAGACGAGATGAAATCACGGTCCGCCTTGCCAATCTCAAAACGGAATTGGCAAAGCTGCGGGCCGAACTCAACAGTCCTGCTATGGCTGAAGATGCGTCCCAACGCCGAATAGCGGATCGCACACTGCTGAAAGCAGGGCTTGCCTCATTGGTTGCCGAAAACCAAATGCTCGAGGCTGAAAAAGACAGTCAGGATGAGCGAGAGCAATTGGCGATAGCCAAAGATCGGCTTTTGCAACGCAAAATCGCTGACGCTGAAGTGTTGGTTGGAAACTTGCAGAAGCGATGGGCGGAAAATAGAAGCAAGGAAACTTTTGAACTGACATCTCGTATCACCAACGTGCTCCGAGAAGCACATTCCCATTCCCTGTCATCGGCTGCACAGAGCAACCTGGATGATTTGATCGATGAAGTTGAATCTTTGCTCCGCGCTTACACCGATGTAGTTGCGCTATCAAAAAGTGTTTTGGCGGCGCAGACTGCAGCGACACAACGCCTGGATAATTTGGAACAGGAGTACTCGCATTTACAAACGCAAGTCGAAATGCGAGGTGGCGGAAGAGCGATGGCGCAGGTTCTGTTTGATCTTCAGGATCAATTGTTGAACCCCAATGACAGTAATGCAGTCAAGTTTTCAGATTTTCCAAAGTTGGATGATTTGAGGATCAGTAATTTGAAAGTTGAACGTGATTTTCGTAATCACTCGAGTCGCCGGGAGTTATTGACTGTCGATGCTTTGCCAGAAGCCCAGCCATTGATGGATGCTCGACTGGAATTGCTTGGCAAATTGAATCAGGAATACAGCGACCTTTTGCCCGTGTTGTCCGCCTTGGGTGTTGCCAATGATTTGTTCCTGCAACGGGTAGATGAGGTTCGCGATTACATCACCGAACAGTTGTTCTGGATTCGCAGTGCATCGCCGGTGTCTGTATCGACCATTGGGGATATTCCCAGTGGGATGTCATGGCTTTTCAATGGCGAGCATTGGCGGGAATTCGCAAGTAATCTGTTCAAGCTGTTCACGATGCGGCCAGTTCGCTGCCTTCTGCTGTTGTTGGCGGTCATCATGCTGTGTGTAACGCGTCCCTGGATTATCGCAGCATTGACACGGGTTGGTGTGGCGACCAAGCGGGTTTCAACAGACCGGTACAAGCTCACTTGGAAGGCTTTTGCGTTCACCTTGCTATTGGCTTTACCGATTCCCTTGGTCCTGTGTTTCCTTGCTTGGGGAACCCAACAGGCAGCAGAGCCAAGTGCCTGGCTGCGTGGTATGGAATCTGGCCTGATCAATGCGGTGTGGGTTGCATTGGTGTTGGAATTTGCCGGTGCGGCAAGTCGACCGGGAGGACTTGGGATGGTGCACTTTGATGCCAACCCCAACACACTGAGATTACTTCGAAAAGTTGTTTTCCGTCTGGGCATCGTGTATGTGCCTGCTCAAGTGCTGGCTGCCAGCACGCTGTACGGTGATGCGTCCCAGTATTCAGGTAGTGTCGGACGCTTGTTCTTCATTGCTGCTCATGTGTGGGTCATCCTGCTCGTGATCAGGATGTTCAAATCCTCTCAAGGACTGTTGGCTGCGTCGGCTGAAAAACATCCCAACAGCGGTTGGGCCAAACTACAGTACCTTCTGTTTGCTTTGACACTATCGGTTCCCACTGCTCTGGTCGTGTTGGCGTGGCAGGGGTACTTGATTACTGCAATTGAATTGAGTTTGAACTTTGTTGCGACGCTGGCAGTGATGAGTTTGGGCGAATTGGGATATTGGATGACGTTGCGATGGTTCGCGCTAAAAAAACGTCAGTTGGCACTGGCAGAACGATTGGAAAATTGGCGTAATCGGAAAGCTGCCGAACAAGCTTCGGAATCCGAGGGTGAATTGATTGTGCCCGAAACGGATCTTGAGCAGGAGCTTGATCTGGATGTGATCGGTGAGCAGACACGTCGTATGATGCAGTTTCTGTTTGCGATCGCGACCGTGGTTGCCATTTTTGGATTGTGGTCCGGGACGATTCCACTGATCGCGGTACTCGATGCTGTCCCGGTTGTTGGTGGACTCACTCTATTGGGGTTAGCGCAAACCATTGTCATTCTGGCTGTGATGACCATTGCCGTTAAAAACCTGCCCGGTGTTCTCGAATTGGCGGTTTTGCGAACTACCAACATAGAGTCAGGAACCAGGTACGCGATCGTGACTCTCTGCCGTTATACCTTGATGGCGATTGGCCTTGCTGCTGTTGCAAGTGTCTTGGAAATTGACTGGAGCAAGTACGCGTGGATCGCTGCTGCGTTGAGTGTTGGCTTGGGATTCGGGCTGCAGGAAGTGGTGACGAATTTCGTCTGCGGGATCATTCTGCTTTTTGAAAGACCCGTTCGTGTGGGAGATGTGGTTACTGTGGACGGCACCACCGGAACGGTGACTCGAATCCGAATGCGGGCAACGACCATTACCAATTGGGACCGTCAGGAATTGGTGGTGCCAAACAAAACTCTGATTACCGATACATTTTTGAACTGGACCCTGTCAGCGACGATTAGTCGGATCGTGATCAATGTGGGCGCAGCCTATGGATCCGACACGGATCTTGCTAGAGAAATCCTGGTGTCGGTGGCGCAGGATCATCCGTCGATCATGGAGGATCCGAAACCGCTGGCAACGTTCGAGGAGTTTGCCGATAGCTCCTTGAATCTATGCCTGCGGGCCTATGTACCTGATCTCGATAGTCGCCTGAGAACCATTACCGAATTACACACCGAGATTGATCGGCGGTTTGCGGATGCTGGAATCGAAATCGCTTTCCCGCAACAGGATGTCCACTTGAAAAGTACGATCAGTTGCCCCCAGTGTGGGGCAGACGCCGCGGTTAATGAAATGGAAGATGCACGATAAACCATCGCTTACATTGCATGCTAAACTGCGTCGGTTTCTCTCATGAATCTTGACCAAAACGGACAGGCTGCAAGCCGAAGCTCGTGAATGAAACGATCCTGATCCGGAAAGTTGTGATGGGTGCAAGTGTGATGGGTGCAAGTGTGATGGGTGCAAGTGTGATGGGCTTGGGAGAATGTCAGGAAATTTGAAAGTTTTGGGCGTGAATGTCACGTCGCTGTGGTTCCACAAGGGTGTTTGCATTTCAAGCGTTCATCGTGCGAACCACCGGAAAACCAGAGTGGAAGGAATGGGACCACCATCCGTTGTATCAAGGGCCAGATTTTGTGTTGAACTATCTCTACCATCCAACCACGGTGACGTGGAGTATCCACATCGTCCTTGCGTTCCTGTTGAGCGTTCGAGTGATCATGAAACGACCTGGCACTGGTGTCGCGTTGGCATGGTTGCTGGTGATCAATGCGATTCCAATCGGAGGCGAGTTGATCTATCTGTTGATCGGTGAGAGGCGGATCAGCTGGTCGCGGCGGGCGGGGCTCAGGCAATTACGATCAGACTATGCCGAAGTGGTTGAAGCTGCGGTGGACGAAGGATTGCTGGTGGTGGACTGGGATAAACACGGTGAACTTGCCAAGAGCATGGGACAGCTTGGCTGGCAATTGGTGGGGAGTCCCACGGTATGCGGCAGTAACTATGAATTGTTTGGAGAAACCGAAGACATTCTGCGTAGAATCTCACGCGATGTTGACGGAGCTCAGCGAAGTGTTCTGATGGAGTTTTACATTTGGAGCAGTGGTGGTTTGGCAGATGACGTGCTTGCTGCTGTCATCCGTGCGCAGAAACGCGGCGTGCAGTGTTGCTTGTTGATCGACTCGGTAGGGGCACGGCCGTGGTGGAAGGGCAAACAACCGGCGGAATTGAGAGCGGCTGGTGTTGAATTGAGACCCGCCCTGCCTGTCGGACTATTCAGGACGCTGGTCGGCCGGACCGATTTGCGGCTCCATCGAAAAATTGTTGTGATTGACAGCGAAGTCTCTTGGACAGGGAGCATGAATCTGGTTGATCCCCGATTCTTCAAGCAGGATAGTGGGGTGGGCCAATGGGTTGATGCAATGGTCCGTCTACAGGGTTCTGTCGTCTCGCCTCTCGCTGCCACGATGATCGGTGACTGGATGCTCGAAGGAGATGATTCACTTTCCGAGTTGGTCAGCCGACATCAGCTGCACTTGGTCGACTCCGGAGGCGATGCTGATATTCAGGTGATCCCGTCAGGCCCCGGTGAATCCAGTGATGGGCTTCTGCAGATGATCTTGACCATGATCAACGGAGCTCGTGAAGAACTGGTGCTGACAACACCTTATCTGGTGCCCGATGAGTCCCTCTTGCGGGCCATTCGGGGTGCATCAGCACGAGGGGTGAAAGTGCGGGTGATCGTTCCGCAGAAGGTCGACTCTATCATGACGCGGTATGCCAGCCGATCCTATTATGATGATTTATTGAGCAGTGGTGTCGAGTTGTATCTCTATCGTGATGGCCTGTTGCACACTAAATCGATCACGGTCGATGGGCATGTTTCGATGTTTGGCACCGTCAACTTTGACATGCGGAGCCTTTGGCTTAACTACGAAGTCGCATTATTCGTCTATGACAGCAGTTTCGGAAAGAAACTGCGTGAACTGCAGCAAGGCTACCTGGACCAGTCCGACAAGGTTGATCGTGAATCATGGTCAAAACGGTCCTTTGGCAAACAACTGCTCGAGAACACTTTGCGACTGGTTAGTCCTCTATTGTAACGTGTGCTAAACCGGACCATCGGAATTCCGGTGTCATCGATTGGTGCGAATTTCAGTGCAGGGAGCCCACGTGTCCTGTTCTCGGGCGACCATCTTGGTAAAGTTTCGGTCTGATAACGGGTAGCCATTCAGAACACAGATTGGATTGAGGAATTTAAGATCATGGTGCTGCACGAAAAAGATTCGATTCGCGAACAGCTTGATGATGACGTTTATGCCGCAGTCGACCATGCAGTCTGCATTCCCAAATACCGCTTTCCTTCCGATGAGCAAAATCCAAGGAATGTCTATTCAATCGTTCATGATGAGCTGATGCTGGATGGTAATTCCAGACAGAACCTTGCCACGTTCTGTCAAACATGGATGGAACCTGAGGTGCACAAGCTCATGGATGAGTGCCTCGACAAAAACATGATCGACAAGGATGAGTATCCGCAGACTGCCGAAATTGAGGCAAGATGCGTGCACATGCTCGGTGATTTGTGGAACTCACCTGCCAAAGAGAATGCGGTGGGTTGTTCGACCACAGGATCCAGCGAAGCAGTGATGCTGGGCGGCATGGCGATGAAACGCCGGTGGGAAGCTTCCCGAAAGGCTGCGGGTAAACCCATTGACAAGCCCAATTTGATCACCGGTCCGGTACAGGTTTGCTGGCACAAATTTGCCCGTTACTGGGATATCGAACTTCGGGAAATCCCCTTGGAGAACGATCGACTGCTGATGACGCCCGAGGAAGTGCTAAAGCGTTGTGATGAAAATACAATCGGTGTCGTGCCGACATTGGGAGTCACATTCACCTGCCAATATGAGCCCGTCAAAGATGTCGCTCAGGCACTCGATAAATTGGAAGCTGAGACTGGACTGAATATTCCGATTCATGTGGATGGAGCCAGCGGTGGTTTCCTTGCACCCTTTTGCTCGCCAGATCTGGAGTGGGACTTCCGACTGCCACGAGTCCGTTCAATCAATGCTTCTGGTCACAAGTTCGGGCTCTCTCCTCTAGGTGTTGGCTGGATCATGTGGCGTGATACCGAGGATCTTCCCGAAGAATTGGTGTTCTGGGTGAATTATCTTGGCGGAAATATGCGTGACATTGCATTGAATTTCTCGCGTCCAGGTGGGCAGGTTGTCTGTCAATATTACAACTTCCTGCGATTGGGACGCGAAGGCTACCGAAAGATTCATGACGCCTGCTATGCCACTGCGCAGTACCTCGCAGAACAGCTCGCGAAAATTGATCTGTTTGAAATACTTTATGATGGAAAGACCAACGAAGGCATTCCAGCGCTCTGCTGGAAATTGAAAGATGGTGTTGACCCTGGATTCACTTTGTACGATCTGGCAGATCGTCTGCGAGCACGTGGTTGGCAAGTGCCAGCGTACTCGCTTCCTGCGAATCGCCAGGATCTTGTCATTCAGCGTATTCTTGTGCGACACGGGGTCAGTCGCGATTTGGGGACGTTGCTGCTAAAAGACATGATGGAAGCACTGGAGCATCTCAAGAAGCATCCGGTATCAGCACCCTTGTCGTCCACCGAAGCTTCTGGATTTCATCACTAGTGATATCCTTTCAATCATGGGGTGATGATCGTGAGTCGAGGGTCCAGGCCCTCGATTGCCACCGCTTGATTCGCAAAAACGCGGAATCTTGATTTGCAACAACGCGGAATCCTGATTCGCAACAACGCGGAATCCTGATTCGCAAAGACAGCTGAATCCTGATTTGCAACCATGCTGTACCTTGATTTCCAAAACGCTGTACCTTGAATTTAAAAAAAGCTCAGGGCGACCAATGTCTGGAAAGTCAAGGACCGCCGCCGTTCATCACTCGCAGAGTGCATCGTCTCGGCGATGGGACTCTCGCGGTTTGGAGTTCAAGGCATCATCGCAAGGATTTGCCTCCGCCAGAGGTGCTCGTGGCAGGCGCCATCCGTCGTGCCTGTTTTCGTGGTTGGTGGTTGACCGGTGACCTCAATTGGTGGATCGGGTTGACTTTTGTGGTTGGCTCATTGCTTTTCATCTTGGGTAGCATTGGCACGTTGTGGCCGAATTTTCCCATCGCGGGAGTTGCGAATCCCGCAACTGTGTTCTTCGTTGGTTCTGTACCATTCACTCTTGCCGCGCTGCTTCAGTTTTATCAGGCAGGGAGCACCACTGAATTTCCCGAGCATGATGTCGCTTCGGGCCAGAGCAAAACAGTTCAACGAAAACTCCTTGGATGTCGTCCCAGCGAACTTGGATGGTGGAGTTGTTTGTTGCAGTTGAGTGGAACTTTGTTATTCAATCTCAGCACTTACCAGGCGTTGCATCCTGGACCCAACTGGGTTTCGGAAGATATCTGGGTTTGGTTGCCCAACTTCGCTGGTTCCATCCTGTTTCTGTTGTCTGGCTACATGGCATTTGCCGAGACCTGTCATGAGTATTGGCGATACTTGCCAGGAAATATTTCCTGGTGGGCGGTGTTCTGGAATCTTTCAGGGTGCATTGGTTTTATGATTTCTGCGTTCCTGGCTGTTCTGGTTTGGAATGACGATCCTGTGACACGACTGCAATTATCGACGTGGTTCACTTTGCTGGGGGCAATTGGATTTCTACTGGGATCATTGCTTTTGATGCCAGAGGCTGCTACCGAACGTGAGGAGCATTGTTCGGTGAACGATCAAGATCAGCATCGTCAGAGTATTTTTTCCGATGGACTCAGTGGCTGATTTGAAAGCCGAAAACGGTTAATATTCTGTCATCTTGGATTCGATACCAGACGAACTGTCACATTGGAAAATCGAGTGAGCAGTCAAAAACAGCAGGAAGTTGGATTACCAGCAACGTGGAACGTTCCCGAGGAGTTTCGTAATCGGCTCGGCAAGCATGTGGGTCGACAGAGATTGATGTGTGTGGACGACCAGATTTTACTGGTCCTGCACGCACCACCGCTGCCGGACGAGGATGAGAGACGCGGGCGTTTTTTCTGGCGCAATTCAGATGGAATATGGGCCAGTGACCAACTTGGGCAGGGGCCTGACGCGGTGATGAAACACCTCCAAGAGTACGATCAGCGACTCGACGCGCTTGAAGCAATGGAGGATGAAGCAAAGCAGGCAGAAGACCACTTTGTGATTCTCGAAGCACTTTCACCGCTTCATCGTGCGATTCGCAATCTGCATGCCGTGATGCAGGATTTGCGAAAGCGTCATCCCGAAGCCCGCGAAGTGATCAATATGCGTGATCAGGCTTACGACCTTGAGCGGATGGCCGAGTTGCTTGCAGCGGGAACCAAAAATTCACTTGACTACAAAATCGCCCGCAGCGCAGAAGAACAGGCAGCGGCGAGTGATCGAATGGCGATTGCGTCCCACCGACTCAATATGCTCGTAGCCTTCTTTTTTCCATTGGCAACCATCACGACCGTCTTTGGCATGGAGATTCGCAGCGGTCTTGAAAAAATGCCGCAGCCATATACTTTTGTTGCGGTGATCGGCATCGGATTATTGATGGGCTTCTTCTTAATGGGTTTCGTTCGCTTCAGAAACAGCAGTACTTGATTGATCGGCGTCGTGACGACGTCCCCGACTGTGCCTTGTTGATTCAATTTTGAAGCGTCTGTCGTGGTTGTCAGTCGCTCTTGGAACACTGATTTTCTTCTTTGGGCAATGTTCGATAGAGACGGGCACAGATCAAATCATGGTTCATGTTTTGTGACATGAGTATTTCAGTACCACATTGATTCAATAATCTGTTCATGTCGACGAGATTTCGATTTGGCAAATTCGTTTGCCAGCGAAAAAACTGATGCATGGCGGTCAGGTAAAGTTTTGCTCGAAGACGTTTCCAGCCTGCTTTGGGTTCCTGGAAATCGACAAAGTAAAAATGGCCCCCTGGTCGCAGTGTGCGCAGCCATTGTGGCAAGTGTGTCTCAAGATCCTGAAGGTGGAAACAGTCAAGAAAAAATGCTGACACCAACAAATCAAATGGTTGCTCGAATTCCTGCAGCTCGCGAGCGTCCTGCTGACGCCATGTGATGTTGTTGCGCAGCGGATGATTCGAGAGACGTGCTTGCTGAATGTCCAGCATTCGCTCGCTTTGATCGATACTTGTAATTTGACATTCGGGTTGGGAGGACAGAAGTGCCTCAAGAAGTCGTCCATCACCGTCACCCAGCACCAGGGCAGAACAGCATGCTGGAATCGAATCCAGTAATGCCACTCGTGCCTTGGTCAAATTCTCGCCGAACATCAGCTTTTCGAAAAAATGATAATGCTTCGCTAAACGGTCATAGCCGTGCTCGGTTGGATTACACATGTTCCCACTCAACCATGGTAAATGCCCAGGATTACAAGCACGGTGGGTGGGAAAATGAGTGACATGTCAGCAAGAATTTCGCGGCGAGACGGAGGCTTGGTAAGAGTCAGAGGCTTGGTAAGAGTCAGAGGCTTGGTAAGAGTCAGAGGCTTGGTGAGAGTCAGAGGCTTGGTGAGCATGGTGTCTGAAGAACACGTGTGATGCTCCTGATCACGACGCGGTGGCAGAACAGTGATCAGGAGAATCGTCAGCGCCAGACATACTGTACTGCTGAGCAAGCAAGCTGCGATGAAAGCTGGGATCGCCTGCCAGAATAGCAGTGAAATTGTCATCAGAACCGCCAGCACAAGGGCGATCGCAATCGGTATCAATGTTGAGTTTCTCAGTGAGGTCCATGAGACAAAGGCTTGAGCAGCATCGAGTTGGCGTTCCCAGTATGCGACAGTTGCGCAGTTGACTGAAAAGAGCAAGCCCGCCACGAGAGTTGAAAAAAACAATGGAGAGAGATTTGGTTCAGAGTTAGAGGACCAGCACACAAGACTGATACCAAATCCAAAAAGACAACCGGCTTGGACTTCCTTCGGAATTCTGCGGATGCTCCAGTTGCTTTTTTGAATTCCCACCACATAGAAAATGACAAGGAACAGGCAACCCATTCCCCATTTGATTTGATCCAAACTGGCAAAACACGAGATGAGAATCACATCGGTGATCAAGGCAAGCAGCCAGATCATGCTGAGAGGGCGTCGGAACTGACGGTGAAAATGGTGTCTTGCGGTGTGTGGTAAATCCGGTCGCAAGTGCCGCGAGTCCAGAATCCGGTCGGCGGTGTAAGCAAGCCAAATGGAGATGCCGATAATGGAACTTTCTGCCAGTGTCGGGAAACGACCACAGAATTGAATCACGAAAACCAGTTGCCAGACCAGTCCAACCGTCACCGCGTCGAGTGAACACTGATTGAAGGGATGCCACCAGCGACTGTCGTAGCAGTTGGTTGTCTCTGAAAAATCTGACGTGTTGTGTTTGGCCACCACGACATCAGGCTCAGTTTCTTGAAGTTCAGATAGCATCGGAGTAAGGCTCTGAGGCCAATCAGAAGGTTTGGACGGCTCTGATGGGGGAACTGCTCAGGCAAGGCCTCGCAAGACATGTCCACGTGTTTCTCTCGGGTTGTGGTTCCCGACTCTGATCGAATCTTTACCACAGCCTCGAAACGGTTAGAAGAGGTCATCAGAAACTGTACAGATTAAATTGTCACCGCAATATCCTCACGTCTGCGAAAAAGCACCGCAACCTAATGGAGTGTCGTTGCCCCCCCTGATGGCATGCGGCAAAATTGTCCATTTTTCCTGTTGATGAGTTCCTGCCCCTGTCAATGTGTTCGCTATGTGTGCCTGTCGGTTGGCTCGCCGATTTCATGGTTAACCTTGAGCGCAGTTGCTCGCTGGCCAGGTTTCTGACAAATTTTTTTACTATGGGAAATCAATCACCCATCCGGATTTGTTTTGATTACGATTCCCGTAAGTTTCAGTGGCGGAACATCCGGCATGGATTGGAGCTTTTTTGCGAACGGGGGAATTGAGATGCGCGGCCAGATGACTTGGCTGTGCAAGGGATTTGGATGCATTTTTGCCAATCCGATTCAACAAACACCTCAGGCAGCGAAAGATTCGTTGGACCTTCTGGAAACAATTTTCCAGATCATTGTTGTTCGAAGATCTAAAATGAATTCAGTCCTTGGAAGCATTTGGCAGTCAAGCCGGAAATCCGTACGTAGAAAACAAAGAAGCCGGCGCGGCACCAAGCGTCGACGTGAAATGATAGTGTCCGAGTGCCTGGAGCCTCGACACTTGTTGACGGGTGTGGCACTTGCCACATCGTCCGACAACTACACAATCAGCTTTGATGAAACACAGTCGGTGATGATTGAGGAATTCAGAAATTCCGATGATCAAAGGCAATTAGGTTTCAGTGTTGATGTTGCTGGTGGCAGGCGAATCGATTTCGATGATGACCAACCGGGCGTTCAATCGATCATCTTGACGGATCTTGATCGGGACCTTGTTTTCAAGATTACGAAAGATCAGTCGTCCATTGAATTCAGTAGTTTGCGGACAGATGGTCACGATCTCAATGTTCAGTCGGCTGGCACAATCAAAGTTTCGAACGACGCAGTCATTTCAACCCGTTCTGTGGCTGATGGGGGGTTGGATTCCAGCGCAATCTCCACGGCCTCGTCGGGCGCGATCATTTTTTCTGCAAGCGATTCCATTTCCATCTTTGGAGACTTGTATTCGCAAGTAGAAGTTGGCAGCGTTATGCAGGCCGGCGATATCACTCTGGAAACCTCTGAAACCAGCAATGTTGCAGATATAGGACCTGACGGGCTGTCGATTTTGATCGATGGATCCTCAATTCAAGGCGGTGCTGTCAGTATCACCGGCGATAAACAGGATCGGAAGTTTGGCAGGCAGGTCATCGGTGTCGATACGAATGAAGTCGACATTACGATTCGTGATTCCACCGTGCTGGCTGAGTCGATCATGGTTAGCGCGACGGCAACGGATTCGATTGGTTTTTATGATGGTAAGTACAAGCTCGGTGGCACCATGTTGACCGGAGCGGTACTTGATGTCGGGCTTGGGGCACTGTCGGGCTCGGTGTTAGGATCAACGGGCCTGCAATCAATTGTCCAGTGGCCGACGGTGTCCGTGTTTCAACGTGATGCCAGCGCAACGGTGACGGTGGAAGGAACCTTGTTGAATGCCCGGGATACGATCCAGATCGACAGTCATGCGTCTTCGGACTCTGAGCTGGAGGTCATTCAAACCAAGCCCTATGGAAATGCGGGCGGAGTAGAATTTGCTTTTGGTTATGGTAGTGCAAAAGGTTCTTCGATCACGCACTTGAAACCATCGACTAGCCACGACACGCAGCTTCAGGCTGGTGGTGACATTGTGATCACGTCCAATGGTGTTGCCAAGGCAAAAGTCAATGTGCGAACCATGGCGCCGTATTCGTCTGACGCGATCGATAATGCGACCGAGCAGAATTCTCCAGCCACCATCAAAATGGGGGCCGTTGCGTATGCCCATACGAACCTGACTGCGACCACGTGGATCGATGATGGTGTGTCAATCCAATCAGGTGGTGACGTTTCGGTCATTGCTGTAGGCACACCCCAGAATATTCCCAATGCATCCACACGAGCATTCGGCGATGGATTGGCGGGGCTGACTGTTGCCTATGGAAATGACGTCACCAATGTCAACGCGACGGTGGATGGTGTCATTGAGGCAATCGGTACAGTCAGTGTTGATGGGGAGTCTGTTCTACCGCTGACTGCGTCTGAGGTGTCCGGTGACACTGTGTCTTATGATTCCTCGCTGGGTTGGCGGCGGGGTGACTTGCTCACTTACAAGGTGACAGGCTCCGACGAAAATGATCCTGATGCTGCTGAGCCAATCAGTGGTTTGCAACATGGGCAGCACTATCGGATCGTGGAGGTTTTGACAAATGCTTTGAAACTTGCGCACGCGATGGAGTTGGATCTGGAGTTGCCGTATGGTGCTAACCCGGCCCTTCAATCCATCGAAGTTCTGGATCTCAAGACGTTTGATCCTGTAAGTGATGTCACTGGAAATCAGTTTGCGATCAACGAGCATGGTTTCAGCACTGGTCAAAAGGTGCAGTATCTCGCGATGGTTGACACTGACGATGATGAAAGCAGTCAACCAGAACCGATTGGCGGTCTTTTCGATCAAACCTGGTATTACGTAATTTCTGTCGATAGCGATCATTTCAAGTTAGCAGCAACACCTGCCGATGCAGCGAATTCCGCTGAAATTGACCTCGTTGACCAAGGGGCGGGTGAAAGTCAGGGATTCGCTTATGTGTCGGAAATCAGGGAATTCAATCCTTCGGATACGCTCGATGCATCGACCAATACCCTATCCATCGACACGGCGGGAATTTCGAGCGGTGATCGGCTTGTCTATGACGTTGATCCAACGCAAACTGAACTTGCGGTCGCTTCGCGTTACCACTCCTTCGCCATTGATTCGCCTCCAGCAGAAGTTGATGTTTCATCTTCAGTGACACTTGATCAAACCATCCTTGATCTCGTGAATGATGTGTTGATCTTTCCCAACCATGGTCTGAGCACGGGCGATGAGCTGCGTTACGAGATCGGTACGTCTGCTGCCAGCTTGGCATATATCGACACAGACAATGCAAATACCGAGGTATCCTTCGAATCAGGGGAAGCCTGGTTTGTGATCAAAGTGGACGCAGACCGTATCCAGCTAGCCAGAACGTTGCAGGATGCACAGCAGACCAAGGCCGTGGTTTTGCAGGTGCCTGAGGAGCCCGGTGACCATGTCTTGACGCACTCAGGTGCCGACTTTGTGTTTGACCCGGCTAGTCAAGTGGTCGTGGAAGTAGTTGATGTGCAACAGGACACTATTTTCTTTAAGCAGGGGCACCGCTTTGTGAGCGGGCAACGAATCCACTATTCGAGTGGCGGTAGCCCTGGGCAGTCCAACAGTGCCATCGGTGGTCTTCAGAATGAATCGACGCAACTCTATGCGATCGCGCTGAGTGATCATGAATTGCAGTTGGCCAATTCGCGTGAAGCTGCGATCGCGGGTCAGCCAATCAATTTATTGTCATCGGGCGCAGCGACTCCAGAGGCACCGCACCTGTTTACCGGCTACGGAGTCGACATCGAGAATGACTGGTTGGTATCCCCCAGTCACCGGTTGGAGACGGGCCAGCAGGTTGTCTACGATGCCAATGGTGGTTCACCCGTTGGCGGGCTGACAGATGGAAGCAGTTACTACATCGTTGTGCTTGATTCAAACACGGTTCGGCTGGCCATTTCGGTCGATGCTGCGACTCAGGCGGCCCGTGATCCGCTGACCGGCGCACATGTCGCGTTGACTTCCTCGGGAAGCGGTACACTTCATACTCTCGAATCGACCACCATTGTTCGTGAATTCAATGCCAGTCGTCAGGATCCAATTGTTGATTTGGATGCCAATACACTCTCGCTGAATTACGAGTGGCAAACCGGCCAAAAAGTGAA
>PKCN01000440.1 GCA_002862205.1 Planctomycetaceae bacterium | reverse complement strand
GCCAGACTAAGGATCTGGTGCCCGTTTTAGGGCGTGGAGGTTCAAATCCTCTCGTCCGCACTCGCAAATGACGGCGTTTTTGGCCACCGAAAGGTGCGACCGGAAACGCCGTTTTTTTATGGGCACACCTGCCGAGGTATAACCTGAGAGACCGCCGACGATCACTACCATTATCCTGACAAGGATATAATCTCAGTTTTGAACTGCATGTCTGCATCTAAACGAAGCGTCGTCTCTTACGTCTTCGTTATCCGTCGTTCCTCCAAAGTGTCGTTTGGAAGCATCAGGCTGCCATTCAAGCGAAAACCTTATTCCTTCCCAAGTTGTTTTCCATAAGCATTGGTCGGATCACGATAAATGGTGTGAATGTGATTTGCGCCACGATCTTGCGCCGCATACTCAATCAAAAGAGTTGGACTTTGGATCGAGTAATAGATCGCATCTCCATTTGTTGTTCCTCCACGCCAGCCAAATTTCATCTCAGAGAACTCCATTTTCAAGGCATCCATACGCGATTTTGCCTGTGTTTCCGGAAGTATTTCTACCCATTCGAAGATAAGCTGTTCCAGCAATTTTTTTTGGGAGTCTGAGAAGGATTTGCAAGAGACTCCGTTGAGTTGTGGAATCTGATCTTTGCCGGGGCCTGCTACCAGGTTTCCCTTGGTATTGGAAAGGATTGCAGATTGCTGCTGTTCCTTGCTAAGGCTTGCAACGAGTTCAAACGCAACGTCGTTTTCAGCCCCCAAAGGCCGGATTTCCTTGTCGCCAATCTTGAACTTGACTGGCTGCGCACCAGTGTGACTTGGCGCTAAAGTAATTCGATCGCCCTCAATGGAAAGATTCAAACCCAGGTGGTGACCATCGAATTGAAATCCCCAGGCTTTTGTGGCGGAGGGGGTTCCGAAAAGAACGACAAAGAAGTCCTCGGTGCCGAATCCAGGTCGCGGGTTCCCTCCGGTTAGCAGTTGGTCGTCCGCAAGCATGACATGGCACATCTTTTCGTATCCAGACTCGCTTAGAAGCGTCGCCATCAAATCGCAAAATGCTTTGACTTGAGTTTCGCTGCATTTTCCAAGAGCGAGCCCGCCGTTGCCAGAACGCTGAGGCAGATTTGTCCACTTCTCTCGTTCACCACTGGTGAGTTTCTCCAGGACTATGACACGTTGTGATTCGTCGAGCGAGTTCAAGAAAGCCTTGCCTGCTGCGGCCATTGCTTCCGCCGAGTGGCTTTTGATACTTGGAGTATAAGTCCCGACGACTTCGCTTGCCTCAGAGGCATAGTCGTCTGAGTGCTCGTGGCCCTCATGCGCAAAGATTTGGCAGCATGTGAACGCGAGCGTCGCGAATACGATTATTTTATGGTGCACAATATGACCTCAAGGTTGTTCATTAAGAGGAATCCTCGTTTGGAGGGGTGGCGAGTAGCATACCACACCAGCGTTTTTGGAAGCGATTTTGGAAGCGTGGCTTTTCGGAAAGTTTGCTCGTTTTTAAACCATACTGGCGGAGTGAATGCGTCATTGGTGACAACATCCCTGACTTCAACTCTCAGCCAGCGGTGATCCGCTAAGTCAGCAGAGATATGGAGTCGCATTTGTCCAGAAGATTGGGTGTTTGGTAGGTCGATTGTTTCGCGGTGGGCAATGCGACCTTTTCCGATTTCCTGCGTTCCACTGAGCGAACAGATAATCTACTGAAGAGAGCGAATGACGACTTGCGTGGAGCCCAGCTTTTGACGCCAACTCCGTGAAACGTTTCGCACAAGACCGAGTCGATACCGAACTTTGCGTCCGCACGCCACTCCATGCCAGTGCGACTGACGACATGCTGGTACTTCTTTGGCTGTTTGGTCTGAACCCAGACGTCGAGTTTACCGTTGCGGCGACCGGGTGTATTCATCGAGACACGTAGTCGAACGTTGACTGGTTCCGCCATCGGACAGAGGAATGTGGTGGGGAAAAGAAAGCTTTGACCGTACTTCTGGGGTTGATTTATGTGGTAAACATGTGCTTCGCGGCGGCCATCCGCCCGCACATCAGCGTCACCGAGAATCCGTGCATTCCATTTGCTGGTGTGCCGCCCGTTACACTCTTGGGTCCGCCAAGTAGCCCAGGGAGTTCCCCTCCCTTAACCCAATCAAAACCCGGGCTGAACGCCACGGTGTAGTCCAACTCGAACGTGTTTGATCTGGCAAAGGGATAACGCCAACCGACGCCGCCCCGCTCAGGGCCGATCTGGGCAGCTGCATGATCAACGGCAAACGCGTTTCCGTTCGGGGTGTTGACGACCGAAAGATGCCTATCCGTGACACCATGCTCGTAGCGGCATCCGGGCCAAGACTTCTTCCACGTCTCAACGGTGCAAATGCCGGGGGGGGAGTCACGCGAGAACGTACTAGGGAAACGTTATGGCGACCAGGATTGAGTTCCAGAAACTGATCGCTGTCATGCCAAAAGCAATCAACAACAAGAACGATGCAGTGCATTTTCTCCAGAACAACCCGATCGCCACCAATACCCCTGCCTTCAAAGAGAACATCCCACCCGGCAGTTCTTCCATCGCTAGCACGATGATCGGATTTGCTTCTGCTATCCCTTCACCTCTCAACAGATAGGTCGTAAGCATTGCATCAGTGAAAGTTGAGAGTGCGAAAATTGCGAAAGCGAGGCACTTTGTTCGATTCAGTAACTGTTGTCGGTGCTTTCCGGTTTCCTGTTGAATCAGCGCAAGGCCAGCAGTACTTTCCAACGTGTTTGGTAAGTTGTCGTTCACAACGGCACTCCTTTTGTTGCTGTTCATGCAAAAGAAAAACACTGTGCTTCTATTCTATCGAAGGTGCACACCCTGCGTGTTGCGAATATGTTCGATCAAATTCCAAAAAAATTTCTTGAGCATTGGATGGGAAACAGTTTTGTCACAGATGGATACACTGGGGAGATCACGGGGTTGCCAATAGATTTTTTTATGCATTCCATCCAATGAAGACCAGGATGTACGCGCGTCGGGTGGAAGAACAATTGATGGGAGAGACAAGGGTGACGAGCTTTGACTTGAAACCGATCGGTTCATTCGCGCGGTCCCTGCTGAAGGATCAATGTTTGCTGAACATGGAAACAATGTTCAGAACCAGGTGGGCAATGCACACGAAGCAATTATCTGGTGCGATTGCACAATGGTGAAGTGAGAGGTCCGACTGTTGCTTCAGTGCTCTCGTGAGGTAAGCCACCCCCAGCCCCCTGCCGGTGGTAACGCGACAAGGATTGGTGTGGTTGGCATGATTCGTAGCGATATTCTTGTGCCCAAGCCGCTCGCTGCAGTTCGTAAATCGGGCTCTGTTCTCTGGTTTGTTAAGTTTCTCTCTATGACCCCACGTTGCCATAGTTCCTATGTTGCCACGGTTTGCTAAATGCATGCCCTCTGGAATATTAAATGCAAACAGGGTGAAATAGGTAGTTCAGCATGGTTGTAGGGCGAGGTGGTTCGTGTCAGGTTCGAATCGGCACCTTGGTCGACAGCTGGTAACCGTCAGGTACGACCAAGACGCAGCATTTTGGCTGTCCTGAGGCCTCTGCCACGAAAGACAAATCACGTAGGAGTTATTTGTGAACGGCCCCGATTTCTTGAAATCCGAGTTGATTCCGGTCATTGCCCAAGACAACGACACCAGTGATGTGCTCATGCTCGCCTACATGAGCAAGGAAGCATGGGAGGAAACGCTCCGTTCCGGTCGTGTCGTCTATTTCAGTCGTAGCCGCCAGAAGCTGTGGCGCAAGGGAGAGCAGAGCGGGCATGTGCAGGAAGTCAAGTCAATCTATTTCGACTGCGATGCCGACGCAATTCTGATCAAGGTCAAGCAGATTGGTGGTGCGGCCTGTCACCAGGGGTATCGCAGTTGTTTGTTTCGGAAAGTCGATCCCGAGAGTGGTGTGGTCGAGAATGTGGGCGAGCGAGTTTTCGACCCAGATGATGTTTACAGGAAGTAATGCAAGCAACTTTTTCTTCAGGGTGGATACGATATGCTTCGAATCAAAGGCGGGAAAATTTTTGATCCCGCGAACAACATTGACGGTGAAGTCCGGGACCTCTGCATCGATGACAGTGGCAGGTTCGTTGAGTCGGTAGCCGGCGGTCGCACGATCGACGCTTCTGGCATGATTGTGTTTCCTGGTGGTGTGGATGCCCACACACACGTTGCTGGTGGCGCGATCAACTTTGCTCGGGCGATGACGCCAGAAGATCATCGTTGGACTAAGGCCTTCATGCGTTCAAAGGGGCGGCGGTCCGGTTTGGGGGGAATGGCGCCGACGACTTTTGCCACAGGATATCTTTATGCAGGCATGGGATGGACCACCGTTAATGAGGCAGCGGTGCCCGTGATGTCGGCTCGGCATACACATGAAGAGTTGCGCGACATCCCAATTCTGGACAAGACCAGTTTGGTGCTGATGGCCAATAATGAAATCATGTTGGACCAACTCGAAGCTGGAAACTACGACCGAGCCAAAGATATCGTTGCCTGGTACATCAATGCGGCGAAATCCTATGGAGTAAAAGCAGTCAACCCAGGCGGGGTTGCTGCTTGGAAGTGGGGGAAAGATGCTAAGCAGGTGAACTCCCCCATTGAAGGATACAAAAAACTTACCCCCGGGAAAATCGTTTCTCAACTGGCACGTATTTGCAATGAATTGGGCCTGCCGCATCCGATGCACTTGCACTGCAATAATCTGGGGGCGCCCGGGAACATCTCAACCACCATGGAAACGCTCAAGCATCTGGAGGGACAGCGTATCCACATTGCTCATTCACAGTTTCACGCTTACGGAGGCGATGACTGGGACACCATGCGATCTGAAACCGTCCAGCTAGCTGAATACTTTAATGCAAACCCGCATATCACAACCGACGCTGGTGCGGTGCTCTTCGGCGACACCGTGACCATCTCGGCGGACGGCCCATGGCAGTATCTTCTTTACGAACTGACAGGGCGCAAGTGGGGTAATGTGGATATCGAGAACGAGACGGGGTGTGGAATCGTGCCCTACACGTACAAACCCAGCAACATCGTGAACGCAGTCCAGTGGGCGGTTGGGCTCGAATTGATGTTGCTGATCAATAGTCCGTGGCAAGTTTTCCTGTCAACGGATCATCCCAACGGTGGGTGTTTCTGGCGTTATCCGGAAATCATTCAGTTGCTCATGTGCGCCGACTTTCGCCGCGAGTGCCTTAAAAAACTGCCTGACAAGATCAAAAGCCGGATCACGTTACCGGAACTTGATCGCGAATACACGCTTTACGAGGTGGCGACGCTGGTATCCGCCGGGCCAGCCAGGGCATTGGGGTTATCTCGTAAGGGTAATCTTGGACTGGGTTGTGATGCAGACATCGCGATTTACGAACAGGACGTCGATGTTGCCAGAATGTTCAGCTACCCGAGATACGTCATTAAAGGTGGCGAGATTGTCATTGAAGAGGGGCATATCCGCAGCACTCCTGATGGCAGTGAGTTCATTGTTCAGCCAGCCCACGATCCAGATATGGATGAGTTCATGCGTCCCCTGTTCGAAGACTGCTACACGATGTCGCTTGATAACTACCCAGTCGAAATGGAGCGGATGGAGAATCCGCACATCGAGAAGTGTGAGCAGGGCTAGAGATGCCCCGCTTGTGGGGACGACCAGGGCACTGTTTGCGGCGGAGTGAGCAAGGACAGATCGCGATTTGGGGGGAGCAACGCCAGATCACGATCGGGGGGGAATCTCCGCATGTGAAGTACCCGCACGTTGGAATGCCGCACGTTGGAATTTCATGTTGCACCCACTGGCATTCCAGAGGCGAGAACATTCGAATAAAGAATACAATGGAATTGCCTCTGGAGGCATTCGCGTGATGAGATTGGGGTGACGCAATGTCGAGGATAGGACCCCTTGGATTTTTCTTGATCAATTTCTTTTTTTGTGGAAGCCAATTGCCGTGTTAGTGTCAAAGCTGTGGAAAATATTCGCTTTTTGCTGTGTACTCACACCGTTGCCTGCAATGTCGCAGAAGCCGGACATGTTTCCCCCCACAGGTGGAATGTGGTTGCCAGAGCAGATTCCTTTGATGGAGGAACAGCTCCGTGCCCTCGGTTTGGAGATCGACCCCAGCGAGCTGGCCGATCCAACCTCCAGCACGCTTGAAGCGATCGTCAGCCTTGGTGGATGCTCAGCGTCATTCGTGTCAAAAAACGGACTCATTATCACCAATCACCACTGTGTTGAGTCGTACTTGTCGTACATGACTGAACAGGACAAAGCGGCGTTGAAAGAGCTGAACGAGACCCGTGTCGCGCAGGGGTTGCCACCGATCGAGGCGGATATCGACTACATGCGAGACGGATATGATGCCCGCAAGGGTGGTGAACGTTTCACTGGCCCAGAGTCGCGCGCCTTTGTCACGTTCGAGCAAACCGATATTACCGAGCGGATGACCAAAGGACTTGCCGCCATCAGCGATCCGTTCCAACGATTTGAAGAATTAGAGCGACGACAAAAACAGATTCTGAAAGAGGCGGAGACGGATCCAAGCGTTCGCGCGGAAGTGAAGAGTTTCTTTCGCGGTGAGACGTTCATGTTGATTCGCAAACGGCAACTCAAAGACCTGCGAATGGTTTATGCGCCTCCGAAAGCAGTGGGCTACTTTGGTGGTGATGAACGCAACTGGGAGTTCCCGCGGCATGTGGGCGACTTTGCGTTCCTGCGAGTCTATACCGGACCAGATGGCGAGAGTGCGGACCACGCCAAAGAAAATGTGCCTTACAAACCAAAGAATATCATTCAGGTGTCGCGAGGTGATGAGGGTCTCGATCCCGGAGATCTGGTCTTTGTGGCTGGATATCCAGGTCGTACCAACCGGGCCACAACATTCGCTGAAGCTCGCGATACGGTGGGACGTTCGATGCCTTTCACGATTGATTACCTCGATCAAATCCGCGCCGTGTTTCGCGAACTGGAAAGTCGTAACGAAGTTGTGGCAACCAAAGTTCAGCCACCCCTGTTCGGCATCGAGAACTATCTGAAAAACAATCGTGAGGCCTTGCAAATCCTCGACAGTATCGACTACCTGGGAAGAAAAGAAAAACTTGAGGAGTCGCTGTTGGCTTGGGTTCGCGAGGATGCAGCTCGAACGGAGAAATACGCTCCCGTCATTGCCGAGATGAATCGGATCCAATCCAAGTATGAGAAGAATTGGCAGAAGCGGGCTTTTACCAGCCGACTTTTCAGTGGTTACTTTAACGGGATCGCCCATTCCGCAATGACTCTTGTGAGAGTGGCAAAGGAAAAGCAGAAAACTGACCAGGATCGTCTGCCCGGTTATCAGGAACGCGACTATGAAAACCTGCGAGACGAACTGCGTCAGATGCAAAGTACGTACGACCGCGAGATCGCTGTTGAAGTCAGTACACACTTCCTGAAACGCTTGCTCGAGGCGGAAGGAACGAACCCAGCGTTTCTCGGCAAGTGGCTAGGGAAAGCAAAAACAGAAACTGAGATTCGCCGGAAAATTGAGGTATTGCTCGAAGCCACTGAGCTTGAGAATGTTGAAAATCGACTGAAACTATTTGAGTCTGCTACCTATGCGGATTTGAAAGACAGTGACGACCAGTTGATTCAGCTCGCGATCGTCGCGGAACCCGATCTGCTTGACGCAGAAGAACATAGCAAGGCGAAGTCCGGCGAAGCGTTACTTGTTTCGCCGCTCTACATTGAGATGCTGCGGGACTTTCAGAAGAGTCGAGGGCAAGTGATGGCTCCCGATGCGAACTCGACATTGAGAATCACCTTTGGTCAGGTGGGTGGCTATACCAAGCAGGATGGTGATACGTTGAAGTACATCCCGGCTTTCACGAACATGCGACAGCTGATCGAAGATGAGCACCAACCGGGCAAGAAAGACTTCGAAGTGCCTCCGCGTTGGATCTCGGCGTACGAACGCGCAAAGAAAAAAGGCTTTGGTCCTTACGCTGACGGATATTACGGGGACTTGCCATTGAATTTTCTCGCCAACGTCGACACAACCGGTGGCAATTCAGGATCAGCGGCATTGAACGCACGTGGCGAACTGATCGGCTTGCTCTTCGATGGAAACACGGATTCGCTCTATGGAGACTATGTCTTTGACGCCGGCGTTCGCAGCATCCTGCTGGATGTGCGTTACACGCTTTGGGTGCTCGATGAGGTTGAAGGCAATGGCGAACTGCTTCGTGAAATGGGAATCAAACCATCGTTTGCCAAATGACATCGTTTGCCAAATGACATCGTTTAGCAGATGACATGGTTTAGCAGATGACATCGGTTGCCAAACGATATCAGGCCCCGTGCATCAGTTCTGGTTGCCGGGGCGTTGAGCGGTCGAAAGGTTTTTGATTCACCGTCGAATCCTCTGAGCTGAATGGATCGTCATCCCGGCGAGACTGCGCTGGTCGTGTCTCTGCCGGATGGCGTTGGTTGTCATCCAGGCCTGATGGGTTGGCAACCGCCCGGGAAAGGTGCATTTTTCACGCAACCCTCGTTTCCGTGTCGCAGGCTGATAGAATGCGTTTGTCTGACTTTGTAACCTTTGGGCTATCTTCCGGAATTCAACATGAAGCTGTCACTCTTTACCCTGTTCCTGCTTCTTGCCACCGTCGCTTTGGCCCGCGCTGAGGAAGGTATGTATCCCATCAGTGAAGTGGGTGGATTGGGGTTGGCCGACAAGGGTCTCAAGCTCACCCCGGAAGAAGTTTTCAATGCTGAGAAAACTTGCCTTGTGGACGGCATCTGCAAGGTCAATGGTTGCACTGGTTCTTTTGTTTCCCCTCATGGTTTGATCATTACCAATCATCATTGTGCCTATCGCGCGATTCAAAGCTCAAGCTCCACTACCAATGATTACTTGAGGGATGGTTTCTATGCCAGTGATCTCGGTGATGAGATTCCTGCCAAGGGATACACCGTGCGGATCACCGAGTCCTTTCAAGATGTTTCTGATCAAGTGCTCTCCGCAATCACACCGGGAATGAGTTACACGGAGCGTACGAAGGCAATCGAGCAGCGTCAAAAAGAGCTTGAGAAATCTGCGGAGAAGAAACATCTGGGACAACGTGCTGAGGTAGCGGAGATGTTTGCCGGAAAAACCTATGTGCTTTTTCTGTACACGTACATCCAGGATGTTCGGCTGGTTTTTGCCCCGCCCGCTTCCGTCGGCAACTTTGGTGGCGAGGTTGACAACTGGGAGTGGCCCCGTCACACCGGAGATTTTTCTTTCATGCGGGCGTACGTTGCCCCGGACGGTTCAACCGCTGAGTACTCAAAAGACAACGTGCCTTACCAGCCAAAGCGATTCATTCAGGTCGAGCCCAAGGGGGTGGACGAAGGTGATTATGTGATGCTGATTGGGTACCCAGGTCGTACTGCCCGGCATAAAACAGCGAGCTTTCTGAGCTACGAACAAGATGTGCGGTTGCCATACGTGGTTGATCTATATCAGTGGCAGATCGAAAAAATGCAGCAGGCGGGCAAAGGCGATCGAGCCATCGCGCTGAAACTTTCCTCTCGTATGAAGGGGCTGGCAAACGTCGAAAAACGCTCGCGTGGTCAGCTCAAGGGATTGGTGCGCAAGGACATTGTGGGCACCAGGTCTGCGGCCGAATCTGAACTGCAAACGTTCATCAACTCGGAGAACGCGCGGCGCGAAAAATATGGTGATTTGCTGAAAGACATCGCTGCCGTTTACGCCGAAATGGAGTCCAGTCAGCACGAATTGGATGTCCAGAGTCTTCGTTCGGCCAGTCGGCTGATGTACTTTGCCTTTGCGATTTACGATAGCGCAGTTGAACGGCAAAAAGACGACTTGGAGCGTGAGACGCCTTACATGGATCGGAATATTGATCTGACACGCCGTCGTCTCATGCTTGCGGTTAAGGACTACCACGCGCCGACGGATCGAGTCATTCTGGAAGAGTTGTTGAGACGCCTCAGGGCAGCTGGTGACAAGACACGAGATCTCGCAGCCCTGCTGCCCAGCGAAGATTCGCTCGACGAACTGTACAGCAAGACGTCGCTCGGTGACCCTGAGTTCATTCAGGCATGTTTTGACAAAACCCCCGAACAACTCGCGGCCATGAATGATCCGGCACTCGCTGCCATCATTGGACTGTACCCAAAGTATCTGGAATTGCGAGAGCAGTCCAAATCGCGTGAGGGAAAACTTGACCAACTCTATGGCGACCTCGTGACGGTCAAACAGGAATTTCTGAAACAGAAGTTCGTGCCTGACGCCAATGCCACCCTGCGACTGACCTACGGTCACATCAAAGGATATTCTCCGGAGGACGCGGTCTACAAATTCCCAATCACAACCTTGGGCGGAGCTGTCGCCAAAGCAACTGGAGTGGAACCTTTCGTTTTACCAAGTGCCATCATTGAAAAACACAGCCAAGGAGATTTTGGGAAGTTCATGCATCCCAAATTAAAGGATGTTCCGACAGGGATTCTGTACGACACAGACACCACGGGAGGCAATTCGGGTAGTCCTATTCTGAATGGGGAAGGAAGGCTGGTCGGAGTCAATTTTGACCGCGCGTTTGAGGCTACCATCAATGATTTTGCATGGAACGAGTCCTACAGCCGATCGATTGGCGTTGATATCCGTTATGCGTTGTGGATCACCGGTAACGTTTTCGGTGCCAACCATCTGTTGAAAGAAATGGGCGTGGAGTAACGATTGGAGGGTTGCCAGCAGAACTGGTGACGCAGAGTGCGTTGCAAGATCTTGCGAAGTCTTGTCTTGATTATGTTCTGTCTCGGGCACAACAAGTCGGGATGCTTGGCATCCCGATCCCTTTGATTGCCCGCTTTTTGAGATGCCCGAGCCATTTGCATTGAGGGCTGATGGAAGTGTTTTGTGGCTCAGCATTCAGTGCTGGTAAAAGCGTTTTGGGAGCAAGTGCAGTCGGCGGGGATGGGCAGTGCTACGTTTTGGAGAAACGTTTCTCTGCACTGAACGTGCAATCATCGAGCATTCTCAGGCCGCGGGAGTATCTTCATGACCTGAGTGTCTGGTTGGCGAATGAAAGAGTCAAACTTGATGTAGAAGTCAGCGAGTGACAAGCCCATGTGTTTTTTGAACGCTGCAGATTTTCCGATCCGGGGAATGTCCAGATACCAGTCTCTTAGCACGACTGCTTCATCCACACCCCGCACATGAATCAGGTAGGCAGTCGCCCAGGCACCAAGCATATAGTACACCTGTGCGGCTCCGCCGCGATCCCAGTAAGTTTCATCTGCCAGTCGCCAGTTTTTTGTGTTGGATAAAAATTCGTTAATGCTCGGACGACCGATGTTGCCACCGGTTTTTCGAAGTTGCAGCATGTAGCGTCTGAAATCAACAAGCCCCATGTTTTCCATGAATTTGGCCGAACTGTAGGTTGCCATCCCCTCGGCCATCCATGAGTTGATGTGTTTGTCAGAGGTTCGTTTTTGCGTGGTGTCGCAATGAGACATCTGGAAAACATGGTGATACTCATGCAGAGCACCCCACGTGTTTTCAATTGGATCACGCTCACGCATTTTCGCGTTGGTGGTGACGTCTTCGTACAGGACGGGGGGCTCTTGCGTCCAAGTGAGTCCGCCTTCTGCCTGCCCAGATAAAACAGCTTTGATTTCTGCGACCACGTTTGGTTGTCGCAGAAACGCTTGAATCTGTTGCCCTGTTGATAGTGGTGAATTTGGGTTGATTCGACTGATTGCCCGTTGACGATAGATTTCACGCACACTCTGCTCGCTGTCAGGGCCCAGCAAATAGACGTAATAAGGTCCATGGCTACCAAAGTACTTGACCGCGTACCGCAGGCCACGTTGATAGTGTTTCACCAATGATCCGTCGGCATTGAGGCCTTCAGCGACTCGCAGAACCGGTGGCTGTTTTGCGGTCAGTTTACTTTTTGTTTGCGGGGTTTCCGCGGTCGCGGTAGAGGAGGACACACACGCGAGTGAAAGTGTCATCACAACGAATGAAAAGGGAATGGTAGTCTTGTTCACTCTTGCTCCGAAGTTGGGTGCTTCGTCTTGGTGTCGGAATCGCTCAGAAAATTGCGATTGCCTGCTGTCCATGTGCTGTGCGCTGTAGGGTACCACTGTCTGAGTGGTGCGTGCATTCTCGAAATCGATCAGGCCCAGTGTTCGTGTCAGGCCCAGTGTTCGTGTCAGGCCCAGTGTTCGTGTCAGGCCCAGTGTTCGTGTCAGGCCCAGTGTTCGTGTCAGGCCCAGTGCATCGGTGCAGAAACAGTGCATCGGTGCAGAAACAGTGCATCGGTGCAGAAACAGTGCATCGGTGCAGAAACAGTGAAATCGGGACAGGCAAAGGTGTTTGAGGGTGAGTTTGCTTGATATGCTAGATTCTCGACTTCTTGAGAAATGTGGTTCTTAACTTTGTTCACTGTCTCGCTTGGTTATCGCAAAGAAAATCTCATGTCTGATGTTTCACCCCAGCAATCATCACCCTATTCAGAGCCAGCTCCTGTGCCGAGCAATGTTCCCCAGAGTGGTGGAGCGGTCAAGCTGTTGATTGGCTTGGCTGTCGGAGCCGTTCTCGTCGTGCTGTTGTGTGGAGGTCTGTTCATTGCACTTCTCATCCCCGCTGTTGGTGGTGCCAGAGCGGCTGCGGAGCGTGTGAGCAGAGAGAATAAGATGAAACAGGTCGGACTGGCCCTCCATAATTATCACATTAAATACAAACAACTACCTTGTACGCTGACCACCGATGACAACGGAAAAGTGGTGAGCACATGGCGGATTGCAGCGGCTCCTTGCTTTGAGGGTATGAATCCAGCCAGTGGCTGGACCCCGGAGACGGCTCCTTCCGAGGCTCCGTTTGGCCTTTTGCCCATTGATCCTGTCACGCCTGGCGAGACGAATGTTTTTGCGATTGTTTCACCCAATGGGATGTTCTCCCCGGTTCCGAACAAGGTCGTTCGTTTCGCGGAGGTGTCAGATGGGTTAGCCAATACCGTCATGGCTGTGAAAATTCCAGCTCGGCTCGTTGATTGGCGTTCGACAAATGAATTGACTCCCGACGAGGCTTTTAACGCGATTCAGTTGATGGAAGAGAAGGATGTGGGGATTTGGTTGATGGGCGATGGATCCTCAAAAGCGATCGAGTTGCCGCTGGACCGAAAGACCTTTGATGCCATGATCACGCGTGATGGTGGTGAATCGCAGGTGGCGCCCTGAGCATTTGCGGTGCTCGCGGCTTTTCTGAACCAGAAGTTGTGACACGGGCTGGATTGTGCCTGTAAACGACGGGTGCTCCAACGACGGGTGCTCCAACGACGGGGGCTCCACAGCGGGTAGATTTCAGCAGAGCAGAGTTCTCAGCTCTTGCGGGCAATTTTGAGAGATCGGTTGTCATGGGAAGTTCAAGTGCAGGCTTTTTTCCAATGGTTCGAGACATGCAGAGAGCTCGGACTGTCGCCGCATGATCGCGGTTTGGAAAACGTCTTCAACGCCATGGGGTCGGCGCAGCGGTTCACTGGGATGTCAGGTCGGGTTCGCGGGTGGCATGTTTTAACGTGTTTGCAGTCGAATGGTTGGATGTCATCCAATCGAGGATGTGATTTTCCATGAGTCCATAAAATGGATTGTGCCGGCAACGCACAAACAGCGTGCTGGGGATCATCAAAGCGCTCGGCTCGGCACGCATGCTGATGCAGCCCAGAGACAGGCCGGCGGTATGTGCCGCATCGCCGTAGACAGGATCATCGGGGGCGATCGGAATCGCGACGTGGGACAGTGAGATGAATCCATCCGGCCAGCATTCCTGAACTGGTTTTTCATGCGTCTGGTTGTTTGAATGTGTTTCGAGCACCATCTGTTCGCTTGTCTCTTCACCATTGCGAAGGACCGAAAGGCGGTAAGGCCGGTTGCCCTGCTGCAATGAGGGAAGCACATTTTTCTCGAACGAAAAGTTGACCAGATTGCTGAGGTTGTCAACGCGATTGATATCGAACAGGAACAGTTCACTTTGCTCTGACTGCAGTCGGGAAAATACGGCTGTGATGAGTCTTGGCACACTCACCGTTGAATCAACAGCAGATTGCATGGCAAGAATCGGAGGCATTTCATGCATGCGCCCTGCTTTCTGCAAAGCTGCAAGTTTTTTCTCAACGCCTTGAGTGGTCGACCACGCTTGCGAATTGGCGTTCATCGGCCACGAACTGTATTTGAAGGGATCGATCTCCGCGTAAATGTGCGACCAGTTGGTCTTTTCGTTTCGGGAGACCAGTCCAACGGCTGTGGACAAGCGTGTGATTTTCGCAAGTGGATTGATTCCAATCATCGGAGAGATCAAAACAATGGCCGCCACTTTCGGAAGTGTTTCGTCGTCCAGAGCAGACAAGGTATAGTGCACACTCAATGCACCGCCGTTGGAATAGCCAGCAAGAAAGAGTGGAAGGTTGTCAGGAAGTTTTGAGCGTAGTCCCCTGACTGCGATTTTGACTGCTTCCGTCCAGTCATCCCAGCAAACTTCAGCCAGGGCATGAGGGGTTGTTCCGTGCCCCGGAACTCGTAGCCAGATCACGGTGTAGCCTTCAGAATGCAGTCGTTCCCCCAGCCTCCGTAGAGAGTAGGGTGAATCGCTCAGACCGTGAACCAGTAACACACCACCCACCGGGTTGTCGTGTTCAAGAACTCGACTGCGATTCCAATTGTGATCGAGAATCGATGTGGGATTGCATATGGAATCCTTGTTGAAGCGGTTGTAGGCGCCTTGGCTTTGCAGCGACCATGAGTCCGTCATGTATGCGTCCAGTTCCTTGAAAATCTGTTCTTCCTGTGCCAGGTAATCGTCCCAGTCGTAATTCCTTTTGGCATGTTTGGCACGGAACTCTGATTCTGGGCTTTGTAAATGCCAGCCCTGAAGATCTGGTAAGGATTGGGAAAGTCGCAGCCAGAAATAAAACGCGCATGCGGTGGCAATCAGAATGGTCAGGAACAAATTCAGGGTCAACAAGGCTGCAATCCGCCAAGCACGCCGATCCAGTAGTTCATCAGGCTGTGATGAGGCAAATTGAAACCACTCCAACACAACCGCTGCAACGGTTGCTAAAGCGGCGGTAACGACCAGCCAGATGAACACCCGTAGCAGGAGCGAACGTTGTTTTATAGAAGGCGGCATCTGGCGTGATTTCCCAAGGGGCATCGATATGGGCTCACTGAGCCAGTGGGCTGTTAGCAAAAATATAGTCGCAAGCGACCGAAAGACGCGACCGCAACGTCACGCAGGCAGGTGCCCCAGAGATAACAAAAGCGATTTTAATTCTGATGTGGCAATCAGGGGCAATCAGGGAGCGGTCAAGAGGGTGATCAGGTTTGAGGTTTCCAGTCGTTTGCCCCGCTCGCAACCTCGCGGTTGTTGCGCCGCGGTACGGTTGGGCTCGATCGAGTCAAGGATGTTGTGTGGTCGCCTTGAGGCCGGTTTTCAACGTTTTCTAAAAATAAAACCGTTGAATGTGACGCTGGGGGGTCGAAATGAGTCAAACTGGCCGACACCGTAGGATACGGCGGGCACACTTGAGAGCCTGGGACGGGAAAGGTTGGGACGTGTTCCGTTGGTTTTGCTTCTTAAATCACTGGTGTTCTCAAGGGGCGACACGTTACACTCACGCTTTCACCGATTGGGGGACCCATATCGCTTCAAGATTGCACTACCATTGGGCTTGATGATGCTCTTGCGGTGTTGGGTACCGATATCCTCTATCCGCAGCTTTGTCGTTCTTCAGCCTCGTCGTTCCGCAGCCTTATCGTGTGAATCGCCATCTTTGTTGTGATGTCGACAGATTTCATGACTTCCAAATTGTCAGACATTCAATTGTTCAAATTGCACGCGATACATCTCAGCACCCATTTTGACGACCCGCGGGTCGGGTATGGGCCTGTGGGTAAAGTGGTCAGTCTGTTCCATCTGATGTGCCCGTTCCAGATGCCGCGGGTCTTGAATTCATGAATGGTTTGACATTGACGCAGGTGGATCATTCTCGCGGCTTGAAACGCTTTTTACGCGTTCCTTGGGCGTTGTACGGTAGTGATCCTGCTTGGGTGCCGCCTTTGCTGCAGCAAGTCAAAGAAAGGCTTTCGCCTCGTCACAATCCGTATTTTGAGCATGCGGATGCAGCTTATTTCCTGGCCGAACGAGATGGTCAGCCTGTGGGACGCATTTCAACCCAGGTTTGCCAACTGGTTCAGGAGTATCAGGAACCAGGAACTGGGCACTTCGGCATGTTTGAATGCGAAGATCGTCAGGAGACCGCTGATGCTTTGTTTGAGGCTGGTTCAGCATGGCTCCGCAAGCGTGATATGCATCGCGTGATGGGGCCAATTGATCTTTCCATCAATGATGAAATCGGCATGCTGGTCGACGGATTTGCACGACCACCCTGTTTGATGATGGGACACCACCTGCCCTACTATCAAACGCTGGTTGAGCGGGCCGGTTTCCGTAAAGAGATCGATTTGTTTGCCTACTATAAAGATATTTGCGAGCCGTTCAGTGATCGGATCGAGAAAATCATGAAGTGGGCATCCAACGATATGAATATGAATATTCGAGCGGTTGCCAGAAAAGACTACGACCGAGAGCTGCGCAATGTGCTTGATATTTTTCGGGACGCCTGGTGCGATAACTGGGGATACGTCCCTCCTACTGATGCCGAAGTCGATCACTTGATCAAGCAGATGCGGCAGGTGCTTGATCGAGGGGCTGTTTTGATGAGTGAAATCGACGGTGAACTTGCTGGGTTCATTGTCGTGTTGCCCAACATCAATGAGTTTTTACCGGATCTGGATGGACGCCTCATTCCTTTCGGATGGTTGCGACTCTTGATGCGGCTCAAATTCTCTACCTGTGATACTGTCCGCGTGCCCCTGATGGGTGTTCGGAAGAAGTTTCAGCGAACAAGAGCGGGCGCCGCAGTTTCGCTCGCGCTGATCGACACCCTGCGAAAAGAGTACATGCCGGCGGGGGCAAGGTATTGCGAAATGTCATGGATCCTCGAAACCAACTCGCCCATGCGAGGCATCATGGAGTCGGCAGGATGTCAGCGTGACAAAGTTTACCGCGTCTTTACTAAAAATCTTTAAGCACATGGTGGATGCGGGAATTCCATCCTGTTCTGATTGCTGCTGATCGATGTCAGTCTTGGCCATGGCGGTCCGCTCTGAATTGCTTCTACAGATGCGCCTTCTTCGGTGGAAAACAACGTTAGAATGTCGGCAACATTCAATACGTTCGATCGTGGCTTCTTTGATCAGGTGTGCCTCAGAACCCATCGTCGATTAACGGCTTCCTGTTTTCAGAATGCGACTGCCAATGTCATTTTTGTGTTCGAAATCCAGAACTCTCCGGTGTCCACTCGGGTTCATCGCATGGGTGGGCATGTGCTGCGCAACTCCTTTGTACGCCCAGCTGACTAAATTCAGTGACTCGTTTGAAAACTCCCACGATTTTCTGATCGATGGTGTTGCGGAAACCTCTTGGGACGGTTTTCTGGGCTCTGGGGAAAGTGAGACGGCAGATCGTATCGAAATTGCAGATGGAACCTTGCGTCTGCAGTCCACCAATGGGCGTTACCAGGAGGCTTGGAATCCGTTGGGGCCACTGCTTTACAAAAATGTGACCACAGATTTCAAAGCCACGGTGCGAATCGCGGACTATCAATCGCTGTCCTACAATAACGGCGGAATCATGGCACGCGTGGCCAATGATTTGGATGCCGGCAAGGGGGAAGACTGGATCAGCGTGGACTACTTTCCCATTCATGGTGGAATCTATGCTCGGATGGCTGACAATGGCCGCCGGGCAGAAAAAGGCAGCAATGGTCAGGGATCAAATGCAGATCGATTCTTGCAGATGGAACGAAAGGGCAATCTCTTTTTCTTGCGGCACAGCAACGATGGGAAAAGCTGGCAGGATCTCAATGGATCGCCTTTTGAGCGAAGTGATCTGGTCAACGTTCCGCTTCAGGTGGGCCTGTTTCAGGCAACTTATAGCAATCAACAGGGGCAAGTCAGTTTCGATGACTTCTCGCTGGAATTGAACGCACCGGTCAAGCAAGCACGAGTGGTTGCCCCGCAAGACCAGAAGGTCGGCTTGCCCCCCAAAGTTGCATTGAAGTGGATTCCCGGCCATCAAGCAACTCACCATGATCTTTATTTCGGCTCGTCACGGAAGCAAGTCAGCCAAGCCAATCCTGAGTCTCCCGGCGGTGTCTATCAAGGTCGGTTTGCCAACGATGTCATGCAACAGCAGGTGGATCGTCTCGATGATGGACGTGTCTTCTATTGGCGGGTCGATGCGGTCGCGAGCGAGCAAGTCGCGGTAGGGAAAGTTTGGAGTTTTACCGTATATGATCGCAGTCTTGAAAATTTTGACTCGTTTGCTTCAGGTGAAGCTTTGAGAGCGAAGTGGCAAGTGGTTGGTGATGCGGCGATGGAATTGGACAGAGGACGTGGAAGTGACGCGAGCAAGTCGCTGGGGTTGGCAGTTGGCGATCGTGGCGAGGTGCAGGCGACAATCAAGTTTGAGCAGCCGCAGGATTGGTTGAGTTCGACCTACAATTTTCGCTTTCTCCGTCTGTACCTGAGAGCTGACACCGCCTCGCAACTGTCGAACATCTGGTTGGCCTGCGAAGATCGGGAATGGGGAAGGCAACGAGCCGAGATCGATTACCCGGGGAATTTGTCTGCACTGTCAGAAAAATGGGTCCGCTGGGATGTGGATTTGCGACTGCTTCTGAAGTCCAATCCGACGTTGAGGTTGGATCACATCCGTAGCCTGACGATAGGTGTTCAAGGCAATGGCAAGCTGCTGATTGATGACCTGTCGGTTGAGTATCAGGCAAACCAGTACCAGATGAACGATTCCCCTGCGGCGTCAAAGAGCCAGCAGGCGGCTTGGCCTCGGTATATCAATCCGGCTCAATTTGTGAAGCCGGTTCGGTTTGATCAAGTGACGGTGACGGCAGGAATCTGGCGGGAACGGATGGATGTCAATCGCAAGGTCAGCCTGCCACACGTTTGGGGGCGCTGTGAATCGTCTACGAAGGCCAATGGTGAGGCCTCACGAAGGCTGGATAACTTTGCCAAAGCAGCGGGGCAAATGAAGGGCGGGTTTACTGGGACTTTTTTCAATGATTCCGACGTTTATAAAATCATTGAAGGCACTGCCAACTCACTTCAGAATCATCCTGATCCAAAATTGGAGGCCTACACGGATCGAGTCATTGATCTGATCGCGGCTGCCCAGTGGGACGATGGCTATCTGTTTACTTTTTATTCGTTGCCCAAACACCGTCCCGAGGCACGCTGGTCGAATGTGGGCAGCATGCATGAGTTGTATTGTGCAGGGCATCTGATCGAAGCTGCAATCGCTTATCAACAGGCAACGGGAAAGCGAAACCTGCTTGAGGTTGCGATTCGTTTTGCCGATCTGATTTGTGAAACGTTCGGTCCCCAGGGACGCAAAGATGCACCCGGGCATCAGGAAATCGAGCTGGCATTGTTTCGGTTGTTTGATGTGACCGGTGAAAGACGTTATTTGACGACAGCTCGATTCTTCATTGACCAGCGAGGTAAAACCGATCGGCTGCGTCGCTATGGAACCTACAGCCAGGATCATCAACGTTTCATCGAACAGGAGAGTGGGGTCGGGCATTCAGTGCGGGCAGGCTATCTGTATTGCGCGGCAACTGACATTGCCATGCGGGAACAGGATGAAGCCTACGCTAATGCCCTGTTTCGAATTTGGGACAATATCACCAATCGAAAGACATATTTGACAGGCGGGATTGGCCAGCCGGGCGGCCCTGAAGGTTTTGCGGGTGACTATGAACTTGGCAATGGGTGCTATGCCGAGACTTGCTCAGGGATCGCATTTGCAATGTGGAATCATCGGCTTCACCTGATGACAGGAGAAAGTAAGTACGCCGACCTGATTGAGCGGACGTTTTACAATAACATGCTGAGTGCTCTCTCCGTTGAAGGTGATCGGCACTACTACACCAATCCGCTGGAAACAGGTGGTCGCGAGCGGTGGCCGTGGCCGGGACACGATTGTGCCTGTTGTCCTTCAAATCTTGTTCGCGTGATTTCTTCCATTGGTGGTTATGCTTACAGCCAAAGTGAAAATACGATCCGAGTGAACCAATATCTTGACAGTCGTGCTGAGTTGTTGATGGGGGCCAATACGATTGTTATTAAACAGGAAACGCGGTATCCATGGGATGGAGACATCCAGATTACGGTTGTGCCAGAACAGTCTGCTGAATTCGAAATCAAATTGAGGATTCCAGGTTGGGCCCGCAATCAGCCGATGCCCGGAAATCTGTACCGTTACATTGATTCACCAGAATTGCCAATCAAGCTGGACGTGAATGGCAGTCCCGTGGCAGTCCAGATTCGGGATGGTTATGTCGCAGTACGGCGGCAATGGAAAAAGAATGACGTGATTCGGTTGGTGTTGCCAATGCGTATCCGCAGAGTCATCGCGCACCCGCGTGCCACCGCGGATAAAGGTCGGGTGGCGATTGAACGCGGTCCCTTGGTTTATTGTGCAGAGTTCAAGGACAACGTCTCAGATGCGGCGCAGTGGAAAGTGGCTGACACTACCAGACTCAAGGCTGAATGGAACGACAAGTTGTTGGGTGGGGCGGTGACGCTGGTAGAAACCAGTGCGGTTGCAGGCACACCTGATGTTGGCTTGAGGCTGATTCCGTACTACTTGTATTCCAATCGAGGTCGCGGAAGCATGCGAGTCTGGTTGCCTCGGGTCACCGATTCAGCCAACTGAGCCGTGTAGATCGCGGTAGAACTTCAGTTGTGTTGGAATGTCACCCATTTCCATTCTGTGAACTCCGAAAGATCGGGGTCCGTGCTTTCACGTCCGAATCCGCTGTCACCGACGCCGCCAAACGGAATGTGCGGCTCATCCTGAATCGTGGTCCCGTTGACATGCACCATTCCCGCTTTGAGTTCTTCGGCGAACCGCATCGCCTGCGTAAGATTGGTCGTGTACACCGAAGCACTCAGTCCAAGGTTGGAATCATTGGCCAGGTTCAGAGCATCATCGGCGGAATCGACACAATGGAGCGCTGTGACGGGGCCAAAGGTCTCTTCGTGGCTGATCTGCATATGAGCGTTGGTGTCAGTCAGGACAGTCGGTTCACAGCGGTTGCCCTGCCAATTGCCACCGCACAGCAGTTTGGCACCCTTACTGATCGCGTCCTTCAAATGTTCCTTGATGCGGGCGCGTTGCGTTTCGTGAATGATGGGTCCGATCATGGTTGATGGACTGCGCAGGTCGTCCATTCCCAAGTGCCTTGCTGCTGCCAGGAACTTGGTCTGGAATTCATCGTAAACCGGTTTCTCTACATAAATCCGACTTGATGCCATGCAGATTTGTCCCTGATAAAGAAACGAACCTATCACACTGCCCTGCACCGCTTTGTCAATCTCTGCATCCTTCAAGATGACGAGTGGATTTTTGCCACCCATTTCCAGCGAGTAACGCTTGGCACGCTCGCCGCACAAGGTGCTGATGTGATGCCCAACGCGACTGGACCCTGTGAATCCAACCATCCGTACCAGAGGATGGCACGTCAATGTGTCACCAATTTCGGCTCCGAATCCTGTGACCACATTGAAAGATCCAGCTGGAAATCCGGCGTCCGCGAACAACGTCGCTACCTTCAATGCTGTCACCGGCGCATGCTCCGAGGGCAGCAGGACCACCGTATTGCCGGTGGCAAGCGGCATGGCAGAGTGTTTGATGTTTTTGATCAGGGGAACATTGAACGGACTGATCCCCGCAATGACGCCCAAAGGGCGGCGAATGCTCATGCTGAGTCGCCCGGAAACATCCGTGGGCAACGTCTTGCCGGCGAGATGACGAGTGGCGCCCGCTGCCGACCTCAAAATACCTATCGAGGTTTCCACTTCGCGCTGAGCTTTCAGTAACGGGGAGCCAACTTCGTCCACCAGAATGTCGACGAAGTCACTCGACTTGCTTTCCAAAAGATCAGCCGCTCGCAGTAACCAGCCTTCACGCTCTTTGGGTAACGATTTCCCGTACGTCGCAAAACTTGCATGCGCTGCCTGAACGGCTTGTTCAATATCTGTCGCCGTGCCACGGGCTGCGTGTGCATACAGTGAGTCGTCGATCGGATTGAGGTCTGCAAAACATTCACCATTGCTGGAACCCGTTTCCGTGCCGCCAATCCAGTGTTGATGTCGAGCGATTGTCATCAAGTCAGGTTCCTGTTGTGGGTTCAGCATTGTTGGAAATAGGAGTCAGAATGAAATCGCCAAGGTGCCGTGCTGGCAGTTTGTGCACTGGCATCGCAGGACAACAGCCTGAAGTAACTGACAGAACGTCTTGATCGGTTGTTCACCACTCATGATCAGCATAGCGGATGATCGTCAGAATATCCGGAATGCTGATTACTCGAATCAAACGACTTGTTGCTGATGATGGTACTTTGGCAGCTCAAAAGGCAGTAGTGCGTGCAACGAGCATGGAAAATCGATCACTGCTTCGTTGGGTCAGGAAAAGCGACACCAGTGCGACATCAATCCGACATTTGGATACTCGTGAGGGCTACCCAAATTGCAAACGAGAGTTTGAGTCTGCCTCCAGAAGGGTATGGTCAAGCGGGCGGGACACTCCTCAGGCGAGTTTCGGAGAATCTGGTTCGTGACGAGAAACCAAAAAAGAACCATTGCTGGACCACGGGAAATGGCAACCACACACTCATGGCAACGAGTAACTTGTTTTCGGTAGGGTCTGGATACACATTAATACAGCCAGTGAGTTGACCGAGGTCGGCAGGAAGTCGACAATCTTCCTGACTTCAATACAGGTTGAATTGGTGCATTATGAGTTTACGTCTTCTGCTGCTGTGCGTTTGCCTGGTCCCGGTGGCAGGGACAACTTCATCAATCGTTGTTGCCCAAACCATTGAGGGTCCCCACCCTCTTTTTCAACCCGATCGTGTCTCCGAAATCACCTTGCAATTCACAGAAGGAGAGTGGAGCAAGTTGCAGCCATCGGAGGACATTGACTGGGATATTGGCCGCGCCTTTGGGGAAATTATCTCGGACGCCAGTCAGGGCAAGGAGTTCCGTGGCGGCGATGAAGATCGGCCTGGATTAGGTGGCTACCTGGGTCTGAATCATCAATACGGCAAAGCCGATCTCGTGATTGATGGTGAACCGATTTCCAATGTGGGTGTTCGGTACAAAGGGAATGGAAGCTTTTTGAGCGGAAGGGCGTTGGGCAAGTATTCGTTCAAGATTGACTTCAATGAGTATCAGGATGATTTGAACTTCAAAGGTATGAAGAAAGTTAACTTGCAGAATTGTGCTTCAGACCCATCCATGCTCCGCGAAGCTATTTCTTATCAGCTATTTCGGGAAGTTGGCGTACGGTGCCCGCTGACAGGCTGGGCTTCAGTAGCGATCGACATCGATGGTAGAGTCAAGCGGAGCGGCTTGTATTCGGTAGTTGAACAAGTTGATCAGCAGTTTTTGCAGCGGGCTTTTGGTGAGTCTGAAGGGTTGCTGGTTAAGCCGAGTGCCTTTACCGCGTTTCCCTATCTGGGTGAGACGTGGGATGCTTACGAGTCCTTCTACAATCCCAAGACCAATTCAAGCCCGGAGCAGCAGCAGAGAATCATTGAGTTTGCCAAGCTGATTCACAAGAGTGACCGGGAGGAATTCGAATCTCAGATTGAAGAGTATCTGGACATTGATAATTTTTTGTCGTTCCTGGCGGTGAATACCATCTTGTCAAATCTGGACAGTTTTTTGGGAGGGAGTCAGAACTACTACGCCTATCTCAGTCCGGAGACAAACAAGGTAATACTCATACCCTGGGACCTGGATCATTCGTTTGGCTCGCTCGAAATCATTGGGACGCCTGAATCTCGATTGCAGCACAGTATCAATCAACCGCAAATCGGATACGGGAAAAATCGTCTGATTGAACGGATGTTGAAGATGCCTGAGATAAGAAAGGCTTATCTGGCAAGAGTGGAGCAGTTGTTGGATTCTGTCTTCGCGGAAAAAAAGTGGCTTGATCAGTTAGACGAAATGGCAGCCGTTGCGCAGCCTGCGCTTGATGAAGGGGCCAGGTTACGCATGGACGTTGCGATCACCGTTGAGGATTCTGATCGAAAGGGATACTCACTAAAGAACTTCGTGCGTGAAAGGCGTGTTTCAATTCGAGATCAGCTGGAAGGAAGATCAGAAGGTCAGACGAATGATTTTAATGAGGGCATTGACCCAACATTAGTACTTCGCATGATGGGCTGGGGATTGGCGATCGCATTCGCCGTTTTCTTGAATTTCATTGCCTGGGTTTGGACCATCGTTGCTGGTTTTCGTTTAAATACGAAATGGGGGCTGCTGAATCTACTCATGTACCCACTGCTGCCTGTGATATTTGGTTTTTTTGTTTCTCGAAAGTTGGGTCGGCGTTCCGCTGTGATGACGCTGTTGTGCGTTTCGCTGATGGTAGGTGTTCTTGTTCCCTTCATTCAAACCATCAGGTCTTTTTGAATGCTCGCGACGGTAAGGGGGACCGGGGATTGGGGCGACTGGTTTCGGGTTTGGTCAATGCGGTCGTTAGCTGCATTGCCTGACGTGGCTTGTTCTGGTTGGGGCTGCAAGAGAGCGGGTTCATTTGCTCACTCCAGCATTGAACGCTGCTGGTTTGGGCTGGTCGATATCGCCAGAATCGAGTGCTGGGGTGGCTCGGGCAGAATCTTCCGGAACAAGGTTGGTCTTGCCCATGGCCGGTCGAGCATTTGTGGGGTGGAAAAACCGCGTTTTTACGAGGTAACAAGCATTTTCTGTCGATGTCAGGCGTGAGAGTGGCTGGTATTTTGGGCGTTCTTGGCGGCCACGGAAAAAAACGGCGGAGTGAACCTTTCGCGATTTCGATTTGTTCGCTACCTTACGCGTTCTTCGATCACCGAAGAAATCACTGAGGCGTCTTTCCCAACATACCTGTTTGCAGGTGTAGGCGTCTCTCTGATGTGAATCGGGGCGTAGCTCAGCCTGGCTAGAGCGCCTGCTTTGGGAGCAGGAGGTCGCACGTTCGAATCGTGTCGCCCCGACTTGGAAAGAAGGCTCGCAGTTCAGTAGAGAATTGCGGGCTTTTTTTCGTTTGAGTCGCAATCTGGCGACGCTTCGCTGTG